>NZ_CP113517.1:3820000-4120000 GCF_024360925.2 Methylomonas rapida | reverse complement strand
TCCAGGATGGACTTATCTCCGGCGAGAAAGCCCAGGCGCAAGCCCGCCAAACCCAGCTTGGAAACCGTGCGCATGACCAATAGATTAGGGTGATGAGGCAGTTGATCCATGAAACTGGCATCGGCGAAGGGGGCATAAGCCTCGTCGACCACGACCAGGCCAGGAGCGGCCGCAAGAATCTGCTTGATGGTTTTTGCATCGAACAAATTGCCGGTCGGATTGTTCGGATAAGCCAGGAAAATCAGAGCGGGTTGCAGGCTGGATATGGCTTCCAGCATGGCGGGCATGTCCAGCTCGAAGCTGTCAGCTAAAAGTGGCACGCCTTGATAGCGCAGCCCAAGGCTGAGGGCGATTTGTTTGTACATGACAAAGCCGGGTTCCGGTGCGAGTACGGTAGCGTCGCTAGACAGAGCCATTTGCAGAATCTGGATGATTTCATCCGAGCCATTGCCCAATAAAATCCCCGCTTGTTCCGGTATTTGATTGCTTTGACGCAAGGCGTCCGCCAAGGCTTTGGCTTCCGGGTCCGGGTAGCGATTCATTGGGCAATCTTTCAAATGCTCCAGCCAGGCTTGCTGAATGGCCTCGGGCCAACCGTAAGGATTTTCCATCGCATCGAGTTTAATAAAATTGCTGGCATCGGCGACATGATAGGCCGACATGGCGAGAATTTCGGGGCGGAATAGGGATGTAAGTGGCTGGTTTGGCATGTTGAAAAGTTGCGGGTCGGGCGCGACCAAAAAGGCGATTGGCGTAATTTAAACAGGGGGCGGATTTTAACAAAGAGCGGGATGAAAGCCTAACCCTACCCTAGGGCAGAATTGGTTATTTTGGTCCCCCCCCCCTTCGATCCCGCGCGGCGCTGGCCAAAGTCAAGGACAAGGTCGGCTTGCTGATCATCTTGCACGACCACCAGGCCAAGGGCCAGTTCGTGGACATGGCCCGGCAAATGTTGGCCTTGGGCCTGATAAGCGCCGTGGAACTGGATTTGCCGGCTAAGTTTCAGGGCGTGCCGGGGCCTCAAATCGATTGGCGGGAGATAAAAACCCACGTCAACCGGGCGAGCATGCGGGACTTGACCCAGGCCATCATCCCGGCGCTGGCCAGGGCGGAGAGTCGGCCGGTGATCGCGGTGGACGACCTGACCACGCTGACGCCCACGCAAATGGCGTTCTGGCTGGCGATTTTCGACCATGCCCAGGTCATCGGCTGCGCCTCGGAGAAAAAGGCCCGCGTGCGCAAGCTGTGGTGGAAGATGAAGGAAATCGCCGTCAAACCGTTGCCGCCGCCGGTGATCCGCGAGATTGTCAGGAAGTACATCGAGGCCAAGGGCGTACTGATCGAATCGCCGGATTTGTACATCAGCCACGTCGTCAAGCAGTCGGGCGGGGTGCCGCAGGCTATCCATGACATGCTGGACGAGTCCGGCAAGGAACGCATCATCGACAAGCGCAAGGTGCGCGAGATGCGCCACGATGCCGGGGTGTTTTATCTGGATTTCACGCCGCTGGTGATGATACTGGGCGCGGTGATCGTGTCCATGCGCTACGTGGGCATGGGCACCGGCGACAAGACGCTGTACATCATGGGCGGGCTGGGTACGGCCTTGTTCCTGACCTTCCGTTACTTCGTGTTCAAAGGGGTAGGGCGGTGAGTCAAAACGGCATCATAAAGGAGCCTTTTTAATGCCTGTTATGTGCCAAATGGGTATCGTTTTGACGCCGGAATTGCTTCAAGCCCTATCCATTGGCCGCATCGAATTTGAAAGTAACGCTCATGAAGGCTGTGCATCGCCCCGGCAAATGAAAATAGTCTTCAGGGTAAGGTTGCTTGCCGGACAGGTCGCCGTGAATACATCCATGTAGGCTCGACGGCGGCATCCTTGCCGCCGACGCCTGTCCAACAAGCAACCGCACCCTCACATTTTGCTACTTTCAGAGTAACAAAAAACGTGGCGTTAGCGTAGTCGGTGATCAACAACAAAATGCCTTCCTTTTTAGGGTCGTAGTCGGTAAGCATCTCTTTCAGTTCCTTCACCGAGGCAGGATCATCGAACATGCTAAGAAGCTCCCCTTGTGTTTTATAGTCCGTTTTATCGGGGAACCTGTTGGCTATAACCATGCTGGCATTTCCGGAAAGAAACCGCCTTTCGTTATCGCGTGTGAAACCACCGAACCGTAAGGAAGATCAGCGGCGAAATATAGAGACGCCAATTGGGTTAACGATCCCTTGGTCGTGTTGGATGATACCGTTTTAATGCCTTAAAGGCATATTTGGGGTATAAAAAAGGCTCCTGAAATGAGCCTAATTGATGTCATCAACAGGTTAAAAATATCCGCGATCAATCGTCATCAAATTCGGTAGGGCGGATAAGGCGTTAGCCGCGTCCACCGGATGAGAGTGCATCTTGGTGGATGTGCTAATCCTCCCTGCGCATTGTTTGGCTTCTCAATCCAGCGAAATCGGGAAGTAGTTTTTTAGACAGTTACTTACCAGGAGCTACAGTGGATAGTCAGCATTACCAGATTCGTAACATGACCCATGATGAAGTGAGCTTGGCCATTGATTGGGCGGCCAGTGAAGGTTGGAACCCAGGCTTACAAGATCAGGACAGTTTCTTTGCGGCGGATGAGACAGGCTTTTTGCTTGGCCTGTTGAACGGCAATCCGATTGCCTGCATTTCCGCGGTGAAATACGAGCATGATTTTGGTTTCATTGGGTTTTATCTAGTCAAGCCCGAGTTTCGTGGCCATGGTTATGGCCTCAAAATATGGCAAGCCGCCATGAATGCGCTTGCCGGACGGACGGTTGGGCTGGATGGCGTGCTGAGTCAACAGGACAACTACAAAAAGTATGGCTTCCAGTTAGCCTATCCAAACATCCGCTATCAAGGCCTATCGGCCGTATTCAGCGTTCCGCCATCCAGCGCCGTCGTCGAACTACTGTCCCGCAATGAGGAAGAGATCAATCAGTTTGATCGACACATCTTTTCAAAAGCACGTCGCGTCTTTTTGGCGAACTGGCTCAGACAGCCGGGATCTACCGCATTGGCTTACCTCGAAGATAATCGGCTGGCAGGCTACGGCGTGGCGAGACCATGCCGAGTGGGTTACAAAATCGGTCCCTTGTTCGCCAAAACCCCGGAGCAGGCCGAACAATTGTTTTTGTCTTTAATCTCATCATTACCGCACCGCACGAGCTACTTTCTCGATATTCCTTCTATCAATTCGCACGCCGTTGATTTGGTTAATCGCCATGCCATGCAACCGGTTTTCGAGACGGCTCGGATGTATTTAGGTCAGGCGCCGGCGGTTCCCATTGAATACGTTTATGGTGTGACCAGTTTTGAATTAGGTTGAGTGCCTATCCAGGAGGCAAAGCTGTTAGCCGCCACCCATGCCGCCTTTTCCACCGTGCTGTATCTGGGCGGCGCGGCGGTGTTCGAGTACCAGGCGGAACCCGTGGACTGGGCGCTGGCCGTGCTGTTCTCCTTCATGCCCGATATCGACATCCCCACCTCGCGGGTAGGCCGACCGCTTTTTTTTCTCTCGGTGCCGCTGGAAAAACGCTTCGGCCATCGTACTATCACCCATTCCTTTATCGGCTTTGGCGGCCTGGCCGTGCTGCTGTCGCCGCTGTATTTTTCCCATCCCGCTTATTTTTGGGCGATGCTCGGCGGCTACTGGTCGCACATCCAGATCGACATGGGCAACATCCGCGGCGTGGATTTGTTCTGGCCATCGCCGATCCGCGTGGTCATGCCCGGCAAGATCAAATACCGGCTGGAAGTCGGCAGCAAGGCGGAAATGATCCTGTTGTGCGCGCTGCTGGTGTTCTGCGTCGGACTGTATCCCATCAGCAATATGGGCCTGCGCGGCGGCCTGCATCAATTGCTCAAGGACTTCGATATCGCCTACGACGAGTTCGTCGAGGTGCAAGGGACGCATTGGTACACGCTGGAACTCAAAGCCATCGACAACCTGACCCTGGAGCATATCGAATGCACCTGCCCGGTGCTGGGCGCCTGGCAGAACGGCCTGATCGTCGACTACCACGGCAAGGCCCGCTCGGTGGGCAAGAGCCAGATGCACCACAACCTGTACCCGATCGATGCGGTGCTGATCCAGGGCGAGCCGTTACGCGTGATCTCGCAGCGGGTGAACCTGCAAGGTCGCTCGTTGCGCTGGCTGGTCGACCACCTGCAAGCCAGCCACGCCTATTACCTGCTGGGCGAGCTCTACGTCGACGCCGACAAGGTGGTCAACGTCAGCCAGATCGAAACCTACCATCCGGTGCTGTGGGGCGGCGACAAGGTCAAGCTGCATTACGCCAAGGTCGAGGACTTGCGCGACTACCTGAACCTGACCGCAATCCGGGGCGAGGCAGTGGTGCAGTTTTGGCTTTGGCCGGGGGATGAGGCGGTGGAGTTGAGGTTTGATGGCGGGACGGGCAAGGTCGAGACGCCGGGTGTGTTGGAGGGGATGTTTTAATAAACAGGGATATAATTATCTTCAGCATCATACAAAAATAAGACTTACTTCGATGAATTTTCAAATGACAGATCGAGCATACCGCGTCTGCGCCTTGTTGCTGCTATTGAGTCAATCGGCTTCTGCCGCCGATGCCGAACTTAATCCTGAGTTTTCCATCTGCATGGACCAGTCTGGGGGCGGAACGATGAGCATGATCGACTGCATGGGTCAGGAAAGTGAACGTCAAGATGTCAGGCTTAATCGAGTCTACAAGACTTTGATGGACACACTTCCGGCAACGCGTAAAACAGCCTTGCGAGATGCACAACGGGCTTGGCTGAAATACCGGGAGGCGAACTGCGATTTTTACTACGAACCCGATGGTGGAACGATGGCTCGTCTACAAGTCAACGATTGTTTCATGACCGAAACGGCCAAACGAGCGAAGGAACTTGAGGATATTCAGTCGATGAAAGAACATTTATGAGATTGATCAGTATTGACAATTCATAGTCGCAAGGGGATTAGCTGGCGAAGGAAACTCACCGATAGGTGGCAATTATGGGCTTCGCGTTGTCAAGCACACTTCTGAGTTCCTGCGATAAGCTATATCAAGCATACGCATACGCTTTTTAAACCCACTTTCGCGAAGACCAACGCCCTCAATAACGCCGGCTTTCCAGGATAAATCCGATCAATGAGTTGAAAATCGGAATATCAAACAAGGTGCCGGCAATAAAAATCAAGCCCAGCACCAGCCAGAAATGGCCCACATTTATGGCGCCCTGTCCTTCAAAACGGCCGTACTGGGTGTGTGAGGAGCGTTTTCTTTTGATGGAAAAATACCCGCTGCCGGCCAATAGCACGCCAAACAATAAACCGAACCATTCGCTCGCTTGCATCTGCTTACATTCCCCCGAGCGGACAAAACCGCTCTAACCGATACCCAGTTTTTGGGACAGGTCTGCCTTTTGTTTTTCGAGCTTTGAAAGCTTCCTTTTCAGGCTATTGATTTCTTTGTTTACTGTCAGCAGTTCATGTTCAAGCGCCTGCCTTTTCAAGTAATCATCGCCATATAATGCCTGGGCCAATGCCTGTACTTCCTTTCTGAGTAACTTGTAATAAGGATTTCCATGCGCGTAATTGAGCCGATATTGCAATTTGCCTTGTTTGATGGAATGAATGATTTCTTGTTCGGAAAGGCCAAACTCCTTGCACGCGTTATTGAGGCTTAGAGTTGATCCTTGTTTAGTCCAGGCGGAGTCTGTCATCGGTTTGGTTTAGGATGGTCACAGCATTCGGAAAAAATAGTAGGTTAAGCCTTTAGGGCAAGAATGCAATAGCTCGAATGGCGTAACCGTTTTTCTTTCGCGGCTTTATCCGTTGACAGCTTCCTTCAAGGCCTTGCCAGGTTTGAAACTCGGCACGGTCGCCGCCGCTATGGTGATTTCGGCGCCGGTTTGTGGATTGCGGCCTTTGCGTTCGCCTCGGTGTTTGAGTTCAAACGTGCCAAACCCCACCAAGGCTACGCTATCGCCTTGTTTCAGTGTGTTTTCGATGCTATGGATCAAGCCGTCCAAGGCTTTGCCGGCCTCGGCTTTGGTCAGATTGGCGTGTTGGGCAATGCTATCGATCAATTCGGATTTGTTCATCGTGACTCCTTTTGGTCAAAAATGGCGGATTATGGCACTGATTCCGGCTGACATTGATCGCCAGTCCTTGCCATTATGCCGCCAACGGGTCGGGGATTCGTAGCCCAACGCATCGTTTCCATGCTGTTCGCCGAAAAAAATCCAGCATAAAGCCGGATATGAGAAGGATATTACGCGCATACCAAGCTAAACCTGCCATCGGGCAGGTTGGGTACTATCGAGAAACGGGCTGAAAGGATTAGTTGCCGCCTTTGAAGCTGATTTCCAAGGCGTGTAAGGCGTTGACGCAGTTTGGCGTGGACTTCAGGCTGGGCGTGTTGTAGCACACTCTATTTTGTTGACGGGCCTCTTGAATATTGGCGACGTACCAGGCAACTGACTTGGCGTCTTCGTTGGTTTCGCCGGCAATGCTACTGTTGAACATCGCTAAGCCGACCAAGGCCAGCGTAAGGATGGACATTGAGGTAACCACGGATTTTTTCATGCTTTCATTCCTTAAAAAATGGATTTGAACTTACCCTGTTACGTTCCCCCAACGAACGAGCGCGTTTAATTTATCAGAACGGTTTTGGCGCCAAAATGCGGTGCATTGCCGCGCGGCGGGTTGTCGCAGCGCTGAATGCGGAAGATAGTGCCGACGCTTTGGCGTCGGGCCGTTTTCAAATCCAAGCCGCCACATCTAAATTCTAAGGAACAATGCCGTCGCGCCATTCGCAATGAATTCGACGGCGATCGAAGTCAATAACAACCCCATGACCCGCGTGACGACGTTCATGCCGGTTTGGCCCATGATGGCGACGATGCGCGGTGCCAGTAGCAGGGTAACCAGTACGATCAAGCTGACCGATACAATGACCGTGCTGAACAGCAGGTAGTGGTTCAGCGATAAATCGCGATGGGCATAAACGATGGTTGTACTGATGGCGCCGGGTCCCGCCAGTAGTGGCATGGCCAGCGGCACCACCGCCACTGATGTTTTGTCGTAGGATTCTGCCTCTTCTTCCGGCGTGTGGCGCGAACGGTCGTCACTGACCCGCAACATCGAAATGCCCATCAACAGCAGCAACAAACCACCGGCAACGCGGAACGCCGGCAACCCGATACCGAAGAAACGCAGGATAGGTTCGCCAGCCAGTAGCGAAGTCAACAGCACCATTGCCACGGCAAACGCTGTCGATATTGCTGTCTGCCGACGCTCGGCCGGAGTTTTGCGCGCAGTCAAGGACAGATAAATCGGCATCGCGCTGATCGGATTCACCACCGAAACCAAACCGGCCAACAGTTGTACATATTCGTTCCAATTCATTAAGCCTTTCCTATCTATGGCTGATAAAGTCCTCGCGTAGGTCAATGCAGGAGCGATTGCCGAGGACGAGCAAAGAAAAGTATCGCGGCTGTCGGTCCGCGAACCAACATCAATCCAATGTTGCCAGCGCCGCTTCGGGCGCTTTATCCAGCGCTTTGAGCAATGCTTTGGCCGCGCCGGTGGGCGAGCGTTTGCCTTGTTCCCAGTTGCGTACGGTTTCCAGAGATACATCGATGCGCTGGGAAAATTCCGCTTGGCTCAGACCCCGGTGTTTACTCACGCTGCGGGCAAATCGCGCGGAGTCCAGCATGGCATTGGTTTCATCCTGGGCGATGTGTCGGACAATATCGGCTTCCGTCGTAGCGTCGACACGCGCGGGATCGATGCGTCCAATATCAGAATCAGCCTCAATCGTTACGTGTACTGTTTTCATAGTGTTTAATCTCGCGTTGATTGGCTTTCCGGGTCGAGATAATACGAATGGCGTCTTGACGAGGCGTGTAAACCACGACGAACAGGCGGTGTTGAAGCGCTGATACCGATCTTCACCATAACAGCGTCGATTGTCGGCACGAACCAGGCGATTGCGATCAAAAAATGCCCTGGCTGCATAAGCGGAATCGAATCCGCGTTCACGGAAACAGCTTTCACTCTTGGCATCGTCTCATTCGAAATTCATGGTACGAGTGTGGGTCATTGGCCTAGGGTTGGCAAGCTCAAGGCGGCTCTGGCGAGGTTAAAATATGGGCAATTATTGAGTGCGCGGGGGAGTACGAAAGGTCTCGGTAAGTCGGAAAAGCTTGCGCGCATTCCTGCCTATGCCAGTTTGGTGATTAAATTCTAAATTCCGCCGACCGCGCATGCGCCGTCAACCCTTCACCTCGCGCCAGTACCGAAGCCACTTTGCCCAATTCAGATGCACCTTTAGCTGAACAATTGATCAAACTGCTGCGTTTTTGGAAATCGTAAACCCCCAGCGGCGATGAATATCGGGCGGTGCTGGAGGTCGGCAGCACGTGGTTGGGGCCGGCGCAGTAATCGCCCAAGGCTTCGGCGGTGTAGCGGCCCATGAAGATGGCGCCGGCGTTGCGGATTTGTGCGCACAGGGCCTCCGGGTCGGCTACCGACAATTCCAAATGCTCGGGTGCGATGCGGTTGGCGACTTCGGCGGCTTCGGACAAGTTTGCAACTTTGATAAACGCACCGCGACCCGTCATTGACGCGCGGATGATGTCGGCGCGCTCCATTTCCGGCAGTAGTTTGTTGATGCTGATTTCTACTTGATTCAGAAATTCGCCGCTGTTGCTGATCAGGATGGACTGGGCGTTCTCGTCGTGTTCGGCTTGCGAGAACAGGTCCATCGCAATCCAGTCGGGGTTGGTCTGTCCATCGCAGATGATCAAGATCTCCGAAGGACCGGCGATCATGTCGATGCCGACCTGGCCGAATACCAGTTTTTTGGCGGTGGCGACATAGATATTGCCGGGGCCGACGATTTTATCCACCGCCGGCACGGTCTCTGTGCCATAGGCCAGCGCCGCCACTGCTTGGGCGCCGCCGATCGTGAAGACTCGATCTACACCGGCGATATAAGCCGCCGCCAACACCATCGCGTTGGTTTCACCGCGTGGCGTCGGCACCACCATGATCAGTTCGCCGACGCCGGCAACCTTGGCCGGTATCGCGTTCATCAATACCGACGATGGGTAAGCCGCCTTGCCGCCCGGCACATACAGCCCGGCTCTATCCAACGGGGTGACTTTTTGCCCCAATAAGCTGCCATCGGCTTCGGTGAATTGCCAGGATTGCAGTTTTTGATGCTCGGCATAGGCGCGGACGCGGTCGGCGGCCGTTTGCAGCGCCTGGGCTTGATCAGCGGGCAGGCTATCCCAGGCTTGTTGCAGCACGGCTTTGCTCAATTCCAGCTCGGTGCCGGTGTTGAAGTGGGTATGGTCGAAGCGGTTGGTGTAGTCGATCAATGCCGCGTCGCCGCGTTGGCGCACGTCGGCGATGATGTCCAGTACTCGCTTGTGGATTTCCAAATCTTCGCTGGCGTCCCATGCCAAACGCTGTTTCAGCTGGGCGTTGAAATCGGCGGAAGAGCTATCGAGTCTGAGCATGTTGATCGCAGTCATGGGATTATCGTTGTGCTAAGGTGGTTTCGAACTGATCTATCAGGGCCTGAATGGCTTGATGCTTCATCTTCATCGCCGCCTTGTTGACGACCAGGCGCGAGGTGATGTTGGCGATCAGTTCGCGCGGTTCCAGGCCGTTGGCTTTCAAAGTGTTGCCGGTATCGACCAGATCGACGATGCAGTCGGCCAGGCCCACCAGCGGCGCCAATTCCATCGAACCATAAAGCTTGATGATTTCGGCTTGAATCCCTAAATCGGCGAAATAACGTTGCGCGGTTTTGACATATTTGGTCGCCACCCGCAGCCGGCCCTTGACCGGTTGGACATTCACAGGGCCGGCGGTCATCAGCCTGCAGCCGGCTATGCCTAAGTCGAGCGGTTCGTACAAGCTTTCGGCGCCATGCTCCAACAACACATCCTTGCCGGCTATGCCCAGGTCCGCCGCGCCGTATTCGACGAAAGTCGGCACGTCGGTGGCGCGGATGATGACCAGTTGTACATCGGGTCGTGTGGTTTGCAAAATCAATTTGCGGCTCTTGTCCGGATCGTCGATCGGCGTGATGCCGGCTTGCTGCAAAAACGGCAGGGCTTCTTCGTATATCCGCCCTTTGGATACGGCAATTGTCAACATGATGCTGTGGCTAATTTAGTTGGGCACGCGGCGGATGGTGGCGCCGAGTTGGGTCAGTTTTTCTTCGATATGGTCGTAACCACGATCGATGTGATAAATCCGATCGACCAAGGTGTCGCCGTCGGCTACCAGGGCCGCAAGCACCAGGCTGGCCGAGGCGCGTAAATCGGTTGCCATGACCGGCGCGCCAGTCAGTCTATTGATGCCGGTGATGATCGCGGTATTGGATTCCAGCTTGATTTGCGAGCCCATGCGCTGCAGCTCTTGCACGTGCATGAAACGATTTTCGAAAACGGTTTCTGTGATCAGGCCCACGCCTTCCGCCACGGAGTTCAATGCCGTGAATTGGGCTTGCATGTCGGTCGGGAAGGCGGGATAAGGCGCGGTACGCACGGTGACAGCCTTGGGGCGCTTGCCGTGCATGTCCAGTTCGATCCAGTTGTCGCCGGTGGTAATGTCGGCACCGGCTTCCCTGAGTTTGTCCAATACCGCATCCAGCGTGTTTGGGTCGGTATTTTTCAATTTGACCCGGCCGCGGCTGATCGCGCCGGCTACCAAATAGGTGCCGGTTTCGATGCGGTCAGGCAGAATGTCGTAATGCAGGCCGGGCACGCCGAGCTTTTCCACACCTTCGACCGTCAGAATGTCGGTGCCGATACCGGTGATTTTGGCCCCCATCTTGTTTAGAAAATGCGCTAAGTCGCTGACTTCCGGTTCCTTGGCGGCGTTTTCGATGATGGTGGTGCCTTCGGCCAGCGTGGCGGCCATCAGGATATTCTCGGTGCCGGTCACGGTGATCTTGTCCAACACCAGGCGGCAACCCTTCAGGCGCTTGACCTTGGCGTGAATGTAACCGGCTTCGACCTGGATGTCGGCGCCCATTTTGATCAAGGAGTCGATGTGGATGTCGACCGGTCGCGTGCCGATCGCGCAGCCGCCGGGTAGCGAAACGTGGGCTTCGCCGAAACGGGCCAGCAATGGCCCCAACACCAAGATCGAAGCCCGCATGGTTTTAACCAATTCATACGGCGCTTCGTATTTATCGATGCTGTTGGAATCGACTTCGATGTTCATTTTTTCATCGACCAACAGCTTGACGCCCATTTGGCCGAGCAGTTCCAGCGTGGTGGTGATGTCGTGCAAATGCGGAATGTTGCCGACGCTAACCGGTGCTTCGGACAGCAGCGTGGCGGCCAAAATCGGCAGGGCGGCATTTTTGGCGCCGGAAATTCTCAATTCGCCATCGAGCGGTTGGCCGCCGGTAATCAGTAATTTATCCATGGATATTGTTTACAGTGTTGGGGGCAGGTCTGGAAGAACTGCCGGAGTAGTATTCTGTTTCGTCAAAACCGCTCAGCTTGGCCAGGGCCAGGAGTTGGTCGGGTATGTTTTTGAAGCGTAACTGGGCTCTTATCATGCGGCTTTGCTTGATCCATTCGATCATCAAGGCCAGGCCGGCACTGTCGGTGGTGCCGACTTTCGCCAGGTCGATGCAAATGGTATCGATTCCCTTCAGAAATTTGAAGGATTTCAGGGTTTCCTTGTCGATGCTGGCGAAGGTCAGATTGCCTTCCACCGTGAAATGCCCCGGCGATTGCTCGATCAAGCTCAATTTGGCCATTATTTGCCATCTGCCTTGTTCATCATGAACTTGCCTATCATTTCTTCCAGCACGATCGCGGAGCTGGTGATGTCGAGCACGCTCTTGTCATGCAAGAATTCTTCCGAGGAGCCGGGATCGATGTTGATGTACTGTTCGCCCAGCAAGCCGGCGGTATAAATGCTGGCGCCGGAATCGACCGGCAAGTTGTCGTATTGCGATTCGATACGCATTTCGACGACGGATTCGTGCGAATCCTTGTCCAGTCGGATCGAGGACACGCGGCCTATGCGCACGCCGGCGACCGAAACCGGAGATTTGACTTTCAGGCCGCCGGAATTTTGAAAATGGGCGATCACCGTATAGCTGTCATTGCTGGTGTAAGTACCGAGATTGCTGACTTGCAGGGCCATGTAAAACAAGGCCGCAATGCCTGATGCGACGAACAGGCCAACCAGGGTGTCCTGAGTCTTGGAATGCTGCATGTTAAATATCTCCAAACATGAGAGCGGTTAAGATGAAATCGAGTCCGAGTACGGAAAAAGCGGAGTTCACCACGGTACGGGTGGTGGCGCGACTGACGCCTTCGGAGGTCGGAATGGCATCGTAACCTTCGAACAAGGCGATCCATGACACGACGAAGCCGAACACGATGCTCTTGATGATGCCGTTGACGATGTCTTCATGAAAGTCGATGCTGGCTTGCATTTGCGCCCAGAACGCGCCGTCATCGACGCCCAGCATGCCCACGCCGACCAAGTGCCCGCCCATTACGCCGATTGCGCTGAACAGCGCTGATAACAATGGCATGGATAAAAAACCGGCCAAAAAGCGCGGCGAGACGATGCGATAGATGGGGTCGACCGCCATCATTTCCATGCCGGACAGTTGTTCGGTGGCTTTCATCAGGCCGATTTCGGCGGTCAGTGCCGAGCCTGCGCGGCCGGCGAACAACAAGGCCGACACTACGGGGCCCAGTTCGCGCACCAGCGAGGCGGCGACCATGACTCCGAGCGATTCTTCGGCACCGAAGTCGGACAAAATGTTGAATCCTTGCAGTCCCAATACCATGCCGACGAACAAGCCGGAAATACTGATGATCAGGAATGACAGCACACCGACCGAATATATTTGTTTGACCAGCAAATTGGGGCGAGGCAGGATTTCACGGATGCCGGCCAAGGCATGCAGCAGGAAAAATGAGCCGCGGCCCAGCTTGGCAAAGCTGTGTCGGGTGGTTTTTCCCAGTTGTTCTAGGTATTCGAGCATGGTGTGATCGTTTCAGCGAGTGGTCAGTAAATCGTCCAGATAATCCTTGGCTGGATAGTGGAAATGCACGGGTCCATCCGCGTCGCCGTTCATGAACTGTTGCACCCAGGCCGAGTCGGATTGCGCCAATTGGGCCGGCGTGCCCTGGCCAACGATCTTGCCGTCGGATAGCACGTAGATGTAGTCGGCAATGGCGGCAGTCTCTTGCACATCGTGGGAAACGATGATGCTGGTCAATCCCAGCGTGGTGTTCAGTGATTTGATCAAGTGCACCAATGCGCCCATCGATATGGGGTCCTGGCCGGTAAAGGGCTCGTCGTACATGATCATCAACGGGTCCAGCGCAATCGCGCGCGCCAAGGCCACCCGTCTGGCCATGCCGCCGGATAATTCACTGGGCATCAGATGGCGGGCGCCGCGCAAGCCGACGGCTTGCAGTTTCATGAGCACCAGCGTGCGTATCATCGATTCCGGTAAATGGGTGTGTTCGCGAAGCGGGAAGGCGACGTTGTCGAAAACGTTCATATCCGTCAGTAACGCGCCACTCTGAAACAGCATGCCCATGCGCTTGCGCAAGGTATACAGTTCCTTGGTTTTCAGACGATGCACGTTCTGGCCATCCACGCGAATTTCTCCCGCGTCGGGGTAAAGCTGGCCGCCGATCAATTTCAACAGCGTGGTTTTTCCTGTGCCACTTGGCCCCATGATCGCAGTGACTTTGCCGCGCTGAATGTCGAGGCTGATGTCGTCGAATATTTTTCGTTTCCCGCGGGAAAAACTCAGGTTTTTAATGCTGACGATCTGGTGTGTCGAGCTTGCGCTATTAGGCATCTGCCGAGATTACAAGAATTTTTTGCTTTGAAGCGGGGTATTTTGTATGAGTCATCGCGAATAAGTCAATGACTCAGGATGAAAACCTGCATCAGAACATGCAATAATGATTCCTTTTTTAATTTTGTGATGAGGTGGTGGAGTTGGTGCGCGATCAGGATATACAGGCATTGGCTGTCGCGGTGATTCAAACCGAGATGCAGGCCATCGCCAAATTGGCTGAACGCATCGATGAGCATTTCGTCGAAGCCTGCCACTTGCTGTTGGCTTGCAAGGGGCGGGTGGTGGTCACCGGGATGGGTAAATCCGGCCATATCGCCGGAAAGGTTGCCGCTACCTTGGCAAGCACCGGAACACCGGCTTTTTTTGTGCATCCTGGAGAGGCCAGTCATGGCGATCTGGGCATGATTACCCGGCAGGATGTGGTATTGGCCTTGTCGAATTCCGGCAATACCGAAGAAATCTTGACGATTTTGCCTATCATTAAGCGGTTGGGCGTACCTTTGATTGCCATGACCGGTAATCCTGAATCTACCCTGGGGCGACTGGCGACCGTGCACATTCATGTTGGTGTCGAACAGGAGGCGTGTCCGTTGGGATTGGCGCCGACTTCGAGTACCACGGCGGCTCTGGTGATGGGGGATGCTCTGGCGGTATCGTTGTTGCAGAAAAAAGGTTTTACCCGTGACGATTTTGCCTTGTCTCATCCCGGTGGCAGCTTGGGTAAGCGTTTGTTGCTGCAAGTCTGTGACATCATGCATCGCGGCGATGAAGTGCCCATGGTGGCTGACACGGTGCTGGTTAGCGAAGCATTATTGGAAATGACCGAGAAAAAGTTGGGCATGACGGCGGTAGTCGACCACAATCGGCATGTGGCGGGGATTTTTACCGATGGCGATCTTCGGCGCATGCTGGAAAAAAACCTGGATGTACATGCGACCCGGGTTTGCGATGTGATGACACGGCCTTGCAAGGTGATTCAAGCCGATATTCTGGCGGCCGAAGCCATGCAAATCATGGAGGCAAAAAAGATCAACGCCCTATTGGTCGTCGATGAAAATAAAAATTTGCAAGGCGCATTAAATATGCATGATTTATTACGTGCCGGTATTGTTTGAGGTGGTCCGCATGTTGGGTTTGACTCAAGAGCAACAAGATAAAATCAAGGCGTTGAAGCTGTTGATTCTGGATGTCGATGGCGTCTTGACGGACGGGCGTCTGTTTTTCGATGATCAAGGCAGGGAATACAAATGTTTTCATGCGCGCGATGGGCATGGCATTAAATTGCTCAGGCAGACGGGTGTCGAGGTGGCGGTCATTTCCGGGCGCAAATCCAATTCGGTGGCGCTCAGGATGCAAAGTCTGGGGGTCGAACAGGTCTATCAGGGGCATGAAAACAAGCGGGCCGCATTCGCCGAAATTCTGCAAAATCTGAATTTGAGCTCCGTGCAAGTGGCTCATGTCGGCGATGATGTATTGGATTTGCCGATCATGGTTCAAGCAGGCTTTGCTGTCGCCGTGGCCGACGCGCATTTTGCGGTCAAACAACGCGCCGATTGGTGTACGCAAACGCCAGGCGGACTGGGCGCCGTGCGTGAGGTATGCGACTTGATCATGCAGGTGCAAGGTACGTTTGATCTGACGCTGCAAGCCTATTTATGACTTTTTGGGATAAATACCAACTTTATGTCTATGTGGCGCTGGCTGTCTTACTGAGCTGGTGGTTGCAGCAGTTGTACGAGCAGCACGAAATGGAAATGAAAGTGGCGGAAAACAGCCCGGACTTTTTTAGCACGGGTTATTACAAGAAAGAAATGGACCTGGACGGAAAGCCAAAAAGCGAATTGAAAGCCGATAAAATGCAGCATTTCAAGCAGGATGGCAGCACGCATCTGGATAGGCCGGTGATGACCTTATACAACCCCAATGCCGCGCCGTGGGTGATACAGTCCGACACCGGCATCATGGCGGCCGATGGCGATAATTTACAATTGAACGGGCAGGCGCTGATCGATCGCGAAGCCTCTGAAAATAATTCGGCTTTGACGGTGAAAACATCGGATTTACGCGTCAAATTGTCGACCAATTACGCGGAAACCTCGGCCTGGGCTGAAATCATCAGCCCCCCCAATCAGACGTCTGGCACAGGGATGCAGGTGACTTTTGTGAGTCCCATACACTTGAAATTATTGTCCAAAGTAAAAGGGCGTTATGAGATTAAGTAAATTCATAGGTTTGATTTTTGCGCTGTTATCGGCGCATCCCGCGCTTGCGCTGGAGACCGACTCCGAGCAACCCGTGTACATCGATTCGGACAATGCCGTCTATGATGAAAAAGCGGAAGTCAGTACTTATACTGGTAATGTGGTGGCGACCCAAGGTAGTATCAGAATCGATGCGGACAAATTGGTGGTTTATTTGAAGGATGGCGCCATTACCAAACTGGTGGCGACGGGTAATCCGTCACGATTCGAGCAATTGCCGGCGGTCGGTAAGGAAAAAATGTACGGAGAGGGCTTAATCAATGAATTTTACCCTGATAAAAACCTGTTGATCTTCATGAAAAAGGCGTCGGTTTGGCAAGGCGATGCCAAGCAATCGAGCGAATATATCGAATACGACACCAAAAACTCGTTGCTCAAGGCCGGTGAACCCAGTTCGGACGGCAAGCGCGTCCATTCGGTGATCAAGCCCAAGGCAAAGACGGCTAAGTGATATGGCGCGATTGAGTGCGGAGCAACTTTTCAAGGGCTATCACCGGCGTAATGTCGTCAATGGTGTGAGTTTGAATGTCAATACCGGCGAGGTAGTCGGTTTGTTGGGGCCGAATGGAGCCGGCAAGACCACCAGTTTCTACATGCTGGTTGGCTTGGTCAAGGCGGATGCCGGCGAAATTTATTTGGATGATCAACGAATTACCCATCATCCCATGCATAGGCGCGCGCGGCTAGGCATTGGTTATTTGGCGCAGGAGGCTTCCGTATTTCGCAAATTGAGCGTCGCCGATAACTTGCGCGCGGTTCTACAGATACGGGATGATTTGACCGATGGGCAGATCGAATTGATCATCGATGAACTGCTCGGCGAATTCGGCATCGGTCATTTGCGCGAACAACTGGCGATGGGCTTGTCCGGGGGGGAGCGGCGGCGGGTTGAAATCGCCAGGGCCCTGGCATCCGAGCCGCAATTCATCTTGCTGGATGAGCCTTTTGCCGGCGTTGACCCGATTTCGGTGCTCGATCTGCAAAAGATCATTGCGCATTTGAAAGATCGAGGCATAGGCATATTGATTACCGAGCACAAAGTAAGGGAAACACTGGAAATCTGTGATCGGGGCTATATTTTGAATGGTGGCCGGGTGATTGCGGAAGGCCGGTCGCGGGAACTGGTCGACAATGAGGAAGTCCGCCGCGTGTATTTGGGCGAGACATTTAGCTTATAGGATTGAGTGGTTATGAAGCAATCTTTACAACTCAGAATCGGGCAAAGCCTGACAATGACGCCGCAGTTGCAGCAGGCGATCAAGTTGTTGCAAATGTCGACTTTGGATTTGCAGCAGGAGATCCAGCAGGCGCTCGAGTCCAACATGATGCTGGAAGCGGAAGAAGAGGATTTGCCGACTCTGGAATATCGGGAAAAGAAAACCGAAAACACCGATCAAGTCACTAGCGAAGGCTCGCAAACCGATTTGCCGGATGAGTTGCCGGTCGATGTCAGCTGGGACGATGTCTATGAAAGCATGCTGCCGGTTGGTGGCGATGATGCGGCGGACAGCGCCGAGTTCGAGACTTTTCGCGGCAAGGCGCAAACCTTGCAGGACCATTTGATTTGGCAACTGGAACTAACCCACGTTTCGGAGCGTGACTACGCGATTGCGGTGGCCATCATCGATGCGATCAATGACGATGGCTATGTTGCCATGGACCTGAACGAGATTCATCAGGGTTTATTGGAGCAACTGGACGACGTGGAAATGGATGAGGTGCGGGCAGTGTTGCACATGGTTCAGAATTTCGATCCGGTGGGGGTTGCCGCTCTGGACTTGGCCGATTGCCTGCGTTTGCAGCTGCAGCAATTACCGGACGATACGCCGTATAAGGCAGACGCCTTGGAGTTTGTGTGCAGGCATCTGGAATTATTGGCGACTTGCGATCAAAATCGTTTGATGAAGCGGGTCGGCTTTAGCGAGGCGCAGTTGAAAGGCGTGCTGGCGCTGATCAGAACGCTAGATCCCAAGCCCGGCGCGCGCTTGCAGGAAGCCGACGTCGAGTATGTCGTGCCCGACGTCTTCGTCACCAAGGTCAAGGACCAATGGCAAGTGACCTTGAATCCGGATATCGCGCCCAAGCTGCGTATCAACCCGTTCTATTCCGGCATGATCAAACGTGCCGATAATAGCCAGGACAATGTCAGCATGAAAAACCATCTGCAGGAAGCGCGCTGGTTCATCAAGAGTTTGCACAGTCGCAACGACACCTTGCTGCGGGTCGCGAAAAGTATCGTCGAAAAACAGGGCGATTTTTTCGAACATGGCCCGATCGCGATGAAGGCCATGGTGCTGAGGGACATTGCCGAAGAATTGAGTTTGCACGAATCCACGATTTCCCGCGTCACCACGCAAAAATACATGCATACGCCGCAAGGCGTGATCGAATTTAAATATTTCTTCTCCAGTCATGTCGGCACGGACGGGGGGGGCGAGTGCTCGGCTACGGCGATAAGGGCACTGATAAAAGAGTTGGTCGGCAACGAAAATCCGGCCAAACCATTAAGCGATAGTAAAATATCCGACTTATTGAATGAGAAGGGCATCCAAGTGGCGCGTCGCACCATTGCCAAATATCGCGAAGCCATGTCGATTCCTTCGACCAGCCAGCGGAAAAGGCTAATTTAATCCCATCAGGAAGTACATTTTCTATAAACAGGAGTATTCCCATGCAAGTCAGTATCACAGGTCATCACGTAGAAGTCACCGAGGCATTGAAGGCCTATGTCGAGGAAAAAATCAGCAAAATCAAACGTCATTTCGACAATGTGGTGGATGTTCACGTCATTTTGACTGTTGAAAAGCTGCAGCAAAAAGCCGAAGCGGCCGTGCAAATCAGCGGCGCCAAGCTTTATGCAGAAGACACCCAGGAAGATATGTATGCGGCGATCGATTTCATGGTCGACAAGCTTGACAGGCAAATCGTCAAGCATAAAGAAAAAATCCAAAACCATCGTTAACTAGCCGCTAAACATGGCAGGGTGGCTCTAGTTACCCTGCCTACGAATTTATGAAACTGGTCATCGTCAGCGGCCTATCGGGCTCGGGAAAAAGTATCGCTCTGGATACACTGGAAGATTGCGGTTATTACTGCATCGATAACTTGCCCGTGGCCTTGCTGCAGAATTTCATTGACCATGTCATGCTGGAGGATAACAGGGAAACCTATAAAAAAACCGCCATCGGCATTGATGCGCGCAATCAAACCGAAAAACTGGCGGCTTTTCCGGAGATCCTCGAATCCATTCGGCATAAAGGTGTTGACTGCCAGGTGGTCTATATGCAGGCCGAGGAAAAAATCATCCTCAAACGCTATAGTGAAACCCGGCGCCGGCATCCTTTGACCACGGCGCAAAGGCCTCTGCGCGAGGCGCTGAATATTGAGCAGGATGTGCTGCGTCCGGTCGCGGCCCATGCGGATGTCGTCATCGATACCAGCTATACCCACTACCATCAGCTGCGCGACTTGTTGAAGAACCGGCTGGGGGAAAAGGGTAAAAACAATTTATCGATTTTGTTTCAGTCGTTCGGTTTTAAATATGGCATTCCACTGGATGCTGATTTCGTATTCGATGCCCGCAGTTTGCCGAATCCCTATTGGGTGCAGGAATTACGCGGGCTCAATGGACAGGATCAGCCTGTCATCGACTTTTTGCGGCATGAAACCGTCGTCAGCGAGTTTTTGCAGGATATAAGCGGTTTCATAGAGCGCTGGGCGCCCCGATTCGAGTCGGATAACCGCAGTTATCTGACGATTGCGATAGGCTGCACGGGCGGGCAACACCGCTCGGTTTTTCTGGTGGAAGAACTCGGCAAACATTTTCGAGGCATCATTCCGAACGTGATTGTTCGGCATCGCGAGATGCGTTAATTGGCGCTTGAGCCATCTATTTCTAATTTTCTATGACGTCAACTTTACAACAAGAAAACAGTAAGCAACTCGTCGACAGGGCAATCGAAGTGCTGGCTAAAGGTTCTCAAGTCGCGGTTAGAGATTTCGTGCGCTCGCTCTATCCCGCCGAGACCGCGCATGTCCTGGAATCCTTGGGGCCGGAGCAGCGGACCAAGATTTGGTCGGTGATTCCGCCCAGCGTAATGGGTACGATATTGGTCGAAGTCAACGTCGATGTGGGCAGTTTTCTGTTGAAAATCACCGACAGAAAGGACCTCATCGCGGCGAGCGAGAATTTGGGTTCGGATAAAATGGTCGACTTATTGCATGTGTTACCCGAACCCTTATTGTCGCAAGTGATTGAGACGATCGGTACGAATAATCGCGCCCAATTCGAGCAATCGTTACGTTATGACGAACATACGGCCGGCGGCATGATGTCGCAAGAGTTATTGACAGTGCGGGGCGATGTGACCCTGGATGTGGCCGCGCGCTACCTCAGGCTGCGGGGCAAAATTCCAGCCACGATCGATAGCTTGATCGTCGTCGATCGTAAAGAGCAATTTCAAGGCCTATTACCGCTCAGCCAGTTTTTGTCTCACGATCCGCACAAGAAAGTGGCGGAAGTGATGGATGCCAAGGCTACAACCATTTCCTACCGCATGCCTACTCGCGATGTGGCGGTGTTGTTCGAACAGCGTAAATTACTGTCGGTACCTGTATTGGCGGACGATGGAAAAGTGATCGGTCTCATTACGGTAGATGACGTGGTGCCCGTCATCCGAGCCGAGGCCGAGCATTCCCTGATGGGAATGGCTGGTTTGACCGAAGAACACGATATGTTTGCGCCGGTCATGACGAGCGCCAAACGGCGCGCCGTTTGGTTGGGCATCAATTTGTTGACGGCGTTTCTGGCCGCCTGGGTCATCGACTTGTTTGAAGATGCGATTCAGCAAATCGTGGCGCTGGCCGTGTTGATGCCTATCGTCGCCAGCATGGGAGGGATAGCTGGTAGTCAAACCCTGACCCTGGTGATACGGGGCTTGGCATTGCGGCAAGTTTCGGCCGGCAACACGGTGAGTCTGTTTTTCAAGGAAATTTCCGTAGGCCTGGTGAATGGTTTGATATGGTCGGTGGTCGTGGCCAGTGTCGCGGCGTTCTGGTTTCACGACGTGCATTTGGGCTTTTTACTAGGTGCCGCGATGATGATCAATTTGGTCTGCGCCGCCCTTTCGGGCGTGGCTATTCCGGTCGCCTTGGATCGCATGGGGATAGACCCTGCATTGGCGGGCGGGGTGCTGCTGACGACGGTGACCGATGTGGTCGGCTTCATGGCGTTTTTGGGCTTGGCAACCCTGTTCCTGCTCTAACTGTCTATATGCTTTTCCTGGTGGAAAATGATAGTATTTGCCACGTTAAAATAGCTGGTTCTGTTTGAAAACTCTATGTCAACCGAGGCCCCTTCCTTGCAAAAAGTCGTTCTAGAGTTTAAAAGCACGTCATTGACTGTGCCGGTGCTATTGTTGAACAGTAATGATGTCGAGCAAATTCAGCAACAGCTGCTCGAGAAAGTCGCGCAAGCGCCGGATTTCTTCAGGAATTCGCCGTTGCTGATCGATTTGCAGAAGCTCAACAACCAAAACCTGGATATCAATGTTCCTGCCTTGATTGCGCTGGTGCGTAAGCAAGCATTCATGCCGATCGGAATTCGTGGCGGAACGGAAAAACAGAATCAAGACACTTTGGCGCTGAATCTTCCGGTTCTTTCCATGCATGGCGTCAATAGCGCGATGCCTGAAAAACCGGCACCCAAAACATTGCCAGTGCCTGATGCGGAAGAAATAAAGCAATCAGAGCCCCTCGTCGAAAACAAATTGATTACGCAACCCGTTCGTTCCGGGCAACGCGTTTATGCCAAAGGCGATTTGATCGTAACGGCTACCGTCAGCGCAGGCGCTGAAATCATGGCCGAAGGCAACATACATGTTTATGGCACGTTGCGGGGACGGGCGTTGGCCGGAGTTTTGGGCAATGTCGAGAGCCGGATTTTTTGTTCTGACCTGCAGGCTGAGTTGATTTCAATTGCAGGCATTTATCAACTCAGCGATGATTTAAGCCCGGAAACAGCGCATAAGCCAGTCCAAATCAGTTTGGATAATCAAACACTTATTATTAAAGATATTTAAGCTTTTCTCGGAGGAACAACTTTGGCCAGAATAATCGTCGTAACGTCAGGAAAAGGTGGCGTGGGTAAGACCACAACCAGCGCGGCTATCGCAATGGGCCTGGCAAAGAGAGGCCATAAAACCGCGGTTATCGATTTTGATGTGGGTTTACGTAATCTTGATTTGATCATGGGTTGCGAGCGTCGAGTCGTCTATGATTTGGTTAACGTCATCAATAACGAGGCGACCCTGAAGCAGGCATTGATCAAGGACAAACGTTGCGATCAACTTTATATATTGCCCGCTTCGCAAACCCGCGACAAAGATGCGCTGACCACCGAAGGCGTGGGCAAAATCCTCGAAGAATTGGCAAAAGATTTTAAATACATCGTTTGCGACTCGCCGGCCGGCATCGAGCGTGGTGCTACCTTAGCCATGTATTTTGCCGACGACGCCTTTGTCGTGACCAATCCGGAAGTGTCCTCGGTGCGTGATTCCGATCGCATGTTGGGCATATTGGCCAGTAAATCGCGCCGCGCCGAAAGAGGCGAAGAACCGATTAAGGAATATTTGCTATTGACGCGCTACTCGCCTGATCGAGTGAAGCTCGGAGAAATGCTGAGCGTGGACGATGTCCAGGAAATTTTGTCGCTACATTTGTTGGGGGTGATTCCGGAGTCAAAATCGGTCTTGAATGCATCCAACTCGGGAACGCCGGTTATCTTGGACGAGCAAAGCGATGCGGGTCAAGCTTATCAAGACATCGTCGCGCGCTATTTAGGTGAGAATAAACCTCACCGTTTCATTGAGGAAGAGAAGAAAGGCTTGTTTAGCAAGTTATTCGGGAGTAAGTGATGAGTCTCTTGGATTATTTCAGGTCATCGAAACCCAGTTCCGCCTCGTTGGCGAAGGAACGGTTGCAGATTCTGGTGGCGCACGAACGCGCGTCGCGAAACCAACCGTCCTATCTTCCGCAGTTACAGCAAGAGCTCTTGGCAGTCATTCAAAAATACGTTAACGTGGGCCAAGATGCCATTACGGTCAATTTTGAACAAGATGGTAATCAGGAAACACTTGAATTGAACATTGTGTTGCCAGAAGACCGGTAAACCGCGGTTACAAGACGACGACATGCCAAAGCGACTGTAGGCTGAAAAAGGTTTTTTTGCTGAAATGTGAGGTGTTGAAATGAGAGATGTAATTGGTGAAGCTGCCGGTAAAATCTGGCATTACCTGGATCAAAATGGTGAAGCCAGCGTCACTAAGATTACCACCGAGACTGGGCTGGGTAAAAATGAAGTCCAGCGTGCGATTGGGTGGTTGCTGAAAGAAGACAAGTTGAGCGTCGAAACGAGTGGTCGTGCCGAAACCTTGTCCTTGAAATAAGTTTTTCTTACCAAACCCCGCTTAAGCTTGGTCTAAGCAAGCCATAGCAAATTAGGGCTCTTGAAGTTCGATTTGCCAGTTGCTTTGGGCTCGCCGCGCGGGGTTTTTTATAGCCGCCGGTTAGCCGCGGCGCCAAATTATTAACGACAACATGAACATCGACTACAGTTATTGTCGATCAATTTTAAGTATCTTCTTTAATCTCGCCTCTTCCTGATCTGGAGTGTCTTGCTCGAAATGAAAGCAAAACTAGCTACTTTATTCACCGTGGTTTTTCTGGTGGCGGTCAACGTTGCCATCTGGTCCTACATCAACAACCCGCTGCATTTGCCGTCCTGGAGCAGTACGATGATGGGGGTGACGTATAACGGGACCCGCAAAGACTTTAATCCAGAAAAGAAAAACTATCCGACGCCCGCGCAAGTTCAAGAAGATTTGGAACTGTTGGCTGACAAAGTCCACTCGATCAGAACCTATACCTCTACCGAGGGCATGGAAGTCGTTCCCGAGCTTGCGGCGCAAAATCGCATCAATTTGGCGATGGGGGCCTGGATAGATTTATTTGACGACGACATTACCGAGCAAGACAGGCAAAAGTTCGAAGAAAAAAATCGCCGGGAAATCCAGAGCCTGATCAATCTGACCAATAATTACCCCAAGACCATCCTGCGTACATTGGTGGGCAACGAGTCCTTGCTCAGGGTGCGCGCCAAATTGGCCGGCCCCATTTCGGAACAGATTCGGGCGCAATACAAAGGCCAGCTGAGCGAGCAGGAAATCAAAGACAAGATCGAGGCCGAGGTCAAGGTCAAGGTCGCGGAAAAAGCCAATCAGTTGATTGAATATATCCGGGAAGTCAAAAAAAATACCTGGAAACCGGTCAGTACCTCGGAAACCTGGGATATCTGGGCCGCCAATCCGGCTTTGGTGGCTGAGGTCGATTATATCGGTGTGCACATCCTGCCCTATTGGGAGGGGGTGCCTGTCGATTTGCCCGAGGGGGCCGAGGGCGATGCCGCGGTAGACTATGTGTTCAAGCGTTTTTATGAATTGCAACAGCTCTACCCTAACAAACCTATCGTGATCACCGAGACAGGCTGGCCTTCAGACGGGCCGCCGCGAGGTGCGGCTAGCGCGTCGCTGATCAACGAAGCCAAGTTTTTACGGGCTTTCCTGAACCGGGCGACCGCGGAAAACATCATTTATTACGTGATCGAGGCCTTTGATCAGCCCTGGAAAATCGAGCTCGAGGGTACGGCCGGTGCTTACTGGGGTTTGTTCAATGCCGATCGCCAGCCCAAGTTTCCCATGGAGGGCGAAGTGGTCGCCAACCCGATGTGGCGCAACTTTGCCACCGGCGCGGCATTGCTGAGCATGATCTTGATGGCAGCGTTTTTATTCAAGCGCAAAAGCCTGAAACTGCCTGGCAAGTTGTTATTCGGCATCGTGGCCAATCTGGCGGCTTCGGTGTTGTTTTGGTCGGCCTCTATCGCGGCGGCCCAGTATCAGACCAGTTTTTCCGTGGTGTTCTGGAGCATTTTGCTGATGATGCAGGCCATGGCGATTTTGGTATTGCTGACCGAAAGCCTGGAGTTGGCGGAAGTATTGTGGCATCGAAAAGGCCGGCGCACCTTTCAGCCGCTAACCCCGTCGCCCGATTTCAAATATCCGAAAGTGTCCATTCATTTGCCGATTCATAACGAGCCGCCGGAAATGGTGCGCAAGACCTTGAATGCGCTGGCCAAGGTGGATTATCCAAACTACGAAGTGTTGGTGATGGATAACAACACCAAGGATCCTGCCGTCTGGATGCCGGTGCAAGAAGATTGCGATCGTTTGGGGGCGAAGTTCCGCTTTTTCCATCTGGATAATTGGCCGGGTTACAAGGCGGGCGCCATCAACTATGCCTTGGAAAATACCGCCGAAGACGCCGAAATCATTGCGGTCATCGACAGCGACTATATTCTGTCGCCGGATTGGCTGAAATGCATGGTGCCGTATTTCGATCAAGAAAATGTCGGCTTCGTGCAATCGCCGCAGGATTATCGCGATGCCCATCAAAGCACCTTCAAGGACATGTGCTATTGGGAATACGCCGGTTTCTTCAACATCGGCATGGTGCAGCGCAACGAATACAATGCCATCATTCAGCACGGCACGATGACGATGGTGCGCAAGTCGGCCTTCGAAAAAGTCGGGCCCTGGGGCGAATGGTGTATTTGCGAAGACAGTGAGCTGGGATTGCGCCTGTATGAAGCCGGTTACGATTCCGTTTATTGCAAGGAATCGTTCGGCCGCGGCTTGATGCCGGATACGTTCTCGGGCTACATGACGCAGCGTTTCCGCTGGGTTTATGGCGCGATGCAAATCATCAAAAAGCATTGGCGTCATTTCTTGCCGAACAAAAAGTCTGCGTTGACTCCGGCCCAGCGTTATTACTTTGTTGCCGGTTGGTTGCCCTGGTTTTCCGATGCGCTGGCCTTATTGTTCACGGGCGCCAGCTTGATACTGACCACGATGCTGGTATTGAATCCGCTGCACAGTGAATTGCCGATCAATGCCTTTTTATTGCCGACCATCGGCCTGTTTGCGTTCAAGGTGGGGCGTGGCTTGTGGCTTTATAAGGCGCGGGTGGCATGTTCGACCCTTCAAGCCTTGGGAGCGGCTTTGGCGGGTTTGTCCTTGACGCACACGGTGGCACGCGGGACCTTGCAAGGCCTGTTCACGTCCGGAAAGCCCTTCATGCGGACGCCGAAATACGAAGCGCAAGGTCCGTTGATTGCCGGTTTGCTGGTGATTTGGCAGGAGCTTTTGCTGCTGAGTTTGTTGATTGCGGGTATCGTCGCGATGCGTATGGAGCCGCAGTTCAATAATACTAGCGGTCATCTCTGGGTGGCGGTGTTGGCGGTGCAGGCAGTGCCGTATATGGCAACTTTCCTGACCATTCTGATCAGCGTGGCGCCTAATTATTTGCCGGGTAAAAAACTGGCGGCGGAAGAACTGGATGTCGACGAGTAAGCTTTAGCGCCAGCAAAATAAAAAGGCCGCAGCGATTCAAACCGCTGCGGCCTTTTTTATGGGTTAGGAAAAGTTTAATTGCCGGTCAGTTTTTGCTCGGCTTCCCGGTATTTTTCCGCGCATTTTTGCGCCACTTCGGCCGGTAATTTCGGGCCGGGCGCCGTTTTGTTCCAATCCAGGGTTTCCAGATAATCGCGCAGGTATTGCTTGTCAAAACTGGGCGGACTGATGCCGACCTGATACTGCTCGACCGGCCAGAAACGAGAGGAATCGGGTGTTAAGGCTTCATCTATCAAATACAGTTTGCCGGCATCGTCCAAGCCAAACTCAAACTTGGTATCGGCGATGATGATGCCGCGCTGGCGGGCATATTCGGCTGCGGTGGTATACAGCTTCAAGCTGGCGTCGCGCACCTGCTCGGCAAGGTCCTGCCCCATCAATGCCGCCGTGTCGGCAAAGCTGATGTTCTCATCATGTACGCCGACTTCGGCCTTGCTGGAAGGGGTGTAAATCGGTTCCGGTAGTTGTTGCGCCTGTTGCAGGCCTGCCGGTAGTTGAATCCCGCACACAGAGCCGCTGGCTTGATAATCCTTCCAGCCCGAGCCGATCAGATAACCCCGCACGATGGCTTCAACGGGTAGCGGTTTCAGGCGTTTGACGATGATGGCGCGGCCTTCGATCTGGCGCCGCAATTCGGCGTCCGGCACCACTTGTTCCAGCGTCAGGTCGTCGGCCAAGTGGTTGGGGATAATATCCCGCATTTTTTCGAACCAGAAGTTGGACACCCGAGTCAATACACGGCCCTTACCCGGAATCGGGTCTGGCAAAATCACATCAAAAGCCGACATACGGTCAGTGGTGACGATCAGTAAATGGCGATCGTCGATCTCGTACATGTCGCGGACCTTGCCGCGCCCGAGCAGTTTCAAATGTGGCAGGGAGGATTCGTAAAGTGCGGCAGGAGCATTCATGGTGCGGCGCAGTCAGTAATTAAGGAAGCGAAATTTTAGCATTAAACGCCTCATCTGCCGTTACCGGGGAAGCGGATAAGTCAGGTCGAGACGCCGAGCTTGTTGGAAACGTTGGGGTTTGATACTGTCTTCAATTCCAAATGACGAACGCCAAGGGAGACATCATGTCGGGCAGAATCGATTTTACAGTGGATTTTAAGCGGGCAGGCGAAGACCATGAGCGTAATAGCGATGGATGTTATCGGATCTATGTTTTAGGCAATTTCTCCGGCCGGACGAGCGTTCCGTTAGGGCTGCGAAAAATCATCCCGGTTACCCTGGATGAGTTTGATCGGGTCATGGCTCAAGTCGAGCCAACGTTCGAATGGGAGTCAGGGCTGAGATTGCGGTTTCAAGCGCTGGAGGATTTTCATCCCGATGTTTGGTTGCCAAAAGTGCCAATAATCGCTGATTTGTTGGCGTTAAAACGGGAATTGAGCAATCCGGTCACGGCCGACAAGGCGGCGGCAAAAATCCAAGCTTTTTTGCCGGCCGATGAGGCCGGCAAGGAAGATGCTTTAGAAACACAGGAGCCTCACGAAACTGAAGCGGAAATGTTGGAGCGCCTGCTTGGTCGAAAACCTGAATCAACCATGCTGCAAGCCCAGAGCGTCGATCGTCTGATCGAACGGATTGTTTCGCCCCATATCAGCCCGACCGTCCAGGTGCGTCATCAACGCTTGCTCGGTCTGATTGACGCGACGATAAGTCAATATCTACGCATCATTTTGCGGCAACCCGGTTTTCAGGCGCTAGAGTCGCTGTGGCGGGCGACGGCTGGCTTGCTGAATGAAGATTTCGCGGATGAACAAAGCGTGTTTTTGGTCGATATAAGCCAGGCCGAATTATTGGCCGATGTGCAAAGCGGAGGGCAGGGCTTGCGGCAAAAACTGCTACAACATCTGCAGACTGGCGACGGCGAGCGGGAGGTGTTGTTGATTGGCGATTATCGTTTCTCGGCTGGCGAGAGCGATGTTGAGTTACTCGGTTTATGTGGACGATTGGCGAATGCCTGTGGGGGGCATTTTTTGGCGGCTGCCGACGCTTCTTTGATAGAAAACGCCATTTTGCCCGCCGCAGGGCAGGCGGAAAAAAGGAATCTTGTTCAGGGCATTAACGCGGGTAGTGTGATACTCGCTTATCCGCGCTATTTGTTGCGTTTACCGTATGGCGAAAAGCGCGCCCCCTTGGAAACCTTGGCCTTCGAAGAGTGTTCCGCCGTGCCGCACGTCGATGAGCTGTCATGGGGCAATCCGGCTTTTCTTTGCGCTCGTGCCCTGATCCGATTGTGTCGGGCGGAAAATGCCCAAGAAGCCTTGTTTTTTGCCGATATTCCAGGCTTTGCTTTTACGAAGGACGACGAGCGAATTTTGCAACCGGGAACCGAAACGGTTTTAACCGAAGCTCAAGCCAATGCGTTATTGTCTCAAGGCATCATGCCGCTGATCGGTTACCATCGACGGCAAGGTGTACGCTTATTGGCGATTTCGCCGTTGTCCTATCATTGAATAGCGTAAGTCAGGGGGCTGACGCATACTCAAAACAATTGCCTGGAATTTTTACTATTACGGAATATCAATGGCTGCTCGTCACCAGCCAAGGCCGTTTCCCTTGCCGAGGCAATGGCTTGATCGACTAGATGCCGGTTCGGCGATTTGCTGCAGACGGGGTCGGTGCTGTACATGTCGCCGCTGAATAAGAATGCCTGGCAGCGGCAGCCGCCGAAGTCTTTATGTTTTTCGTCGCAGCTGCGGCAAGGTTCCTGCATCCAGTCGGTGCCGCGGAAGAAATTGAAGGTCTTGGATTCGTTCCAGATTTGTTCGATGCTGAAATCCTTGACGTTCGGGCAATCCAGGCCAGGTAGTTCGCGGGCGGAGTGGCAGGGTAGCGCGGTACCGTCCGGAGCGATGGTCAGGAAGGTGGTGCCCCAGCCATTCATGCAGGCCTTGGGCCGGTCTTCGTAGTAGTCCGGTACCACGTAATAAATCTTCATTTTGCCGGCGACTTTTTCCTTGTAGGCTTGGGCGATTCTTTCGGCTTCCTCGAATTGTTCCCTGGTCGGTAGTAGTGCGTCGCGATTGATGTGGGCCCAGCCGTAGTATTGGGTATTGGCCAATTCCAGATAATCGGCGCCGAGGTTGTCCGCCATTTCCAGAATCTGGGGCATTTGGTGGATGTTCTGCCGGTGGATCACCACACACAGCACCATGGGGTAACCGTGCTTTTTGACCAGACGGGCGACTTCCTGTTTATGCTGGTAGGTTGCGGTGCCGGCGATGTGGTCGTTGAGTTCTTGGGTGCTGGCCTGGATGCTGACCTGGATATGGTCGAGGCCGGCTTGTTTCAGCTCGATGATTTTCTGTTCGGTCAGGCCATAGCCGGACGTGATCAAGTTGGAGTAATAACCCAATTCGCGGGCGTAACGCACCAGTTCTGTCAAATCTTGTCGGGTCAATGGTTCGCCGCCAGAGAAGCCTAGTTGTACGGCCCCCATCTTGCGGGCTTGGCTTAAAACCCGTTTCCAGTCCTCGGTATCGAGTTCTTCGGGATATTTGGCGTAATCCAGAGGATTGGAGCAATACGGGCATTGCAGCGGGCATTTGTAACTGAGTTCCGCCAGCAGCCAGCGCGGCGGAGTAGGTTTAGTCTTGTCTGATCCAGCCATTTTGCAGTGCGATGTTCAGAAAGTTGTGGATGTCGTTACCGAGGCCCTGGGTCGCGAATTTTTCTTCGAGTTCGGCGACGATTTGCGGCAAGTTATGGGCGCCGTCGCAAAGTTTCAGTATCTCGGCCGAGCTTTGATTCAGCTCCACCATGCCTTCCGGGTAGAGTATCACGTATTTTTGCTGGGCCTCTTCCCATTGCAGGCGATGCAGCGGCGAAAACTGTAGGTTGGAATCGGGGTTGATGCTCATGTGCGTGGCTGGTTGTGGTCTAAAAATTTAGACGGGTTCAATGTCTTCAAACATATCCGCTAGGCTGAAACTGATGCCCAAGCTCTGGAATTCGCAATCGGCATCGCCGTGATAGTCGTGCAGCAGCCAATCGTTATCGGCGGTGCGGCGGAAGCACTCGACCCGGCGGGCGTCTATGTCAACGATGACATATTCTTGCAATGACTCCAGGCTACGGTAGGCGGCAAATTTGCCGCCGCGATCATAGGCGGCCGTAGTGTCAGACAACACTTCGACGATCAGCGTTGGATGCGAAATATAGTGCTGATTTTTCAGGTCGTCCGGATGGCAGGACACCATGACGTCCGGATAGAAAAACGCATCGGCGGCTTCGACGTGCAGTTTCAAGTCGGAAATGTAAGCCCGGCATGGCGTGCCGCGCAAGCCTTGTTTCAGGCCTGCGAAAATATTGCCCGATACGACGACATGATCCTGCCTTGCACCGACCATCGCAAATACCTCGCCGGCGACGAATTCGTGCTTTTCGGCTTGCCGTTCTTCCCAGGTCAGGTATTCTTCGGCATTGAAGCGCAATTGTTCAGCGGTTTGCATGTTAGCCAATGTCCTCGAATATTTCCGTTAGCGGCAGGCGCAAGCCCAAACTGTTTAGCTCGCAATCGACTTCGCCGACATAATCGTGCAGCAACCAGTCGTTGTTATGCATGCGACGGAAGCATTCTACCCGGCGGGCGTCTATGTCGACGATCAGATATTCCTTCAGTGATTCCAGTTTGCGATAGGCGACGAATTTTCCACCGCGATCATAGGCGGCCGTCGAATCGGATAGCACTTCGACGATCAGCGTCGGATGTGAAATATATTGATCGGCCTTGTTGTCGTTTTGATCGCACGACACCACAACATCCGGATAAAAAAAGGCATCGACAGCTTCAATGCGCAATTTCAAGTCGGCCATATAAGCGTGACAGGGCTTGCCGCGCAGGCGTTGTTTCAGGCCAGCGAAGATATTGCCTGAGACGACAACGTGTTCACGTCGTGCGCCGACCATCGCAAACACCTCGCCGGCGACGAATTCATGCTTTTCTACTTGGGTTTCTTCCCATGCCAAAAAGTCGTCGGCCGTCATGCGCAGGCGTTGTGCGGTTTGCATGTCATTGCTCGATGTTGAAATACGGCGGCATGTTGGCGACATAGGCCAGATACATCGCATCGGCCATGCTCCACAGCACGTCCAGTTTGAATTTCAGGATTTGCAGCATGCGCTCTTGTTGTTCGCGGGTCTTGTACCAATCCAACGTCAATTGCAGGCCGTGTTCGACATCGCGGCGGGCTTCGGTCAGGCGTTTCTTGAAATAGATGTAACCTTCTTGTTCCACCCACGGATAGACTTCGGGCCAGTTGTCCAGGCGCTGTTGATGAATTTTCGGCGCGAAAAGTTCCGTCAGCGAAGAACTGGCGGCTTCGTGCCATTCGGCGCGACGGGCGAAATTCACGTAGGCATCCACCGCGAAGCGCACGCCGGGCAGCACGTGCTGCAAAGAAGTGATTTCTTCACGCGTCAGGCCGACCGCGATGCCGAGCCGTATCCAGGCCTCGATGCCGCCCGGATCGCCGGGGTGGCCGTCGTGATCCAGGATGCGCTGCACCCATTTGGCGCGGGTTTCTCTATCCGGGCAATTGGCCAAAATATTGGCGTCCTTGATCGGAATCATCACTTGATAATAAAAGCGGTTGGCAACCCAGCCTTGCAATTGCGCTTTGTTCAGTTTGCCCTCATTCATCATCACGTGCATCGGATGATTGATGTGGTAATACTTTTCCATGCCGCGCAGCTTGGCTTCGAATTCTGCGCGGCTCCAAGGTTGATTATCTGTCGTCATGAAACACCTTTATAAGTCGATTTCCAAACCGTCGTAAGCCACTTCGATGCCGTATGTCTCCAGGGTCTTACGCTCGGGCGAATCTTCGTCCAGAATCGGATTGGTGTTGTTGATATGAATCAAGATCTTGCGTGCATTCGGTACGTTGTTCAGCACTTCTATCATGCCGCCGGGGCCGGATTGCGGCAAGTGGCCGATCTCGCGGGCGCGTTTTTGGCTGATGCCCTGCGCGACCATTTCATCGTCGGTCCAGAAGGTGCCGTCCACCATCAGGCAATCGACGTTTTGCATGGCCTTGAATACGTGCGGTTCGATCTCTCCCAATCCGGGCGAATAATACAGCTTCTTGCCAGTAGAAATTTGTTCGACGATGACGCCGATATTGTCGCCGTCATGCGGATCGTGCCGGTGCGGGGAATAGGGCGGCGCCTTGCTTTTCAGGGCATGGGCGTAAAGACGAATGTCGTCTATGCCGGGAATCTCGAACGGGGTTTCGTCGCAGGCAATGGCACGATGATTGACCGTGCAGTAATCCTTCAGCATGTTGAATAGCGGAAAGCCCGTGGTCAGGTCCTGCCTGATCATTTCGGTGCAATACACGTTAAGCGGTTTGCCTTCGCGCAGCATCAGCATGCCGGTGGTGTGGTCGATCTGGCTGTCGATCAAGAGGACGGCCGTGATGCCAGTATCGCGTATGCCTTGTTTGGGCTGGATGGCGGGAAAAGCCTCCAGTTGGGCGCGGATGTCCGGCGAGGTGTTGAACAGCAGCCAGTTGCGATCATCGGTGCTGATGGCGATCGACGATTGGGTGCGGGCTTTGCCATTGAATTCGCCTCTGCGGAAGCGGCCACAGTTATTGCAATTGCAATTCCACTGCGGAAATCCGCCGCCGGCGCCGGCGCCGAGAACTCTGATCTTCATGATGTGAGGTGCTTGAAATGATAATCGCCAAATGATACGGGATTCAAAAACGGCAGGCAAAAAAAAGGGGCAGGTTGTGCCCCTTTTTGTGAACAGCCGTTGCTATTAACGGTTGTAGATGTACATGGTGACTTCAAAACCGAAACGCATGTCGTTGTAAGCTGGTGTTTCCCATTTCATTTGTATACCCTCCAGAGGTTTGTTGTTGTGTGCTAGCTTGATCAACAAAGCTGCCCGAAGTATACGATGAAGTTTTTTTTCGCGCAACTGAGCAATCAAACGCTGTTCAGCCTAGCTATGAGCGGCGTATTGAGACTAAGTTCCTTGTGTTTACCAAGCCATTTTTATCGCGATCAGCAGCAGCACGATGGCAAAGTAGCGCTTGAGCTGGTGCGCCGGTAAACGATGGGCCAGCTTGGCGCCAAGGTGGGCGGTAAAGATGCTGGTCATGACGATGCCGGCAAAGGCAGGAAGATAAATGTAACCCAGGCTGCCAGCCGGTAAATCGTGTTCATGCCAGCCTAGGGCCATATAGCTTGCTGCCGCGGAAATCGTGATGGGCAGGGCGCAGGTGGAGGAGGTGGCCACGGCATTTTTCATCGCCAGACCGCCGCCGGCCAGGTACGGCACGCTCATCGTGCCGCCACCGATGCCGAGAATCGCCGATAGCACGCCGATCAACAAGCCCATCGGAAAATCCAGATATAGTCTTGGTTTATGCGCCGTCGCGGCATTTTTTTTGGGTAAAGCCATTCGTAAGCTGGTGTACAACAAATAGCCGATGAAAAACCAGCGCAGATTGTCGGCGCTTAAATCTTCGGCGACGATGGCGCCGCCGGCAGCGCCCAGCAACAAACTGGGGCCAAGGCGAAAGGCGCGGTGCCAATCGATATTGCCGAGTTTATGATGGGCGCGTACCGAGGCGGCTGAGGTGAATAGGGCCGTTGCCAGCGAGGTGGCGACGGCTACGAGCATGACATGCTCTGGCTTGAAAGCCTGGGAGGCCAGCAGCCAGCTGAGGAGGGGGACGATCAGCGCGCCGCCGCCAATGCCGAATAATCCTGCGCTGAGGCCGGCCAATAGGCCTAGTGCCAGGCTGGCGAAAAAAACTTCCATCATGATTGAAGGTATCGGGTAGGAATAAGCAAAGCACTATAATAACGACTCATTTATACTGTGCGTTTAAATTCAACAACAGCGAGTCAGGCTACATGAAAATCTATCTGGTTGGCGGTGCGGTACGCGATCGTTTGCTGGATTATCCGGTTTTGGAACGGGATTGGCTGGTCGTGGGCGCAACGGCGGAAACCATGCTGGCCCAGGGTTATAAGCCGGTTGGAAAGGATTTTCCGGTATTCTTGCATCCAGAGACCCATGAAGAATATGCCCTGGCTCGCACCGAACGCAAAACGGCGCCCGGTTACAAGGGCTTTGCGGTCGACGCCAATCCAGGCGTGACATTGGAAGAAGATTTGCTGCGCCGTGACTTGACCATCAATGCGATGGCGATCGACGATGAGGGGGTATTGGCCGATCCATTTCAGGGGCAGCGGGATTTGCGTGATCGTATCTTGCGTCATGTTTCCCCGGCTTTCAACGAAGATCCGGTGCGGATTTTGCGCGTGGCCCGGTTTGCGGCGCGCTACGCGCATTTGGGGTTTAAAGTCGCGGAAGAAACCAGGCAATTGATGCAAGATATGGTGGAAAGCGGCGAAGTCGATCACTTGGTGCCTGAGCGGGTATGGGCCGAGCTTTACAAAGCCTTGACCGAAGCGAGTCCCGCGGCGTTTTTCCAAACCTTGAAGGACTGCGGTGCTCTGGCGGTGATATTTCCGGAAATTCAAGCGTTGTTCGGCGTGCCGCAACCGGCCAAATATCATCCCGAGATCGACACCGGCGTGCATAGTTTGATGGCGTTGACGCAGGCGGCAAAACTGTCCGGCAAGCCGGAAGTGCGGCTGGCGGCGCTGCTGCACGATCTAGGCAAGGCGTTGACCGAGCCAAAATACTGGCCGAGCCATCATGGCCATGAACGCAAAGGCTTGCCGGTCTTGGAACAATTTTGCCAGCGCTTACGGGTGCCCAAGACGGTGAAGAGTTTATGCGCGCAAGTGATGGAATATCACACACATTGTCATCGGGTATTGGAATTGCGCCCCGACACCTTGACCGAAATGCTGCAAAATATCGGCGCATTCAAGGCCGATAATCAATTGCCGGAGTTTTTGCTGGCGTGTGAAGCCGATGCTCGAGGCCGCACCGGTTTCGAGCAAACGGCCTATCCGCAAGCCGATTTCATCAAGGCGGCGGTGAAAACGGCGATGGCGGTGGATACGCGATCGGTGTTGCAACCCCATTTGCAGGGCGCGCAAATCGGCGCGGCGATTCAGCAATTGCGCAGCAAAGCCGTCGGCAGCCTCAAGCAACATTATCGGCAATCCAATTCGATCAATCAGGCATGAATCCAGTCTTAATGTCCATCGGTTTACTGGTTTGCAGCAATGTCTTCATGACGTTTGCCTGGTATGCCCATCTGAAGGAACTCAATCACAGGCATTGGCTGTTCGCTGCGCTATTGAGCTGGGGATTGGCTTTTTTCGAATATTTGTTACAAGTACCGGCCAACCGGATCGGGCACTCGGTGCTCAGCGTCGGTCAACTGAAAATCATGCAGGAAGCGATCGCGTTGAGCGTGTTCGTACCGTTTTCGGTGTTTTACCTGAAAGAGCCTTTGAAACTCGACTACCTGTGGGCGGGGTTATGCTTGCTGGGGGCGATTTACTTCATGTTCAGACCCAAACTGGTCTGATGCACCTCAATAGCGGAATCCCATCATGTTGAGTTATCGCCACGGTTTTCACGCCGGCAATTTTGCCGATGTGTTGAAGCACAGCTTAATTGCACTGGTCATCAATGCCCTGAAGCAAAAAGACAAACCCTTTGTTTATATCGATACCCATGCGGGTGCCGGCAAATACTCGTTCAAATCCGAATTCGCCCAGAAAACCGAGGAGTATCAACAAGGCATTGCGAGGATTTGGGCGAATCAACAGCCGCCGATAGAATTGAAGGATTATCTGGCTGCGGTGCGGGCGGAAAATACCGGCAAACAATTGGTGCGTTACCCCGGTTCACCGCAATTGGTGCGGCGCTTGGTTCGTGCCCAGGACAGGTTGCTGTTATCGGAACTGCATGGCAGTGATTACGAAAGCCTGCAGCAACTCTTTGCCGGTGACAAACAGGTCAACGTCGCGAAGGAAGACGGCCTGCAACGGCTGGCGCAAAAACTGCCGCCGATTCAGAAGCGCGGCTTGATCCTGATCGATCCCAGCTATGAAGTGAAATCCGATTTCAACAAGGTGGTCGATGCCATCCAGACCGCGCATCGCCGTTTTGCCACGGGTATTTACGGCTTGTGGTATCCGGTTATCGAACGCGGCAATACCGAAAGGTTGTTACAAAATTTGCAAGCCACGGGTATTCCCAAACAGTTACGCATCGAGCATTGTGTCGCGCCTGACGGTTCGATGCGAGGCATGACGGGGTCTGGTATGCTGTTCATCAATCCGCCTTGGCAGTTGCAAACTCAGGCGGAAACGCTGTTACCGTGGCTGGATCAGGTTTTGACGGGCGGGCAGGGCAGCTGGAAAGTAGAATGGATGGTGCCGGAGTCGGTGTGAGCTAGGGTTGTCGCGAATGGGCATGATAAAGAATAATCTTGATTTGATCCTGGTGGCCGTTGTTGCGTTGGCCGTGGTCATGTATGACGTGACGATCGATTGGGTTTTGAGCCTGTTACATCTGATATTCGAGCTCATTCATATCGCTTACGAATGGTTCGAACTGGGCATAGAGCATAGTGTCGAACATTTGTTCCATACCACCCGCCATGGCAGCCAGATCGTTACCTTTTACATATTGGTGCTGATAGCCTGCGGCTTGATTTATGGCTTTTGGCGCGTCTTGCCGCGTTGGCTGGAACGGATCAAACAATTTGCGAACGACTCTTGGGTACGGCGCAAAACCGAGTGGGAACTCTATTGGCTTTCGTTGACCCTAACCAAAAAGATCTCGTTGGTGGTGACCGCATTGAGCGTGGCCTATATTGCTTCGTTTTTTGTGATGTGACCTAATCGCTTTACCTTTATTTTTTGTGGTACTCATGCCTTTATCAGAACAAGTCAAACAGACCATTCTCGCCGCCAATAGCCTGCAAACGCAGGATATCGACCGGGTGATGGCTACGCTGCTCAGCGCGCCGGTCGACGCGGCCGATATTTATTTTCAATCCAGTCATTTCGAATCCTGGTCCATGGAAGGCGGTATCGTCAAGGAAGGCAGTCATTCGATCGAGCGTGGCGCCGGCGTGCGGGTCGTCAGCGGCGACAAAACCGGCTTTGCCTACAGCGATCGCATCGAGTTGCCGATATTGCTGGAGGCCGCGAACAATGTCAAAGCCATCGTCAGGCAAGGTCAACACGCGCGGCACAAAATCGAAACGCCGCAAAATTGGCCCAAACTCTATGAACCCTTCAATCCGTTGAAATCCCTGGACGATCAGGAAAAAATCGATTTATTGAAACGGGTCGATGCTGAAACCCGCAAGCTGGACAGCCGTATCGAGGAAGTGATGATCAGCCTGGCCGGCGTTTATGACAGCGTTCTGGTGGCGAATCCGGATGGTTCGTTAATGGCCGATGTCCGGCCGCTGGTGCGGATGAACGTCAGCGTCATCATGGTGGAAAACGGCAGGCGCGAGCAGGGTAGCATGGGGGGCGGCGCGCGTAGCGATTACAGTTATTTTCTCGACAGCGACAGGGCGTTCGAATACGGACGCGAAGCCGTGCGGCAAGCTCAAATCAATTTGCAGGCGGAAGAGGCACCGGCCGGTAACATGATCGTCGTGCTCGGTCCCGGTTGGCCCGGTATTTTGTTGCATGAAGCCATAGGGCATGGTCTGGAAGGCGATTTCAACCGCAAGGGCACGTCCGCGTTCAGTGGTCGGGTCGGCGAGCGCGTGGCCTCCGATCTTTGCACCGTGGTGGATGACGGCACCTTGCCTGGACGCCGTGGTTCCTTGAGCATAGACGACGAAGGCACGCCGACCGAAAACACCGTGTTGATCGAAAGAGGCATTCTGAAAGGCTATATGCAGGACAAGCTGAACGCGCGCCTGATGGGCGTCAAGCCTACCGGCAACGGCCGGCGTGAATCCTACGCGCATCTGCCGATGCCGCGCATGACCAACACCTATATGCTGCCTGGCGAAAGCGATCCCGAAGAAATCATGCGGTCGGTGAAAAAAGGCCTGTATGCGCGTAATTTCGGCGGCGGCCAGGTGGACATCACGTCCGGCAAATTCGTGTTTTCGGCCAGCGAAGCCTACCTGATCGAAAACGGCAAGATTACCCGGCCGGTCAAGGGGGCTACCTTGATAGGCAATGGCCCAGACGTTTTGACCAAGGTTTCCATGGTCGGTAACGATATGCAACTGGATAGCGGCGTCGGCACCTGCGGCAAGGAAGGCCAGAGTGTGCCGGTCGGTGTTGGGCAGCCCACGTTGAAAATCGACGGTTTGACCGTCGGCGGGACCAGCGTTTAAGTATTTTTTAGGTCGCATGCAGGACCTAAATCAGCAATCAAAGAGAAGTCATCTTGCAAAATCAACAAGAAATCAATCGTTTAAAAGATGTCGTACAGCAGTTGCTGGACGAAGCCAAACAACAAGGCGCCAGTGCCGCCGAAGCGGCGTGTAGCATAGACAACGGCTTGTCGGTGTCCGCGCGGTTGGGCGACGTGGAAACCGTCGAATACCATTGCGATCAGGGCATAGGCGTTACGGTATATTTCGGGCAAAAAAAAGGTACGGCCAGCACCAACGACGTCTCGCCCGACTCCTTGAAGGAAACCGTCAAGGCCGCTTGCAGTATCGCTCGTTACGCCAGTGACGATGAATACGCCGGCTTGCCCGATCCCGACCAGCTGGCGACCGATTTTCCCGAATTGGATTTGTATCATCCTTGGGGCATTAACGCCGAAAAAGCCATTGGACTCGCCATCGAATGCGAAAATGCCGCCCGCCATTACGATGCCGCCATCAGCAATTCGGAGGGGGCTTCGGTCAGTACCCATCAAGGTACCCGGGTGTTTGGCAATTCGCTGGGTTTTTTGCAAGGCTACCAATCCAGTCGACATTCCATCAGTTGTTCAGTGTTGGCTGGCAGCGGCGATGCGATGCAACGCGACTACTGGTATAGCGTGGCGCGCAACGCGGCGCTGCTGGAATCCGCGCAGCAGGTCGGCGAAATGGCGGCCGAACGTACGGTGGCGAGGATAGGCGCCCGCAGTCTCAGCACCCGCCAATGTCCGGTAATGTTTGCGCCGGAAATGGCCTCGGGCTTGATTGGCGCGTTGTTGGGCGCCATCAGCGGCAGCAGCTTGTATCGCAAATCGTCGTTTTTGCTGGATAGTCTCGATACCCAGGTGATGCCGGATTTCGTGCGCATACAGGAACAGCCTTTGTTGGTGGGCGGACTGGGTAGCGCCAGTTACGACGCCGAAGGCGTGGCCACCCAGGCCCGCGACATCGTCAAAGACGGGGTTTTGCGCTCGTATATCCTCAGTACCTATTCGGCTCGCAAGCTCGGCATGAAAAGCACCGGTAATGCCGGTGGGGTGCATAACATCATCGTAGAGGCCGGCGACAACGATTTCGCCGGCATGCTGAAACTATTGGATACGGGCTTGCTGGTTACCGAATTGATGGGGCAGGGCGTGAACCGTGTCACCGGCGATTATTCGCGTGGCGCCTCCGGTTTCTGGGTTGAAAACGGTGTGATTCAATATCCGGTGCAGGAAATCACGATTGCCGGCAACTTGAAAACCATGCTGCGCAACGTCGTGGCGATTGGCAATGACGTAGATTTGCGCGGTAATATCCGGGTGGGATCGGTGTTACTGGAGCAAATGGCCATTGCCGGTGAATAGGGCAAAAAGCCGATATTCAAGTTTTGCGGGGCATTATAATCTTGGCCGGCGCTGCGGCAGTCGCCGGCAGGGCGAAGCCATCATTATGAGACTGCCATAACAGCCAAAAACGCCAGCGCTATTCGGCCATAGCTGAAGCTATGGCAGGCCAGAGTACTGACTGGCGTGAAAAGCCTTTAGGAATGAACATGAAATAATCTATGCAAGGATTCGGTGTAGGTGGGGCTTTATCCGCGCCTACCATTGTCGAGCTTATTTCTCACACATTCCTTAGCTTTTCCACTAAGAATTTGGGCCTGAGAGGATTTTTACGGCAAGCCAATTTGCAGGCGAATCAATTTGCGCGTTTTAATCCGTTTTATGTTTGGTTTCATCAATTAAAGTGATTGAGTTTTTATGACGAACGGAATTCACAACCTAACGATTGATACGATCGACCTGGTACAGATCAATGTAAAGGATCTGAAAATCGGCATGTTCGTGTCCAAACTGGATAGACCGTGGCTGGAAACCAATTTTCTGTTTCAAGGTTTTGAGTTGAAAACTCAAGCTGACATCGATGCCGTGCAAAAGCAGTGTGATTTCGTGTACATCGACGTCAGTAAACAGACCCAGGTGCCGCGTTATGTTGCGCGCGGCACAGCCTATACCAAGGACTATCTGGACCATGTCAAGCCGCCGGAAAAGCGGAAATCTTTTGCTCAGGAAATCAAAAGAGCCGAGAATATTTACCACAAAACCAGTTCGCTGGTGAAAAGCTTCATGGAAGAAGTGCGGCTGGGTCGCCCTATCGATGTGATGGTTGCGAAGAAAGCCGTGGCGGCTTGCGTGGATAGCATTCTCAATGCGCCGGATGCCTTGATGTTGATGACGCAATTGAAAAAACGCGATGAATATACCGCGCAGCACAGCATGAATGTCTGCGTTTTTTCGATTGCATTGGGCAGGCAGATCAATCTATCGCTCGACGAGCTGAATAACGTCGGATTGTGCGGCATGATGCACGACATGGGCAAGATGCTGGTGCCGCTGGAAATTTTGAATAAACCGGGCCGGCTGACGCCCGAAGAATTGCCCGTGATGCAAAGCCATGCCGCCAAGGGCTGGAGCTTGTTGATGAGAACCAGCGGCATATATGCGGGGGCGATCGACGTGGCTCACATGCATCATGAACGTATTGACGGAACGGGTTATCCGCGGCAATTGAAGGGTGAACAAATTACGCCGTATTCGCGTATCGTGGCGATTGCCGACATGTACGATGCGGTCAGCAGTGATCGCATCTATAAGCCCGGCAAGTCGCATCTGGAGAGCATTAAAATTCTGACCGATGCGGCAGGCAGCCATCTCGATTCCGCGTTGACGATGAAATTCATCGAATGCCTGGGGATTTATCCGGCAGGCAGCATAGTGGAATTGGCCAGTGGGCAGGTCGCCCTGGTGCTTGAAGTCAATCCCAAGGTCAAGCTGAAACCCAAAATCATGATATTGCAGGAAAAGCTAAACCAGCCCTGCCTTGAGTTCGTGGTCGACCTGGCCATGTTGAGTCAGAATGTCGATGGCCGTGATTATGTCATCAAAAAAGTGCTGCGCCCCGATGAGTGCGGCATAGACTTGAGCACATACGTGAAGGCTGGACTGTTTGAAAAAGTGCTGGCGAACGAGGAGCGAAAGTAACTTTATGATGTTGGTGATTGTTGCGGGTCGGTGGCATTACTCTGAAAGTAGCAAAATCTGAGGGTGCGGTTGCTTGTTGGGCAGGCGTCGGCGGCAAGGATGCCGCCGTCGAGCCTACATGGATGTATTCACGGCGGCCTGTCCGGCAAGCAACCTTACCCTGAAGACTATTTTCATTTGCCGGGGTGATTGCCTAGCCTTCATGAGCGTTAGGTTGAGCTTTATTGTCCGCTCAACTTAATGTCATATCCATCACTCCGCAAGAGTTTGCAGGACTTCCTCAATCAAAGCGGGGCCTTTGTAAATCAAGCCGCTGTATATCTGCACCAGGCTGGCGCCGGCATCGATCTTTTCCTTGGCATCGAAACCCGACAGAATGCCGCCCGCGGCAATGATCGGCAATTTGCCGTTCAATTCCGCCGCAAGCCCTTTCACTACCAGCGTCGAGCTCTCTTTGACCGGGGCCCCGCTGAGACCGCCGGTTTCGGTGCCGTATTGATGACCTTGCACTTTATCGCGGGCAATCGTGGTGTTGGTGGCGATGACGGCGTCGAGGCCATATTCCAGCAGCAATTCGGCGATATGGCGGATTTCTTCCGCCGTCAGATCGGGGGCGATCTTGACCGCAATCGGCGTGTATTTTCCGTATTCGGCTTGCAGTTTCGTTTGCTCTCGTTTCAGCGCCTCCAGTAGATGCTTGATTTCGTCGCCCTGTTGCAACTGGCGCAGATTTTTCGTGTTGGGCGAAGAGATGTTGATCGTCACATAGCTGGCGGCTTGATAGCTTTTGCGCAAGCCGATCAAATAATCCTCGGTGGCGTTTTCCAGCGGTGTATCGGCATTCTTGCCGATATTGATGCCTAAAATGCCGCGATAGCGGCAGCGCTCGACTTGCCGCAACAAGTGATCGATGCCGAAGTTGTTGAAACCCATCCGGTTGATGATGGCTTGGTGTTCGGGTAAACGGAACAGGCGAGGCTTGGGGTTGCCAGGCTGCGGGCGCGGCGTGACGGTGCCGATCTCTATGAAACCAAATCCCAGTGCGGCCAGCGCATCGATGTAATCGCCGTTTTTATCCAGGCCGGCGGCCAAGCCCAGTGGGTTCTTGAAGTCCAGACCCATCACGCGCAGCGGCTTGTCGACGGATTGCGCGCGAATCAGGGTGGAAAGACCGGTCTTGTCGGCCAGTTTCAGCAGCGCGAGTGTGGCATGGTGCGCGGTTTCGGGATCGAGGCTAAACAACAGCGGGCGTAGTAGCGGATACAGGTTCATGGTTCGCTCAATGGGTCAAGGCATAAGGAGTTGGGTCGACGCTGGTCGGGCGCTGCAAGATCAAGTCGGCCAGCAAGCGGGCCGAAGCCGGGCCCATGACCAGGCCGTTGCGAAAATGTCCGGCATTGATGCTGAGATTGTCGATGTCGGGGTGAAAACCGATATAAGGAATGCCGTCAGGGGTGCCGGGGCGCAGGCCGGCCCAATGTTCGCAGACCCGGAAATTTTTTAGCTCCGGCAGCAAGTCGGTGGCGAAGCGATAGAGTGCTTCCTTCGCTTGCGCGGTGGTGGTTTTTTCAAAGCCGGCCTGTTCCACCGTGCTGCCGGCCAAAATCTTGCCGTCACGGCGCGGGATTAAATATTGATCACCATCCAGCACCATATGCATTAGCGTGTCGGGTAGGGCATCGAACAGCAGCATCTGGCCGCGGACAGGCTGGATGTTCAGCGCCACCGATGCCCGCGGCAGCCATTTTTCGAGTAATTTCCCCGTCCAGGCGCCGGCGCAGATTATGGTCTGCTTGGGGCGGAAACTTTGCTGGCCGATCGTGACGCGCGTCAGTTGCCGTCGCTGAAATTCAATGGCGCTGATTTCGCTGTGTTCGATCAAGCGGACGCCCAATTCCGTCACATAGGCCTTCAGGGATTTCAACAGTCTGGGATTGCGGGCTTGGGCAACCTCCGGCAGCCATAGCGGGCGATCGGGTGTCGTCCGAAAGTTCCGCAACATGGTTTCGGACGCGTCCTGATAGGCGATATTGCGATTTTGGCACCAGGCTACGGCCTCGGCATAATCCGGGTTTTTGCAAATCAACATGCCGCAGGGCAGCCATTCGGGATCGATGCCGCTGGCTTCGCGTAACTCTCGGCTGAGACTGGGGTAGCGTTGCAAGCTGTCGATGACGAGGTCCGATATCGCGGCGGCCTGCCGCCAGGGATAGATCGGTAACAGAATGCCGCCGCCGGCCCATGAGGCCTCCTGGCCTGTATGGGATTTGTCGATGACGGTGACCGTTAGGCCCGCCATCCGCAGTTCGCGCGCGGTCAACAAACCGCTGATGCCGCCGCCTATGATCAGGATGTCTGTGTCTTGGTTCATTTGCTGAGAGTTGGGCTTAAATTATGCCGCAAGGTAACATTAAATCGCCTTGTTTTGCTGTTTTCCTGGGTATAAAGGCTCGTTTGCCCGTCTAAAGAATGTTTGAAACGATCATATTCTGGTCCGCCATGATGCTGATGAAAATTTTTCACGATTTCCGCCGGACGATGATGTTTTCTCCTAGCGTTGAGCGTGCTTAAATCCGGTGATGGCTAAGTGCGAATTTTAAACTAAATGTTGTTTTTTTTTAACAGTCGATGATTCGTCTTTATTTTGCTGATGTAGGTTATTGATCTAAATCATGTTTTTGTGCAAAAAAAATTAACGTCAAAACTTGTAAGGATGCAAGACTGCTGCTATTATTGCCAACGGCAAAAAAATCTGTGTTGCAATTAAGCAAAATGCAGCCTGTCTAACAACAATAACCCTTGGGGGACGACAATGACATTTAAGAAAAATCAACTGGCGCTGGGCCTTGCCGCGGCGTCTTTATCCCTGGCAATCGTTGCCCCTGCGCAAGCGGCTACCGATAGCAAAGCGGAGCGCGTTGCCGATGCCGCCGCCAGAAAGACCGAAGCGCTGGAATCGCAAATGGAACAAATGGCTGCGCAAATGCAAGCCATGCAAGCCGAATTGAGCCGTGTCAAGGCCGAGTCTTCTAAAACCGCTACCGAATCCGCCAAGGTGCAGGAACTGGATCAGTGGATGGCTTCTGTCAAGTCCGCTCCAGCCGTGTCTCTTTCTAAAGATAACTTGGTTGCGGTGCGCGGCGGATGGACTCGTGTGGATGATGCCAGATCGAATGGCAACTGGTTTGAAGAGGGTGGTCTGTTGTCCAATAACACCGACAACGACGGTTTCTATTTCGGTGGCGCGTTCGACTTCAACATCAACAACGATTTGTTTGGCTTGATGGATGGCACTTCGTTCGCGATTGAGTTGGGCGTTGAATATGCCGAGTTTGGCGATGGCACCAATGCGTTGACCGATGGTACCTTGACCGCTCTTGCAACAGCTGATAGAACCAAGCAGGTTCCGTTGAACGCCGGTTCGCCTCGTTCCACCGACGCCCGTTTAAGATTGAGTGCTTCTCCAAAAATCAAATTCATGCATGGCAGTAAATTCCGTCCCTGGATCATTCCTATTGGTTTAGATGTCAATATCCTGGGCGTGCCTTCGAACGCGGTTTCCGTATTGAACTCCGGCATGCAGTTCGGTGGTGGTGTTGAGTACGAATTGTATCGTGGCATCGTGATTGGCGCGGATACCCGCTACCACTATTCAACCACCGAAATCGATGGCACCGAAACCGATGGTTTCAGTGCCGGTGGTTCAGTCGGTTTCAAATTCTAATTTGTCAGCTCTCCAGGCACGCAAGGGGAAGGCGAAAGCCTTCCCTTTTTTTGTGTCTGTCTGGCCATGCTTGCTTGTGCCGTGTCAGACTGGTTTGTGCCGGCGTGTAAACTTGTAGTCGATGATGAAGTCCCTTTATCCTGAAATCAGTCCTTTCCACGCCTTCTTGCTCGAAACCGAGAGTTGTCATCGGGTTTATGTCGAACAATCCGGTAACCCGGCGGGTATTCCGGTGATTTTTTTGCACGGCGGTCCTTGTTCCGGCACCAAGCCCGATCATCGGCGTTTTTTCGATCCGGAGCGCTATCACATCATCCTGATGGACCAGCGCGGTTGTGGGCAATCGCTGCCGTTCGGCGAGCTCGATGGCAACACGACCCAGGATTTGCTGGCGGACATGGAGGTTATTCGTGAACGCCTGCGTATCGATAGCTGGTTGCTGTTTGGTGGTTCCTGGGGCGGAACTCTGGCCTTGTTGTATGCGCAGCGTTATCCGCAAAGGGTTGCGGCCATGATTTTGCGCGGCGTATTTCTGGCACGGCAAACCGATATGGATTGGTTTTTGCGCGACGGTGTCAATCGCATCTATCCGCAAGCTTGGCAGGCGTTATTGCAAGCGGCGGCTGCCGAAGCCGGCGAAGACGTATTGCAAAAGCTCTGTCTCGCTGTTTTCGGTAACGAGGAGGCGGTGGCGAAACGGGGTGCCCGGCAGTGGCTGGCCTGGGGTGGGCAGGTGGCGCTCGGTAACGAATATCGCGACGATGATCAGCCTCTGCCGGAAACGGCGGTCAAACAAGTGCAAATGGAATTGCATTATGCGAGGAATGCGTATTTCGTCGCCGAAAATCAGATTTTGCGCAATTGCGCCGTTTTGCAGGATATTCCGGCTATCATCATTCACGGTCAAAACGACTTGACCTGTCCTTTGGAGGCGGGCTGGCGCTTGCATCAGGCCTTGCCTCGGGCGAAATTCGTGGTGCTGCCGAATGCCGGGCATGTTGCCAAAGGCGAGGAAATGATCGCTGCGCTGGTTGCGGCCACGGATGAGATGGCAATGGCACTGGCTTGAAATAATGAATAAAAAACGATTGGTCATTGCGATGACCGGCGCCACTGGCGCGATTTATGGTGTGCGTATGCTGCAGGTGTTGCAAGGTTTGCCGGAATGGGAGACGCATCTGGTGATTTCCGCGGCCGGTCTGGTCAATTTGAAATACGAGCTGGATATGGATAGAGCGGCGATTTATCAGTTGGCGGACGTTACTCATGGCATCAATGATATTGCGTCCTGTATTGCCAGTGGCTCGTTCAAGACGGAAGGGGTGGTCATCGCACCCTGTTCGATGAAAACCCTGGCGGCCGTGGCTCATGGGTTTGGCGATAATTTGATTTCCCGCGCCGCCGACGTGGCCTTGAAGGAAAGACGCAAAACCGTGCTGGTGCCGCGTGAAACGCCGTTGAATCTGGCGCATATCCGCAATATGGCGGCGGTAACCGAGATGGGAGGGGTGATTTTTCCGCCGATGCCGGCTTTTTATAACAAGACCGATTCAGTCAGGGCGATGGTGGATGAGGGGGTCGGGCGAATCCTGGACATGTTTGGCGTCACGGTAGCCGGTCTTTTCAGGCCGTGGACTGGCTTGAATGGCGAAATCTGCTGATATTGAGCAAAGATTACCGGTTGCCGCCCGAAACCTGAAGCGGGTTTTTGCAGGGAGAATTGGCTGAAAAACCAAATAAATAACAAAATTTAGCGAGTAAATGGCGGGCTTTCAATTGACAGGGGGGCTCGTTCTGATTTAGAGTTGCTGCCAGCTTTTTTATTGCCCATCAACGACGGTTGTTTCTTTGCTGCTTCAAGGCGGGTTGTCCAGATGTTGGTGAGCGGTCCTTATAACTATAACTGTAACTGTAACAATCGGAGCACATCTCATGGCAAGACCATTAATTCAAATGGCGTTGGACTCACTGGATTTCGACCAAACCGTAGCATTGGCGGATCAAGTAGCGCCGTATGTGGATATTTTCGAAATCGGTACCCCTTGCATCAAATACAACGGTATCAACCTGGTTAAAGCGTTGAGAGAACGTTATCCTGACAAACTGTTGCTGGTTGACCTGAAAACCATGGACGCTGGCGAATATGAAGCCGGTGCATTCTATGCGGCTGGCGCCGACATCTGCACCGTATTGGGTGTGTCTGGTCTGGCTACCATCGGTGGCGTCATCAAGGCGGCGAAAAAACACGCGGCCGAAGTTCAAGTTGACCTGATCAACGTGCCGAACAAAGCAGAGTGCGCACGCGAATCTGCAAAATTGGGCGCGCAAATCATGGGCGTTCACACCGGTCTGGACGCGCAAGCCGCGGGTCAAACCCCATTTACCGACCTGAATGAAGTTGCCTCATTGGGCTTGAACGTTCGTGTTTCTGTTGCTGGCGGTATCAAACCTGCGACTATTGATCAAACCGTTAAAGCGGGTGCAAACATCATCGTTGTCGGCGCTGCGATCTACGGTGCGCCGTCACCTGCTGAAGCTGCCCGCGAAATCCGCGAATTGGTTGAAGCCGCAGCTGCATAAGCCGACATTGGCAATAGCTAGCTTTATCTAGGCAAACGGAGGACGGATGGCGAAGGCCACCCGTCCTTTGTTCGTTTTAAAACCGTAATAATCAAGCGGCCATCGTGCCGCAATCTCAGCATTCATCATTATAAATTAAGGAGACCAACATGCCTTCGCGCCGAGACTTAGCGAACGCCATCCGCGCACTCAGCATGGACGCCGTACAAAAAGCCAACTCAGGACACCCTGGTGCCCCGATGGGGATGGCTGACATCGCAGAAGTATTGTGGAACGACTTTCTGCAACACAACCCCACCAATCCCAAATGGGCAAACCGTGACCGTTTCATCCTGTCCAACGGCCATGGCTCGATGCTGATTTATTCGTTGTTGCACTTGAGCGGCTACAACCTGCCGATCGAAGAACTGAAACAGTTCCGTCAATTGCACTCCCAAACCCCAGGCCATCCGGAATACGGTTATACCGAGGGTGTCGAAACCACCACCGGTCCCTTGGGTCAAGGTATCACCAACGCGGTTGGTTTCGCGTTGGCCGAACGCACCCTGGCCGGCCAATTCAACCGTCCTGGCCATGACATCGTCGATCACCACACCTACGTATTCCTGGGCGACGGCTGCTTGATGGAAGGTATTTCCCACGAAGCCTGCTCGCTGGCCGGCTCCATGGGTCTGGGCAAACTGATCGCCTTCTACGACGACAACAACATCTCGATCGACGGTGAAGTGCGTGGTCACGGCAACGTGCACGGCTGGTTCCACGACGACACCCCGAAACGCTTCGAAGCCTACGGCTGGCACGTGATTCCAAAAGTCGACGGCCACGATCCGGAAGCGGTGAGAAAAGCCATCGAAGAAGCCAAAAAAGTCACCGACAAACCGTCCATCATCTGCTGCCAAACCATCATCGGTTTCGGTTCGCCGAACAAGCAAGGCAAGGAAGAATGCCACGGTGCCGCGTTGGGCGAAACCGAAGTTGCTGCGACCCGCGAACAACTGGGTTGGCCGCACGCTCCCTTCGAAATTCCGGCCGACATTCGCGCCGGTTGGGACGCCAAAGCCAAAGGTGAGCGTCTGGAACGCGCCTGGAACGAAAAGTTCGCCGCCTACAAAGCCGCGTATCCTGAACTGGCCGCCGAATTCGAACGCCGCATGGCCGGTGAACTGCCGAAAGACTGGCACGAAAAAGCCAATGCCTTCATCGCTGCCGTCAACGACAAAGGCGAAACCATCGCCAGCCGTAAAGCCTCGCAAAACGCCCTGAACGGCTTCGGTCCGTTGTTGCCTGAACTGATGGGCGGTTCCGCCGACCTGGCCGGCTCCAACCTGACCTTGTGGTCCGGCTGCAAAGACGTCTGCGCGCCAGGCCATGACGGCAACTACGTCTACTACGGCGTGCGCGAATTCGGCATGGCCGCCATCATGAACGGCATCGTGCTGCACGGCGGTTTCCGTCCGTATGGCGCCACCTTCCTGATGTTCAGCGAATACGCCCGTAACGCGCTGCGTATGGCCGCACTGATGAAAGCGCCGAGCATCTTCGTATTCACCCACGACTCCATCGGTCTGGGCGAAGACGGCCCGACTCACCAGCCGGTCGAACAAACCGCCACCCTGCGCATGATTCCGAACATGCAAGTCTGGCGTCCCTGCGACGCGGTGGAATCGGCCGTGAGCTGGAAAGCCGCGATCGACCGCCAAGACGGCCCGAGCACCTTGATCTTCTCGCGGCAAAACCTGCCGCACATGGCGCGCAGCCAGGCGCAGATCGACGCGATCAGCAAAGGCGGTTACGTGTTGCGTGACGAAGGCACACCCGATGCGATCATCATCGCCACGGGCTCCGAAGTCGAACTGGCCGTCAAAGCCGCCGAAGCGCTGGAAGCCAAAGGCAAGAAAATCCGCGTGGTGTCCATGCCGTCTACCAACGTCTTCGAAGCGCAAGACCAGGCTTACAAAGACAGCGTATTGCCGCCTAGCGTCAGCAAACGCGTGGTCGTTGAAGCCGGCGTCACCGATGGCTGGTGGAAATATGTCGGCAGCCATGGCAGAATCGTGGGTCTGGACCGCTTCGGCGAATCCGCGCCGGCCGGACAACTCTTCAAAGAGTTCGGCTTCACCGTGGACAATGTCGTCGCCAATGTGGAAGCAGTGCTGTAATTAGTCATGTTTCAGCCGGTTCTTGCGGGCTAGTTCGCAAGAACCGGTTTTTCAACAAAATTGAGTGGGGTGGACAATATGACAAAAACACAATTGAACCAAGGAATGCTCGGTGGTTTGTTGTTGGTCGCTTCGGCCGTTAATGCCCAGGATTATCCCGCGGCGGATTTTCAGCCCAAAGTGTTGTACAGAGATGAATCGGTGGTGGTTGAACCGGTTGCGGCCGGGCAAGCGCCCTGTGTAAGTCAGGATTCGGCCGCCAAACAAGAAGTGGCGGTGGCAGAAGAAGTGGATGCTAAATATCCGGCCAGCAGTTTTCAGCCTAAAGTGATTTTTAGCGAATAATTAGAATAAAAAGATGCGATTGTGGCCGGTTTTCGTGATGGGCGCGCGACGTTAAAAGAAGGTGTAAGCAGCCAACTGTTGGTTGTACACGACATTAATTCATTCAGGAGTATTCTCAAATGAAAAAAAACAGTTTGATGAATAGCTTATTTGGCATTTTGCCGCCTTTGTTTTTCGATAAGCCGTCTGTTGGTCGTGTCGTCGAAAATAGAGGCGATGCCGGCGAAGATAGTCAAGTGACTGGCGTTGCCCGTTATTTACAAAAGCTTGAGCCAAAAGCCGAAGAAGTCATCGATGGAGAACAATTGACCGGAGTGGCGAAATATTTGGCGCAGCAGCAAGCATTGGAAGAAGCCAATAAGCCAGTGGTCGCAGAGGTGGAAGCCGAAGTTTTGGAGGTAGCCGAGGAGGCCGCTGTCGAAGTGGAGCCTGTCGAAAGCGAGCCTGTGCCTAGCGGCGTCGAGAAATATATTTCCCAGCAAAATGAAAACCCGATAACCCGGGTTGCGAAATATTTGCTCAAGCAATCGATTTTATCCCGCGAAATACCTGTGACCGGCGTGTCCAAATATGTCACCAGACATGAGCATGACGGGCATGTGGTGACTGGCGTTGCCAAATACGTAACCCAACAAGGCATGCGTGAAAGCATGGCGCCAAGCGTTACCGGTGTCGCCAAATACGTGCTGAAAAGCGAGTTGCAAGCCAAGGATGCGCCAGTGGCAACCGGTGTGGCCAAATACGTCAGCAAGCAAAATTTGCTTGCCAAGGATGCGCCTAAGGTGACTGGCGTTGCCAATTACATCAAAGCCTTGGAAAAACAGGAACAAGAAAATATCCCGACTACAGGTGTCGCCAAATTCTTGGCTGAACAGGCCGTGTTGGCGAAAAAAGCGGCAGCCGCCGCCGTAGTGGCTAGGTATCTGGAAGAAGAGGCAAGAATGCAACAGGAAAAAGCTCGACAACAGGCCGAGCAGGCTGAAGAGCAGGCTGCGTTGCCTGAGTCTACCGAAGAAGTATTCCAAGGCTCCGGGGTCGAAAGATACCTGGCTAAGCAGGCGGCTTCGGTACAGGAAAAGCCAACCGGCGTTGCGCGCTATTTGGCCAGGCAGATCCAATTGCAAAGCCAGGCCGAGCCCATGAGCGGCGTCGCCAAATATCTGGCAAAACAAGCGACTTTGGCGCGCTATCAAGAGCCTTTGACCGGTGTTAGTAGGTATATTGCGAAACAGCGACTCGTCTTCAAGCCGACAGTAGAAATCAGCACGGTCAGCAAATATGTGCTGCGTCAAGAGTTGCAAGAGAAGGATAGCGCCGAGGTGACCGGTGTATCCAGGTATGTCTCCAAGCAGAGTGCCTTGGCCAGAGAGGTTGCGCCGGTATCCGGTGTGGAACGTTACATGGCTAGACAGGCGCAGAGCGAAGACGCGGGATTTGTCAGAAGCACGGGCGTGGAAAAGTATTTGCGTAAACAAGCCTGATTGATCTGTAGATAAACCAATAAAGCCAATACTCCTTCACGGGAGTATTGGTTTTTTTATGCGGGCTGATTTTATGTTTTATAGGCTACGGCAATCGTAAAACTGGTTTATCATGCTTACCCGATAAGACTTGTCCAGAGAATAGAATGTTGCGTTTTTTGATTTTTAGTCTGCTGTTGCTGCCTCCGCTGGTTACATGGGCTCAATCTGGCCCAGGGGATGGCGTGTCGGATGAGCCGCCGGCGGTCCCCGAACCGCCGGAATTGCCGCAGCGCGTTCAATCCGGGGAAGAAATGGAGCCCGATATTACGATCATCCGCAAGGGTAAGGATACCGTTCAGGAATATCGTAGAAATGGCAAGCTTTATATGATCAAGGTGGTGCCGCAAGTAGGACCGCCTTACTATCTACTCGATACCAACGGTGATGAGCGCATGGATGTCAAGAAAAATGATCTGGATAAGCACAGCAACATCAATCTATGGACCTTGTTTGAGTGGGATTGATCGAATCATGGCCGCCTTGTCAGGCGAGAGCGGCCATGTTGTGTAAAGATTTATTCCGTGACCTTCAATAGCCAGCCGCCTTCCGTGTCGCATTTGCTGACTTTGGATTTGATCGCCACTGAAATGCGCACCACGGTGTTTTTGATGTCTTCAGGCAGCTTTCCTTTGACCAAATAGAAAGTTTCCTTGTCTTCGATCTCTACGTCGATGGGTTGCTGTTTGATGCTGACGTGAATATGGCCGGGGCCATTGCTGCCGGAGGCAACGAACGAAAACTCCGAGCCGGGCGCGACGCTAGCCATATGTTCGGGATTATATCGGCTGATTTTGGCCTTGACACACGATGGACCATCGCCGCCCCCGCCGTGACCGATATGGCCGGTTGATTGTGCCCAGGATATGTGGCCAAAGCCCAGCGCTAGTAATGCTGCGAAAATTTTAATCGTTTGCACGATACCCCTCCTCGTCATTTATTATTGGAATGATCGGCGATTATATGTGTTGCGTTTGTAACTTTGAAGTTTGCAATGGACGGCTAGTGCCGTATTGCGATGCGCCAAGCGTTGTGTTTGCTTGAGAAAGTACGGGTGTCCTGGGTGCAAGTCCCGGTTATAGTTGCTGTTTTGAGTCAATTTGATTACATTGCCCGACTGGTGGGTATTTGGTTTACTGACAATAATTAAAGGGGAAGGGGATATGTTGTTTCTGGCTAAACTGTTTGGCATTCTGACGCTGATTTGGTTTTATTTGGCGGCCAAAAATAATAACGGGCCGGTTATTAATTGGTCGATCATTGGGTTGATCGGTTATTGGCTGACCTGGTGGCTCGCGAAATTTTTGCTCGTCATTCCGCTGGCGGATGCAGTGCCCAAGCATTCCGTGGTGGAGTTTTTGTTGACGCAGATGCCAGTCGTTTGCGCCGTGGGAGCTTGCTATTTGATTCGTAAAAAGCTGATTGCGAGTGTTGCTCCGGTTCAGTGAAGTAGCCAATGCCAAAAGTCGCGCTGATTACCGGAGCTGCTCGGCGCATCGGCGCGGCTTGTGCGCGCTTGTTGCACCAAGAGGGCTATGATGTTCTGCTGCATTATCATACGTCACAGGCGCCGGCGCAGTCGTTGGTGAACGAATTGAACGTCTTGCGCCCCCATTCGGCGCATTTGCAGCAAGCCGATTTGTTGGATTTGAGTCAAGTGGCTGCATTGGCAGAATGGGGCTTGGCAATCAGCGGGGGGGTCGATGTATTGGTCAACAATGCTTCGCTATTTTATGGCGGAAAAGTCGGCGAGGTGACGGAGCAGGATTGGAATGCACTATTGGGTAGTAATCTAAAAGCGCCTTTTTTCCTGTCTCAGGCCCTGGTGCCGTCGCTGGCGCGGCGAAAGGGTTGTATCGTCAATATCGTCGATATTCATGCGGAAAAAGGTTTGTTGGGCTTTCCTGTGTACAGTATTGCCAAGGCGGGGCTGGTTGCGATGACCAAATGTCTGGCAAAAGAGCTGGCGCCTGACGTGCGCGTCAATGCCGTGGCGCCGGGGGCTATTCTATGGCCCGAGCATGAGCTGAACGAGGCTCGGCAACAAGAGATTCTGCAAAAAGTTGCTTTACGCCGTTGCGGCGAGGTCGATGATATTGCAAAGGCCATGCGCTTTTTGGTCAATGAAGCCGATTACATTACAGGTCACGTTCTGACGGTTGATGGTGGCAGAACGCTATTCTCTTGAATCGTGTTGGTTTATTTTCGTCCGTTTCAAGCCGGTTTTGTCGAATGCCTGCCAGAGTTCTTGGTAGGTTTTCCTGCTGATCGGGTGTTTTTCTTGTGGGGCGATTTCGGCTAGCGGTTCCAGCACAAACGCGTAGCGCTCGATTTCGTCGCGTGGAATTTGTAAGCGCCCGTCGCTGATGATCTGATCGCCATATAAAATCAAGTCTAAATCCAGGGTGCGCGCGGAAAATTTCTGCGATTCGCGGGTGCGGCCATGGTCTAGCTCGATTTGCCGTAATATCTTGGCGACTTCTTTGGCAGTGAGATTGGATTCAAACCGCACGATCAAATTATAAAAACTGTCGCCGACAAAACCCACGGCTTCGGTTTCATAAATGCTGGATATTGTTAGCGTGCCGAACGCATGCGCCAGGGCTGTCAGGCTGGATGGAATGTTGACTTCCTTGTCGATGTTGCTGCCGATGCTGATATATCCTATGGGCATGCTATTTTCGTCCGCGTTCGATGATGATGCCGACGTCGCGCGCGCGGCTGATGGCGCCTTTCTTGTTCAGAATGATTTTTACCCAGGGAATCGGGAATTCCTTGAGCAGGATGTTGGCGATTTCTTCTATCAGAGTCTCAACTAAATAGAACTCACTGGCTTCGACAAACGAAACGATGCGGTCGGAAACGGTTTTGTAATCAAGGGTAAAGGTAATGTCGTCGGTCTCGGCGGCTTTCTTGATGTCAAAAGCCATTTCGATATCCAGGAAGATTTTTTGTTTGATCTTGCGTTCCCAATCGTAAATACCAATCACGGTTTCGATTTCGAGTCCGCCTAAAAAGATGATGTCCATGTGTGCTTTCCGGTTATTATATTTTTGTTATATCAGTATCGAGTAAATGGCTCGAGTGTACAAGTTTTGATGAGAGAGGTTGATTGAATGATGGAGTGGTTGCTCGTGCCTTTGGCGTATTTAACGGGATCGGTGTCCAGCGCGATTATCGTCTGCCGGATGATGGGCTTGGCCGATCCTAGGGAAAATGGTTCGGGCAATCCTGGTGCGACCAATGTCATGCGTATCGGCGGTAAAAAGGCGGCGGCGATTACCTTGGCCGGCGACGCATTGAAAGGTCTGTTGCCGGTGCTGTTGGCGCATGCCATGGGCGTCAACAGTCTGGTGTTGTCAGCGGTCGTGTTTGCGGCGTTTTTGGGGCATTTGTATCCGATCTTTTTTGAATTCAAAGGCGGTAAGGGCGTGGCGACTTCGTTCGGTGTCATGCTGGGGGTGCATGCGTTGCTGGGCCTGGCGGTCGCTGGAACCTGGTTCGTGGTTTACAAAATCGGCAAGATTTCGTCGCTATCTGCGCTCGTGGCGGCGACATTGGCGCCGTTGTACGTCTGGTTGATCGTGGGTGATGTGAATTTGTTGCTGACTTTCGTATCGATATCGCTGATTTTATTGTGGCGGCATAAGGGCAATATCCAGCGTTTGCTGGCGGGTCAGGAATCCTGATTCAGGCCTAGCAGTTCGTTCATCGGCCAGCGCGGGCGGGCGAAAATATCCAGGCCTTGTGATTGGCCTGCCTGTAGGCGCTGGCAGCCGGCATAGGCGATCATGGCGCCGTTGTCGGTGCAAAACTCCGGGCGAGGGAAATAAATCCCGGCGCCTTCCTTTTCGCAGATTTGCTGCAATTGTCGGCGGATTTCATGATTCGCACTGACGCCTCCGGCGACTATCAGCGTTTTTAAGCCGGTTTGCTGTAATGCGCGCTTGCATTTGAAGGCGAGCGTTTCGGCCATGGCTTGTTGAAAGGCGAAGGCAATGTCGGCTTTGTCTTGTTCGGTTTGATCGCTGTTTTGGAACGTGTTGAGCGTGAACGTCTTCAGGCCGCTAAAACTAAAATCGAGTCCGGGTCTGTCCGTCATCGGGCGTGGAAAGTGAAAGCGCGCCTTGCCTCGTGTGGCCAATTTTGACAGCGCGGGGCCGCCGGGATAATCGAGTCCAAGCAATTTTGCGGTCTTGTCGAAGGCTTCGCCGGCCGCGTCGTCCAGCGATTCACCCAGTAGTCGGTATTGGCCTATGCCTGTGACTTCGATCAATAATGTGTGTCCGCCCGAGATTAATAGCGCCACAAACGGGAAGTGTGGTGGATTGTCTTCCAGCATGGGGGCTAGTAAATGGCCTTCCATGTGGTGCACGGCAACGGCCGGGACTTGCCAGGCCCACGCCAGACTACGCGCGGTGGCGGCGCCGACCAATAATGCGCCCATCAGCCCCGGGCCCGCGGTATAGGCGATGCCATTGATGTTGGGGGCTGTCAGTTCGCTGTCGCGCAAAGCTTGTTTGACTAGTGGAATGAGTTTGCGGACATGGTCGCGCGAGGCCAGTTCTGGGACTACACCGCCGTATTCGTTATGAGTCTGGACTTGGCTATGCAGGGTGTGGGAGATCAGGCCTTTATCGGCATGGTAAATGGCGACCGCGGTTTCGTCGCATGAGGTTTCTATGCCTAAAACGTACATTAAATTTTTTGAATAAAAGTTTTTTATCGGTATAATCGGTCGGTTTTACAGGGCGGGTTTTTGCCTGAAGAATTTTTAAGATACTAACACACTTCGGATTTTTGATAATGCCATCAGTTAAAGTTAAAGAAAACGAACATTTTGATATTGCTATTCGCCGTTTCAAACGTGCTTGTGAAAAGGCCGGTGTATTGGCTGAAGTGCGCCGCCGTGAGTTTTATGAAAAACCGACCACCGAGCGTAAACGCAAAGGTGCAGCGGCCGTCAAACGTCATTTGAAAAAATTGGCGCGCGAGCGTTATGCATTGAAAAACCTGCGCCGCGGTCGTCCGCAAGCCTAAGGCTTGGTTATGGATGCATTAAAGGAGCGTATCAAGGAGGATATGAAGACCTCGATGAAGAGTGGCGATAAAGCCAGATTGGGCGTGATACGCATGATCCTGGCTGCCATCAAGCAGGTCGAGATCGATGAGCGCGTCGAGCTGGATGATGCCAGAGTCATCGTGGTGCTCGACAAGATGTTGAAGCAGCGGCGCGAGTCGATCAAGCAGTATCGCGATGCCAATCGCATCGATTTGGCGGAAGTCGAAGAGGCGGAAATTTTGGTGATTCAAGATTTCTTGCCGCAGGCTTTGAACGAGGCCGAAATCGATGACATGGTGGCGAAAGCGATTGCCGAGACCGGTGCCGAATCCGTCAAGGATATGGGCAAGGTGATGGCCATTCTGAAGCCGCAAATGCAAGGTCGCGCCGACATGGCGCTGGTCAGCGCAAGAATCAAGGCTGGTTTTCCAGCATAAATCGCCGTTCCGTTGTCGGTAATATGTCCGGCAGGATCCCCCGGCAATTCATAGATGATCTATTGGTGCGGGTCGATATCGTCGATCTGATCGATTCGCACGTTCCTCTGAAAAAAACTGGCAGCAATTTTGTTGCCCGTTGTCCGTTTCATACCGAAAAAACGCCGAGTTTCTCAGTTAGTCGTGGCAAGCAGATGTATCACTGTTTTGGCTGCGGCGCGAGTGGGAATGCCATAAGCTTTCTGATGGATTACAGTCATTTGGGTTTTGTCGAGGCTGTCGAGGATTTGGCGGCATTCGTCGGTGTCGATGTGCCTCGCGAGATAGGGGGTGATTTTTCGGCGTCTGATAAGGAGGATTTTACCCGGCTCTATGCGGTGCTGGAGGATGTTGCTGCTTTTTATGTGGATCAGTTACGCACTGGCGATGGCAGGATTGCAGTCGATTATTTGAAAGCGCGTGGTGTCAGCGGCGAGGTGGCTCGCGATTTTGGCTTGGGGTATGCGCCGCAGGCTTGGGATGTGCTGTTGGGTCGCTTCGAACGCGACGCGTTGATTGATGCGGGCATGCTGGTTGTTAGGGAGGATGGCAAGGTCTACGACCGGTTCCGTGGTCGCTTGATGTTTCCGATACGGGATAAGCGCAAGCGCGTGATCGGTTTTGGTGGTCGGGTACTGGATGACTCGTTGCCCAAATATCTCAATTCTCCCGAGACGGCGATATTTTCCAAGGGCAAGGAGCTCTACGGTCTTTGCGAGTTGCTGCAAAAAAAGTCACGGCCTGAGCGCATTTTGATCGTCGAGGGTTATATGGATGTGATTGCGCTGGCGCAGTATGGTGTAGCAAACGTCGTGGCGACGCTGGGTACGGCAACCTCCAAAACCCAAATCGATATGCTGTTTCGCTATGCCTCGGAGCTGGTGTTTTGCTTTGATGGCGATAATGCGGGGCGGCAGGCGGCGTGGAAGGCGGTGGATGCCGCGCTGTCCTGTTTGCGGGATGGCCGGCAAATCAAGATCATGCTGTTGCCGCAAGGTCATGATCCGGATTCATTGATTCGCGACGAGGGAAAGGCTGGGTTTGAGCAGCGTATCGAGCAGGCTCAAGTATTGTCCGATTATTTTTTTGATTTTTTGGCGGGGCCATTGAATTTGTCCAGTATCGAGGGGCGGTCGCAGTTGATGACCGCAGCCAGGCCGCAAGTGGAAAAAATTCCGCCTGGCTATTTCAAGGACATGATGTGGCGACGACTGAGGGAGCTGGCGGGGTCTCGAGTTGTGGAGCTTCCTGAAAAACCGTCTACACTTAATCGGCAGTTTCAGGGGAAAGTCGGCAAAGCGAAAACGCAGCGGCCAAGCCTGGGACGCAGAGTGCTGGCTTTGTTGATACAGCGGCCTGAATTGGCGCAGGTACTTGCGCAGCGGCATTTGAGTCTGGAGGGGTTGAAGTTTGCGGGCCAGGAGTTGCTTGAAGACGTTTTGCGCAGAATAGCCCTTGAAAAACCGGAAAATGGCGCAATCTTGTTGGAGGCTTATCGTGGGTCATCTTATGAGAAAACGGTCAACGCCTTGGCTGGGGTGGAGCTTGATATTCCGGAGGGAGGGGAAGAGGCCGAGTTTTTCGGGGCTGTGATTCAATTGTTGAAACAGTCCAGACAAGAAAAATTAACCGAATTGCTGGCCAAGGAAGGTCGAGAGGGTTTGAATGCCGAAGAAAAACAAGTGTTGCGGGCGTTGCTTAGAGAACGCTTATAGATGACCGAATTACAATTTAAGGCTATAATGCTCTGTTCTGCGGCGCTTGGTGCTGAAAACGTATTGTGAGTAAAGAATGAATCAAGAACAACAGCAATCTCAACTTAAACAACTGATAGCAAAAGGCAAGGCGCAAGGTTATTTGACCTACGCCGAGGTCAATGACCATTTGCCTAGCGATATCATTGATCCTGAGCAGATTGACGATATTATCGGCATGATCAATGACATGGGCATTCAGGTGTATGAAGTTGCGCCGGATGACGATGACTCCTTGATCACCGCGGATACCGTTGTCTCCGTTGACGATGAGGAAGAGGTGGCCGAAGTCGCGGCATTGGCATCGGTCGACAGCGAGTTTGGCCGGACCACCGACCCCGTACGGCTGTACATGCGGGAAATGGGCTCCGTCGAATTGTTGACTCGCGAGCAAGAGCTGAAAATCGCCAAGCGTATCGAAGAAGGTCAGCGTCAAGTGGTCGGCGCAATCGCGCGTTCTGGATTCATCGTGGAATCGTTCATCGAAACCTTTGATTTGGTCGCGGATGAAGAATCCAGTATGCGATTGGGCGACTTGGTGCAGGGTTTCGTCGATTACACTGATCTCGACGAAGAAGAGGTGGCGGTTGCCGACGACATCGATATCGATGCGCCCGACGAGGAGGAAGCGGCTACCGCCACGGAGGAAGATGAGGTCAAGGCGGTCGATTATCATGAGGTCAAGGAAAAAGTCGATCTGTTGAAAAAGGCTTTAAAGTCCGCGATGTCCGCGGTGAAAAAGCACGGTTATGGGCATGACAAGGCCGAGAAGGCTTTTGACGCGCTCAGTGAAATCTTTTCTCAGTTCAAGTGGACTCCCCAGTATCTGAAAAAAATGACCACCATTGCCGATGACTTGATCGTTGCCATTCGTGAGCAGGAGAGGCGGGTGATGGATTTGTGCGTCAAAAAAGCCAAAGTGCCTCGGCGGGATTTCATCAACGCCTTTACCGAAAACGAGGCCAATCTTGATTGGCTGGCGCAGTTCGCTGCTGCGCATCCTCAGTTTGCAGAGGTCCTGCAGGCCAATCAGGAGCAAATCAAGGCGGCGCAGCAAAAGCTGGCGGCTATCGAATCTCAGTATGGCTTGAGCATTTCGGTCTTGAAAAATATTTGCCGCAACATCTCGTTGGGCGAGGCCAAGGCCAGGCGCGCGAAGAAGGAAATGATCGAGGCCAACCTGCGCTTGGTGATCTCGATTGCCAAGAAATACACCAATCGCGGCTTGCAGTTCCTGGATTTGATTCAGGAAGGCAATATCGGCCTGATGAAAGCGGTGGATAAATTCGAATATCGCCGCGGTTATAAATTCTCGACTTATGCCACTTGGTGGATACGTCAGGCGATTACTCGTTCGATCGCCGATCAGGCCCGAACCATCCGGATTCCTGTGCACATGATAGAAACGATCAACAAGCTCAATCGCGTATCCAGGCAGATTTTGCAGGAACTTGGCCGCGAAGCGACTCCTGAAGAATTGGCCGAGCGCATGGAAATGCCGGAAGACAAGATCCGTAAGGTATTGAAAATCGCCAAGGAGCCGATTTCGATGGAAACCCCGATTGGCGACGACGAAGATTCGCATTTGGGTGATTTTATCGAAGATTCCAAGATGCTATCCCCGGTGGAATCTGCTACAATCGCCGGCCTTCGCGAATCCACCCAAAATGTGCTGGCTGGATTGACCGCAAGAGAGGCAAAAGTGCTGCGCATGCGTTTTGGTATCAATATGAATACCGACCATACGCTGGAAGAAGTTGGCAAACAATTCGACGTCACCCGTGAACGGATTCGTCAAATCGAAGCCAAGGCGCTCAGGAAATTGCGCCATCCTTCGCGCTCCGAGCAATTGCGTTGTTTCCTTGATGGCGAATAAACCTTTTAGGGCCCTTAGCTCAGTTGGTCAGAGCTTCCGACTCATAATCGGCAGGTCGTAGGTTCAAGTCCTACAGGGCCCACCATAATCCCAAGGCCGTGTTGAACGGCCTTTTCTATATCCACACTATTTTTTGCGAGGTGTGTCACCGTGAATAAAAACTACCTTTTTACCTCAGAGTCCGTATCCGAAGGTCATCCCGATAAAGTGGCCGACCAGATTTCCGATGCGGTTGTCGATGCCTTGTTGGCGCAAGACCCGCGTTCCAGGGTGGCTTGTGAGACTCTGGTAAAAACCGGGATGGTATTGCTGGCGGGGGAAATCACCACCAGTGCCTGGGTTGACATGGAAGAGCTGGTCAGAAAGGTAGTCTGCGAAATCGGCTACGATCATGGCGACATCGGTTTCGACGGCAACAGCTGCGCGGTCTTGAACGCGATCGGCAAACAGTCCGCCGACATCGCGATGGGCGTCGATGAATCTGAAAACCACGAGCAAGGTGCTGGCGACCAGGGGCTGATGTTCGGTTATGCCAGCAACGAAACCGACGTGTTCATGCCTGCGCCTATTACTTATGCTCACCGTTTGGTGGAAAGACAGGCCAAATTGCGCAAAAACAAAACCCTGCCTTGGTTGCGTCCGGACGCGAAAAGCCAGATCACTTTCCGCTACGAAAACAACAAACCGGTCGCGATTGACGCGGTGGTGTTGTCGACCCAGCACTCGCCGGAAGTCGGCGGCAAATTGCTGGAAGAAGCGGTAATGGATGAAATCATTCTGCCTACATTGCCGGCGGAATGGTTGCACAAGGACACCCAATATTTCATCAACCCGACCGGTCAATTCATCATCGGCGGTCCCGTCGGCGACTGCGGTCTGACCGGCCGTAAGATCATCGTCGATACCTACGGCGGCATGGCGCGTCACGGCGGCGGAGCATTCTCCGGCAAAGATCCTTCCAAAGTGGATAGATCGGCGGCCTATATGGGGCGCTATGTGGCGAAAAATATCGTCGCGGCAGGCCTTGCCGAACGCTGCGAAATTCAGGTGTCTTACGCGATTGGCGTGGCAGAGCCGACTTCGATTAGCATCGAAACCTTCGGCACCGGCAAGATCGAGGAAGATAAGCTGGTCAAGATCGTGCGTGAACACTTCGATTTGCGCCCGAAAGGCCTGATCGCGCAACTGGGCTTGTTGAAACCGATTTACCGCCCAACTGCGGCCTACGGTCACTTTGGCCGTAACGAAGCCACTTTCAGCTGGGAAAAAACCGACAAAGCCGAAGCATTGAGAGATGCGGCCGGCATTTAATCAGGAATCACCATGACTCAAACCGATTACAAAGTAGCCGATATGGCTTTGGCCGAATGGGGCCGTAAGGAAATCAAGATCGCCGAAACTGAAATGCCGGGCCTGATGGCTTTGCGCGCCGAATACGGCGCTTCGCAACCCTTGAAAGGCGCGCGCATCGCCGGTTGTCTGCATATGACCATTCAGACTGCGGTTTTGATCGAGACATTGACCGCATTGGGCGCCGAAGTGCGCTGGTCTTCCTGCAATATTTTCTCGACCCAGGATCACGCCGCGGCGGCGATTGCGGCGGCCGGCATTCCGGTTTTCGCCTGGAAAGGCGAAACCGAAGCCGAAGCCGAATGGTGCATCGAACAAACCATTCTGGGGCCGAACGGCTGGCGTCCGAACATGATTCTGGACGACGGCGGCGACCTGACCAACATGATGCACGACAAGTTTCCCGAGTTGATGGCCGACGTCAAAGGTCTGTCGGAAGAAACCACGACCGGCGTATTACGCCTGACCGAGCGCGTCGCGAAAGGTACGCTGAAAGTGCCGGCGTTCAACGTCAACGATTCCGTCACCAAATCCAAATTCGACAATCTATACGGATGCCGCGAGTCCCTGGTCGATGGCATCAAGCGCGCGACCGACGTGATGGTGGCTGGCAAGATCGCGGTGGTTTGCGGCTATGGCGATGTCGGTAAAGGCTGCGCGCAATCCTTGCGCGGCTTGGGGGCGACCGTCTGGATCACCGAAATCGATCCGATTTGTGCATTGCAAGCGGCAATGGAAGGCTATCGCGTCGTGACCATGGATGAAGCTGCTTCAGTTGGCAACATCTTCGTGACTGCGACCGGCAACGTGCACGTCATTACGCACGAGCACATGAAGGCCATGCGCGACCAGGCCATCGTTTGCAACATCGGTCATTTCGATTCCGAAATCGATATCGCTTCGTTGCGTCAATACACCTGGGAAAACATCAAGCCGCAGGTGGATCACGTGATTTTCCCGGACGGCAAACGCATCATCGTGTTGGCGGAAGGCCGTTTGGTGAATCTGGGTTGCGCGACCGGTCACCCCAGCTTCGTGATGTCCAACTCGTTCTGTAACCAGGTGTTGGCGCAAATCGAGCTATGGAATAATGCCGACCAATATGAAAACAAGGTTTACGTATTGCCGAAAAAACTGGACGAGAAAGTCGCCCGTTCGCATTTGGCGCAAATCGGCGTGAAACTGACTCAATTGACTGCCGAACAGGCCGCGTATATCAACGTACCGGTCGAAGGGCCTTATAAGCCGGATCATTATCGTTATTGAGCGTTTTCCCATCCAAAAGAAAGGGGCGAAAGCCCCTTTTTTGTGCCTGTCCACTGGGGGTTCGCCGGAACGTGAGGAGAGTAACCTGTATCGTGAACAAAAACGAGGCAATTGCGTTCTCAGGCCACTGGATTTATCCTATAAAAATCATTTGGTCCACGAAACACACAAAAATCACGAACAGTTTCAAAAAGTTATTGCTCAAAAAGCCGACACCTTGCGGGTAACTAAATCAAGTGACGTAACCATCTGTTTTATTTCGTGTCTTTCGTGGACTACTGATGTTTTTAGGTTTATTGTAATCTTCCTGCATGACAAACAATCAACTCATCGCCCGGCGCGATCTCGCCGTACTCTGGCACCCTTGCACGCAAATGAAGGATCACGAGCAATTGCCCTTGATCCCGATCAAGTCCGGCCAAGGCGTCTGGCTGGAGGATTTCGACGGCAAGCGTTATCTGGACGCCATCAGTTCCTGGTGGGTCAATTTGTTCGGGCACTGTAACCCGATAATTAACCAGGCCGTCAAGGCCCAGCTCGATACCTTGGAGCATGTCATCCTCGGTGGCTTCACGCATGAGTCGGCACTGGAGCTGGCGGAAAAGCTGGTCGAGATCACGCCGCCGAATCTGGACAAAGTGTTCTATGCCGACAACGGCTCGTCGGCGATCGAAGTCGCATTGAAGATGAGCTTTCATTACTGGCGCAACCTGGGGCAAACCCGAAAGACCCAATTTGTCACGCTGGAAAACAGTTACCACGGCGAAACCCTGGGCGCGCTGGCGGTTGGTAACGTGGCCTTGTACAAGGAAACTTACGGGCCGTTGCTGATGGATGTCATCACGGTGCCCAGCCCGGATTGTTACCATCGCGAAGCCGGCGAGAGCTGGCGGGATTATTCGCTTCGCCGTTTCGCCGACATGGAAAACACGCTGGCCAAGCATGCCGATGAAGTGTGCGCGGTGATCGTCGAGCCCTTGGTGCAATGCGCCGGCAGCATGCGCATGTACGATCCCGTGTATTTGAAATTGCTGCGCGAGGCCTGCGATAAATACGGCGTGCATCTGATCGCTGATGAAATCGCCGTCGGTTTCGGCCGCACCGGGACTTTATTCGCGTGCGAACAGGCCGGCATCAGCCCGGATTTTTTGTGCTTGTCCAAGGGGCTGACCGGCGGCTATTTACCGTTGTCGGCGGTGCTGACCAGCAACAAGGTCTACGAGGCTTTTTACGACGATTACCAAAACCTGACAGCATTCTTGCATTCGCACAGTTACACCGGCAACGCACTGGCTTGCCGGGCAGCGCTGGCGACGATAGGTATTTTCCAGAGCCAGGACGTGCTGGGCCGTAACCGGCATTTGGCACAGATCATGGCCAAAGCCGCCGAGCGTTTCAAAGAACATCCACATGTGGCCGAGGTGCGGCAAACCGGCATGATCATGGCCATCGAGATGGTCAAAGACAAACTGACGCGCGAAGCTTATCCGTGGCAGCAGCGGCGCGGATTGAAAGTCTATCAATATGCCCTGTCGCAGGGCGTGCTGTTGCGTCCGCTAGGCAATGTCATTTATTTTATGCCGCCTTATGTGATCAACGAACAGGAGATAGAACGGATGGCGGACGTAGCTTGGCAAGGCATACAACGGGCGACGCAAGACTGATGCGCGTATCCCGATTATATGTGAATGCGGCCTTGAACGCTGGCGGCTGTATCGAACTGGACGACGACGCGGCGCATTACGTGCGGTCGGTGTTGCGGCTGAAAGCCGGCGACGCGATTGTGCTGTTCAACGGCCTGGGTGGGGAATATGCCAGCCGTTTCAGCGAAGTCAGCCGCAAAAACGTGCGCGTCGAAATCGAAGCTTTCTCGGCGCGCGACGTAGAGTCGCCGCTGCGGGTTTGTTTGGGCATGGGCATTTCGCGCGGCGACCGCATGGATTGGGCCGTGCAAAAGGCCGTGGAATTGGGCGTGGCCGAATTGACGCCGCTACTGACCGAACGCTGCGTCACCAAACTCAACGACGACAAAAAACAGCAACGCTGGCAGCATTGGCACGGCATCGTCCGCCATGCCGCCGAGCAATCCGGCCGCACCTGCTTGCCGCTGTTGGGCAACATCGCCGAATTATCCGACTGGGTTGAACGGCCGCGAGGCTTGAAGGTGTTTCTCGATCCTTATGCCGAGCTAACCCTGGCCGATCTGCAGCCAAGCGATAGCCAAATCACGCTGCTGTCTGGCCCGGAAGGCGGTTTCAGCGACGCGGAGCGGCAAATCGCCAAGGCCGCCGGCTTCGTGCCGGTGCGGATGGGCGCGCGCATTTTACGCACTGAAACCGCCGTGCTGTCGGCTTTGAGCGCGGTGCAAACGCTGTGGGGGGATTTTCGCTGATGGCCTGGATCGTCGCGCTGGCGCCTTTGGTTTGGTTGCTGCTGCTGGCGGCTGGCGCCAGTCTGCTGGGTTTTGGTTTGTTGCAGCTGTTCGGCGACCTGCTGCCGCTGCACAAGACGGTCAGCAAGCTGACCTTGATCTTGTTGTTGATAGGTGTGTTTCCGCTGCGGAAAAAACTGGGCTTTAGCTGGGGCGAACTGGGCTTTGCCCCGCCGCGTGCGTTTTTCAATCAATTGGGTCAAGGCTTGTTGCTGGGCCTGCTGACCTTGTTGCCGGTGCTGCTGACGCTGTATGCGTTGGATGTGCACGTTTGGGACTCTAGCCGGCATTGGACGGCGGGCAAACTGGTCGAGCGCATGGGCTTGGGATTATTGTTGTCGCTGTTGATCGGAATCGGCGAAGAGCTGCTGTTCCGCGGCTTGTTGTTAAGCCTGTTGCGCCGCTATTTGCCCGTGTGGTTGGCGATAGGCCTAGGCTCGCTGTATTTCGCGGCGCTGCATTTCCTGAAAAGCAAAACCCAGATTCCTTACGAGCAGCAAACAGTCTTCAGCGGTTTTGAATTGATGGCGGAAGCGTTCGCCAACTGGTTGAATCCGGAAATCATCAGTGCACTGATTGCGCTGTTTTTCGTCGGTGCTTTTCTGGCCGTCATTCGGACTCAAGTGCCGCAAAGCTTGGGGCTTTGCATAGGCTGTCATGCCGGCTGGGTCTGGCAAATCAAGCTCAGCAAGGATCTCTTCAACGTCAATTCTGACGCCGCTTACCTGTATCTGGTCAGTAGCTACGATGGTGTAGTGGGGCCGTTGGTCAGCATCTGGTTGGCGATAGCGATCGGTGTTTGGCTATGGTTGGGGCTAAACCCGGAAAGGCACGAAAGCAGCCAAGGAGCACGATAGCCTTGCCGGCCGATGCCTGGGTCCGAGTTAGGATTTCGTCAGAAATAACTTCCGCTTTTGGTTCCCATGCTCCGCGTGGAAGCCTGCTCAGGGACACTCTAGCATCCCGAACCGCAGGGCGCTTCAGGCTGCATTCCCACGCGGAGCATGGGAACGATGAGCCCCGAGTGCGGGAAATTATTTTCAACCAAATCCTTAAAAGAGATTCTGTTGATGGCAATGAAGCCTAACATTATGATTTTGTTAGGTTAAGCCAGCTCAATCTGCATTTTGTGTGTTATGGCAGTCTCGTTTACGGGCTGGATAGCAGTTCCGATGTATTGCTCTTGGCCAACTGATTACTGGCGTCAGATTTGACCAGGACGGGTGATTGTAGTTTGTTGAGAGCTTGTTTCAGTTGTTCATCCTGTCCGTAAATGTCGGGGTAGAAATGCAACTGATTTTCATGGTCGACAAACGTGGTGCCATAATAAAACAACACGGGGATCGCGCGTTTAAGGGTGACATGGCGTGTCTTGGAAGCAGACATGGCTTGTTTGATGGTTTCCGTGTCCCAGCCCAGCTGTTCCCCCAATACGAATTCCGCCAAGCGTTCCGGTTCCGATACTCGCACGCAGCCATGGCTCAAATCACGACGAGGGCGGTTGAATGCCGCCTTGCTGGGTGTGTCGTGTAAATAAACGTCGGCGTTATTCGGGAATACGAATTTCACCCGCCCTAACGGGTTTTTCTTGCCTGGGCGCTGCCGGGCGCGAATGTAACTGCCTCCGCCTGAAGCCTCGCTATTTTGATGCCGAACCAGTTCTATATCCTGGCTGGCTAAATAACCTTGATTGTTGGCTGCCTTCGGCAGGATTTCTTTCTTGAAGATGGTCATTGGAATATTCCAGTACGGCATGAATTCCAAATACTTCATTTCTTCCCAGAGTATCGGCGTTTGTTTGTCCGGCGCTTTGCCGACGATCACTTTCATGTTCAGCGGATTGGGATCGTCAGCGGAATTGAATGCCCACAGTTCAAATGCGGGTATGTTGACCATGATCATTGGACCGTCGCTTGGGTCCGGAATCCAGCGAGCACGTTCCATGGCCAGTTCAATCCTGGGGATTTCATCGCCATGGGATTGCTTGAATAATGCCAGGGTGGCAGGGCCAATCACGCCATCGGCTTTTAAGCCCTGTTGTTGCTGAATAGTCTTGACGGCGTCGACCAGATCGTTGTCGTAAAGTCCGCTATCGCTATCGTTGCTGGCCCTAAGTACACCCATCAATGTTAGGCGCTGGCGTAGGATGGGAATTTGGGCATGATGGTCGCCTGGGCGCAGCATTTTTTTCGGCTTGAATTCACCCACATCATTTTGAAGCTTCAGCTGTTGAAAGTGATGCAAAATTTGCTTGAGCTGTTGGTATTGCTTGGCCTTGGGCTCGAACTGGCCTACCAGTTCAGTCAATGTTTGAGACGCCAGATTTTGCTTCAGCAAGCCGGCAATGTCCAACGATGGTTTGGGGGCAATATGTACGGGATACTGGGCGTTGCGCGGATCGACTTGCCCATGCCGCAAGTCCTGCAAGTAACGTACTAACGATACGGTCAAGGCCACATCGTAGCTGGCTGTCATATTGCTATCCAAATCTTGCTGGCCGATCGAATTCTTGATGAGCTCGACATCGTAATTGATTGGATTCAGCGCATCACTCGAGGCATTGCTCAGGATGGTGATCAAATCTTGCAGATTTTTTTCCGAGCGATGGGGGGTAAACCAAATGGGCTCAAAACCATTATGCTGATAAATCTGAATCACAGGGTCGCTGACGCGAGTGAAATCGGCGCGGAGCAATAACGGGTGGCGTTTGCTGAGCAAAATTGCGCCGATGGGATTGTCTGTCGGAATCAGGCTTACAGGTTCGACAATGCTATCAATTACGGGCTGGCTTGATTCTGGGAGTGGAACAGGCATGTCGTCCCCGACGGCCGTCGTTGTTCCGGAGCAATAAAGAGAAACGGCCAATGCAAACCAGGCAAGGCTATGACTTGAATTTTTTAAACTGCTAGTTTTCGTTATCATAGGTACACAAAAAGAATTCCCTGCTTGTGGGGGCATAAGCCAAACGAAACCAAAACGGCAGCTTTTCAGATCCCATCAAAGCCTTTAGAAATGCCATCGATCGCGCCCAAGTAACGCTACCGCGCGGCCAGTCGTCGCATGTTTTACGCCATACGTTCGCCAGTCATTTTATGATGAACGGCGGCAATATATTGACTTTGCAGAAAATTTTAGGTCATCACAGCCTTGATATGACTATCCGTTATGCTCATCTAGCGCCGGAGCATCCGGAAGAGGCTAAGACACTAAGCCCATACGCAAGCCTAAACAAAGTGTAATTACATTATTACAGATATTACACAAAGAAATTATCATTTTTTATTAAAAAATAAATAAAAATAATAATTTTTAAAGTGAATTTTGCGGCAAGCAAGACAAAGAACCACCGCAACTTAGAAGAGGTAGTCAGTGGCAAGAAGAAGCGGGCAAGCGGGGTTGCCCAACGCCGGCGACGGCTCTGGGTTGGAAGGACCCGTCCGCCGCCGCACGTGCTTTAAATGCCACTGGAAGCCCCAGCTAAACGCGTGCAATTATATTGATCTCAGGGATGGCTAATCAGAAGAGGTGCTTGCAAAATTATGAAATTTTACGCAAAAACCACTAGATATAGTGGTTTTTAAAATTAATTGGCCACTAATAGTGGTATTTTGCAAGTTCCTCAGAAGCCTGAAATTTGCCGTCAAGATAAGCGCTGACAATCAGCCCCGCCAATCGGTAAGGAGAGTAGTCCTACGCTCTACAGCCTCAGATTCTAAACGCGCATAATCGCCCGCAGGAACAGCAGTTCGGAATACCCGATCTTTGTTTATATTTTGATCTTGCTTAGACGGCAAAAAGGAAAAGTTGTTTTTTAGTTGACACTGTATCATTCATGACAACCATTTAAAGCGCTAACTTATTGAAGTTATTGGGGTGAACGATGGGGCTCGAACCCACGACAACCGGAATCACAATCCGGGGCTCTACCAACTGAGCTACGCTCACCATAATGAGAATTTAGGAATGGCACGCTTGGCAGGACTCGAACCTGCGACCCTCGGCTTAGAAGGCCGATGCTCTATCCAGCTGAGCTACAAGCGCAAATCTTGGTCGGGGTAGAGAGATTCGAACTCCCGACATTCTGCTCCCAAAGCAGACGCGCTACCAGACTGCGCTATACCCCGATATTGACCTTCTATTCTGAAGCAGTGATGCTGCTTCGTGATGAAGTCGCTATATTACAGCCCACTTAAGGGTCTGTCAAACTAATTTTTAAATTTTTTATAAAAAGGCGTTCGATGCTGGCGAAAAGCCCAAAGTCCGGTAGTGAAATTTCCCGGCCTTTGGGCGACAAGCAGCGATTTTAGTCTCTCAATAACTCGTTGATGCCGGTTTTGCTGCGGGTTTTTTCGTCGACCTGCTTGATGATCACTGCGCAATACAGGCTGTGGCTGCCGTCTTTGGAAGGCAGGTTGCCGGAAACCACTACCGAGCCGGCGGGGATGCGGCCGTAAGTCACTTCACCGGTCATGCGGTTGAAGATCTTGGTGCTTTGGCCGATGTAGACGCCCATCGAAACCACGCAGTTGTCTTCGACGATGACGCCCTCGACGATCTCAGAGCGGGCACCGATGAAGCAGTTGTCACCGATGATGGTGGGGTTGGCTTGCAGTGGTTCCAACACGCCGCCAATGCCGACGCCGCCGGACAAATGCACGTTTTTGCCGATCTGCGCGCAGGAACCCACGGTTACCCAGGTGTCGACCATGGTGCCGCTGTCGACGTAGGCGCCAATGTTGACGTAGGAAGGCATCAGGATGGCGCCGGGGGCGACGTAGGAGCCATAACGGGCTACCGCGTTTGGCACCACGCGGACGCCGGCTTTGGCGAAATCGTCTTCGCTATATTGGCCGAATTTGGTCGGCACCTTGTCGTAATAGCGCACGTCGCCGCTTTCGATGACCTTGTTTTCGTTGATGCGGAACGACAGCAGCACGGCTTTTTTCAGCCATTGGTTGGTGACCCAGTCGCCGTCTTTTTTCTCGGCGACGCGGGCTTCGCCTTTGTCCAGCATGTTCAATGCAGTGGCAACAGCTTCTCGAACTTCGGCGGAAACGGTGGACGGACTGATTTCGGCGCGGTTTTCAAACGCGTCATTGATGATGGTTTCCAGATTTGACATGAGCTCTCTTAGGTTCAGGGGCCAAGGTTCAAGGCCAAGGTGTTTGCACCCTGTGCCTTTAGCCTTGAGCCTATTTTGTTAAAAATTCTTTAATACGTTGCGCGGCTTCGACGCATTCTTCGATGGGCGCAACCAAGGCAATGCGAACATGGTTGGCGCCGGGATTGATACCATTGCTATCGCGCGACAAATAACTACCCGGCAGTACTGTGACGTTTTGTTCGGCGAACAGCTTCTGGGCGAAGCCAGCATCATCCATCGGTGTTTTCAGCCAGACGTAAAAGCTGGCCGGCGGACGGCTGATTTCGCAGGCATCCTGCAAGATGTCGATGAAAGCGGTGAATTTGTCGCGGTACAACTGGCGGTTGTGCTTGACGTGTTCCTCGTCATTCCACGCCGCAATGCTGGCTTGTTGAGTAGAAACCGGCATCGGGCAGCCGTGGTAAGTGCGGTATTTGAAATATTGCCCCAAGACCCCGGCATCGCCGGCGACGAAACCGGAGCGTAAGCCAGGCGCATTGGATCGCTTGGATAGACTTTGAAAAATGACACAGCGTTTGAACGCGGTATTGCCGCTATGCCATGCGCTTTGCAGCAATCCTTGTGGCGGATTGGCCTCGTCGTCGTAAAGCTCGGTATAGCATTCGTCGGAAGCAATGATAAAGCCGTATTTTTCGGCCAGCGCCAGCAATTGCACATGCTGTGCTTGCGACATCACCGTGCCGGTCGGATTGCCCGGAGAGCAAATGAAGATCAGTTGACAGCGTCTCCAGATGGCTTCAGGCACGCTGTCGAAGTCAGGAAGATAGTCATTTTCCGCTGTCGTATTCAAGTAATACGGTTCAGCGCCAGCCAGCAAGGCCGCGCCTTCGTAAATCTGGTAAAACGGATTGGGCATGATGACGACAGGTCTATCGCGTGGGTCGATCACGGCCTGTACGAAAGAAAACAGAGCCTCGCGAGTACCATTGACCGGCAGCACCTGGGTTTCGCAATCGACGCTGCCGGTGGACATCTGAAAGCGGTGGCAAGTCCAGTCGGCAATCGCCTGGCGTAACTCCGGCAAGCCTTTGGTGGTTGGATACAGCGTTAGCCCATGCAGGTGGCGAATCAAGGCTTCTTGAATGAAGTGCGGCGTGGCGTGTTTAGGTTCGCCGATCGACAACGCGATATGAGCCTTGTCGGCCGGCGGAGCTATCCCTTGTTTCAGCGTTGCCAGCTTCTCGAATGGATAGGGATGCAGCTGTGATAAATGTGGATTCATTATTTCATGCAACGCGGCTGTTTGCCCATTTGCCAGGCTTGTTGCTGTAGCTGGAGGGCTTTGTTCATGTTTTGATTCAAATTGTCGATGCGGGTGCCGTGCGAAGGGTGCGTCGACATAAATTCGATGGGCTGGCCGCCTTGCGCGGCTTTATCCATTTTCAGCCATAGATTGATGCTTTGGCGCGGATCGAAACCGGCGCGCGCCATCAAGTCCAGACCGATGGTATCGGCTTCGGTTTCGTGGATGCGGCTATAAGGCAATATCACGCCATATTCCGCGCCAACGCCAAGCAGCCCCAACGCAGTTTGTCCCAGTGCGGATTGAGGTTGCGCCACGGCCTGTACCATCGCCAAACCAGTGCTGACGGCGGTTTCCTGCGATAGGCGTTCGTTGCTATGACGGGACAAGACATGGCCGATTTCGTGGCCGATCACGGCGGCCAATTGGTCCTGGTTGTCCACCAGATTGATCAGACCGGTATGCACGCCGATCTTGTTGCCAGGCAAGGCAAACGCATTCAGGGTTTCGTCTTCGAACACCACCACTTCCCATTGACCGCCGGTTTCGCGGGTTAGTGCATAAGTCACGCACTGGGCAAACTGGTTATAACGCGGATTGCGGCTGACCGGATTTTTGCTTTTCATGCTATCGAAAGCCTGCAACCCCATCTGATTGACTTGGTTATCCGGCATATAGATCAACTGTGTCCTACCGGTAGGACTGGTGGCGCACGCGCTTAAGATCAAACCGGCAATAGTTGAGAGCAGAGTTTTTTTCAACATGACGCAAACACCCGCAAATTGAACAAAGCCGGTATTTTAACGTAATTGATCAGGAGGGACTAAAGCCTTTTTCGACAAACGGGTCTAATGCAATGCCTTCGGCGACGTCGCGAGTCAGCTGCAAACAAAAAGCCACGACTTGCCGGCGCACCGACAAGCGATCACCCGAAAATTGCTTCCTGACGCATGCGCCTTCGTGACCGCGCAACTGCCAGGCGATGAAAACGGTGCCTACGGGTTTTTCCTCGCTACCGCCACCGGGGCCGGCAATTCCGGTCACGGCAATGGCGAGATCGGCCGCACTGTGTGCCAGCGCGCCTGCAACCATTGCCAAGGCGGTTTCTTGACTAACCGCTCCAAAGCTAGCCAGCGTCGAGGGAGGCAAGCCCAGCATGTCTACCTTGGCCGCATTACTGTATGTTACAAAGCCCCGGTCGAACCAAGCCGAGCTGCCGGCCACATCCGTTATGGCCTGAGCAATGCCGCCACCTGTACAAGATTCCGCGAGCGTTAATTGCCACTGCCGCTTGAGCAATTTTGCACCAAGCGACTCGGCCAATGAGTAGATTGGGTTATTATCCATTGCAAAAATCGGGACAGATCAGCGTGACAGTTTTCAATACTCATTTAGCCGAGCAACTTGGGAACTGGCGGATTATTGCGGCAGTTGCTTGACTTCGCCGAGCTTTTCGAAATCGGCGCCTACACTGATGATGAAACTGGTTACTTGTTCTATGCTCATTTCCGATTTAATGATTTTGGATTCGTGCACGATGATGGCAAAACCGGAGGTCGGATTAGGCGAAGTCGGCACAAACAACACATAGCGATCATCCACTTTGTTCGTGACGTAAGCAGGCACCCAGAGACCTTCTTTGGGATATTCGACATAGACCACTTCGCGCGGCTCTTTCAACTCATGTCCCGCAATCATATGCACCAATTTTTTGGTGACGCGATAGATCGTGCTCAGCAGCGGAATCCGCTCGATCAGCTTCTCAAAGGCCGCAATGATGGAAAAGCGCCCCATGCTGACGCGGTGGCCGATATAGGTGATCAGCGCAAAGCTGAAGCCAAACAGCAAAAAGGTAATGAAGTAGTTATCCGAATAACCATAAACAAACTGAAACAGATCGGTGATGCGGTCTTTTACGAACAAGATAATCTGCAAAATCACGACAACCGGGATTAAGGCCAAAATCCCAATTAGCGTGTAATTGAGTAATTTTTTCATGCGATTTCCTTTTTTATTGTTGTAATGGAAGCGAAAGATTAGCACGCTTTAAGAGTGCGGCATGTTTGATGAAAAATCAATCAAAAAACCGGCGTCGATGCTTCGTTAAACCCAAAGATATCAGTTGTCCACGAAAAGCACGAAATAAACGAAAATTATCAGTGAGTGATTAACCTTATGCGTTAACCGATAGGGTGTCGCAATTTATGATGATAAATGCTTGAGGGTATTCGTGATTTTTGCCTTTCGTGGGTAAAAACTTTTTCTAGGTTAAGCGGAGATTGGCCAATGGCGCGGTTGGGGGGCTGATGCGGTTTTTTATGGCTGTGCGGAGATAAGCCCGGTGGAGGCTGGGCCATGGAAGCCGAGTCCGTCCAGATGCGATGGAGGTGTTGTTCATGCCTCCATCGCCTTCGCCGGTTAGATTTGCGCTTGCAGGTAATTTTGGATGCCGATCTGCTCGATCAGTTCAAGTTGCGTTTCCAGCCAGTCGATATGCTCTTCCTCGCTTTCCAGAATATGTTCGAACAATTCCCTGGAAACATAATCGGCAATGCTTTCGCAATGAGCAATCGCTTCCCTCAGTACCGGGATGGCCTGTTTTTCCAGTTTCAAGTCGCATTCCAGCATTTCCTTTGGATTTTCGCCGATCAGCAGTTTGCCCAAGCTTTGTAAATTGGGCAGTCCCTCCAAAAACAAAATGCGTTCGATTACACGATCGGCATGCTTCATTTCGTCGATAGACTCGTGATATTCCTTTTCATTGAGTTTTTGATAGCCCCAATTTTTGAACATCCTGGCATGTAAAAAATATTGATTGATAGCGGTGAGTTCGTTTTCCAGTACTTTGTTTAAATATTCGATGACTTTTTTATCGCCTTGCATGATCGATCTCCATGAGAGTGAAGTGAAATCTTGGCGCCGTGGGGCATGGCGGCAAATTAACACATTCGTTGCCGGCCGGCCTAGTCCGCTCGCAAAAATAACCTGAGGATCGCGGCTGGGCAGGGCGCGGAATGCGCTATTCACCGGTTGCCGGAGGCTTTATGCCGTAACCCTTGAATAGATACCTCATTTCATCCAGTCCATCGTCAATTGACCAGGTCACTGTTTTGGAGAGCAAATCCAGCAAAATCACCGCGTTGACGGTTGCATCGTTGGCAACGGCGTCTTTCAGACGTTTGGCCAGGGCTTTATTGACGATTTGCAGATTTTGATAATTGGCTTTCAATTGATCCAAATCCGGCTTGAACGCCTGACCGTCTTGATGCAGGAAATATTGAGCCAATAGATACATCGATGTGGTGCGATAGACGGTTTCTTCTTCGCTGGCAAGCGGTAAATGGAAGCGAGCCATTGGCTTTAAATATTCGGTATGCGGGCAGGAACTGGTCGCCATCAGCAGGCCCAAAATCGAACTCAGCGCGCGCTGCATGGAGGTTTCGCCGCTGACGGTGCGTTCGGCGGTAATTACTTCTAGTTTTACATTTCTATGCGAGGGAATGTCGCTGCACAACTTCAATACCGGGATCAAATTGATGGCAACCGGACAAAATGGAGTTGTCACAGGGTTCAGTGGGCAGTTGCTGCACTGCGCATGCTCCAGTTTGGCCCAATCGGGAGGAACGAATGTAGCCTGGGGAATAAAGTTGCAACTGTTTTGCTCGACGACAATGGGGAACTCGATCAAGGTGTCATCGGGAAACAGTAACTTGTATAGAAAATGCAATCTAGGACCATTCATCAGTTTTTCCCGAGAATCAATTCTATGCTGTAAACTTCCCCGAACGCCATTCGGTACGAAAATTCGGTTTCAGGTGTAGTTTACCCATTGTCCAGCAAATATGAACAAACAAGAAATTAATATCCTTCTCGTCGATGATGAACCCAACGTGCTGAAGTCCTTGTCGCGTGTGCTCAAGCAATATCGGCTGACGACGTCCAGCAGTGGCGAGGAAGGTTTGTTGCTGGCGCATGAGATTCGGTTTGACTTGGTGATTTCCGATTACCGCATGCCGGGTATCAATGGCGTCGAATTTTTAAGCCGCTTTAAACTCCTGCAGCCGGATGCGATTCGCATGATTTTAACCGGTTATGCCGACCTTGACGGCGCGCAACAGGCTATCAACGAAGCGGAGGTATTCCGTTTCATCAACAAGCCCTGGAATACCCTGGAGATCATCAGCGCGGTGGAAAATGGGCTGGAACATAGACGCATCTTGCTGGAAAATCGGGCATTGGCGGACCAGGTGCGCGCGCAACAGGCATTACTCGACGAGAAGGAAGCCATACTCAGGGCACTGGAAGCCGAGGAGCCTGGCATCACCAAGGTCAATTGGGCCAGCGATGGTTCGATCATTCTCGATGAGGAGGACTTTGAGTAAACGATCCGCCGCTGGCAGACGGAAAAAACACGAAATCGCGGCGAGCATTGGAGAAAATGGATGAATTCCGCTTCATTGCTTGATCCGCTCATTACCCAAGCGCACCCATATGACCAAGTTCTTGCCATGTTGCCGTAAATTCAATATGTCTTCGACATTTTTTTCGTTCAACATCTGATCCTTCATATACAGCACGCCGTTACAAATGACTTCGGCAACCTCCATGCCTGCCTGAATTTGGGTCCAGGATATTTCAATCACCGGTCTATCGTCCTGGGCTTCAGGCTCGTTGAGCCAGGCCAGAAAAATGTCCAGCACTTCCGGGTCGTATAAGATGGCTCTTTTCGACAATAACCAGTTTTTGACTTGCGCGGTCGTCATCTTGACCCCGGTGATGGAGCCATCGAGATAATTGATGTAATCCCTGATCAAGGCCAGAATCCGCGCGCCTTTGGGAATGGCTTGCCCTACCAAGCCCGCGGGATGGCCGGAACCATCGAAATATTCGTATTGGTGGCCGATCAGGCTGGCGGCGTTGCGAAGTGGCTCTATGCCTTTCAACAGATTGTGGCCTTCCTGCGCATGATTCAGAAAACGTTTTCTTTGCTGCGGGTTCATCGACATCAACGGCAGAGTCAATAAACTATCGGGCAAATTCATTTTGCCGATTTGCAATAACAAAGCGGCATAGATGAGATCTTTGATTTCCGTTGGGTCCATTTCCAGACGCTGGGCTACTTCCTTGGCAGTTTCGGCAATGTATTTGGCGTGCCCGCTCTTGATGCCGGGCCGCATTTCAATGATTTTGGCAAAGGCTTTAACGGACTCGGCATACTGTTTTTTCAAGGCGTCATGGGTTTGCTCAATCATCGACAAGGATTTACGCAGTTGCCGGGTCCGTTTGTCGACTTGCTCTTCCAGGCTGGCGTTCAAGGTCTTGAGTTGTTGATTCTGCTGATTGATGATCTCGAACAAATGTTGCCGTTCCTCGCGCATGCGTTTTTGTTCGAGCGCGTTATTGACCAGAATCTTTAGCTCGTTGTCTTCCCAGGGTTTGCCGCAGTAGCAATAAATCTTGCCGTTGTTGACCGCTGCAATGGTCGATTCGAGATCGGCATAACCGGTCAATAAAATCCGTATCGTGTTCGGCCACTGTTCGGCCACCTGGGTCAAAAATTCGGCGCCATCCATCTGCGGCATTCGCATGTCGGAAATAATCAGATCGATGGGGTGGTGGCGCAGGATTTCCAGGCCGTCCGCGCCGCTTTCTGCATGGTGCAGGGTATATTCTTGCGCGCGAAACAAGCGCCTCAAGGCTTTCAATACGTTGGGTTCATCGTCGACAAACAGCAGATGGGCGCTAGAAGTGGCATCCATGGTCAGATCGTTACGGTGAAAGTCATCATGGGCGTGCGACGTGGGCGTCGTCCTTGCGAAAGGCATTTATTGGCCGGGGTGTTGCTGTCGGCGGGTTCATGATTTTGCGGTAGGCGTGTGGCGTGGAGGCGTGGCCGGCAAATATACCCGGAATTTGCTCCCCTTGCCCGGCGTGGAATCGACTTCGATTCTACCTTCGTGCTCCTTGACGAAGTTATAGGACAGTGACAGGCCAAGTCCCGTCCCTTTGCCGACGGGTTTGGTGGTAAAGAATGGGTCGAATATCTTGGCTTTGGTTTCCTCGCTCATGCCTTTGCCGGTGTCTTCCACTTCCACCCACAGCCAGTCGTCGCCCTGATAGCCGGTGCGAACGGTGATTTTGCCGAAGGTCTCGATGGCATGCGCCGCGTTGACCAGCAGGTTCATGAACACCTGATTGAGCTGGGCGCCAACGCATTCGTAAGGTTTCAAGCCGGCATATTCCTTGACGATCTCGGCCTTGTACTTCAGTTCGTTATTGACGATATTCAGCGTCGCATCCATGCCGGCTTCCAAGTCGAACAACTCTCTTTCCTGTTTGTCGATGCGGGAAAAGTCCCTTAAATCCTGTACGATTTTTTTGGCTCGGGTGGCGCCTTCCAGGGATTCGGTGACTAAATCGATCGCATCGGTTTTCAGAAAAGCCAAATCCACACTTTGTTTGAGTTGGTTAAAGGCATGGCGATCGGGATGATCTCCCGGCAAATGGTCGCTCAAGCGTTCCGCCCATTCCGCGGCCTGAATCAAATCTTGAATATATTGCTTCAAGCTTTGCAGGTTGGAATAAATGTAGCCGAGGGGGTTGTTGATTTCGTGAGCGACGCCGGCCGCCAATTGTCCGATAGAGGCCATTTTTTCAGACTGTAATAAATGGGTCTGGGCTTCCCTGAGTTGCTGGTTGAGCTGGGTTTGCTGGTTTTTCTCGAATTCCAGGGTTTTATTGGCTGCCGTGAGCGCCCGTGTCCGTTCGTTGACTCGCTCTTCCAGTTGTTGATTGATTTTGACCAACGCGGCTTGCGCCTCTTTTTGCGCAGTGATATCCATGCCGCAGCCCATCAGGCCGGCAAAATTACCGTTCTTGCGTATTCTCGGTACCGCTGTTTCCAGTATCCAGACGAGAGAGCCATCTGGCTTGCGCAACCGATATTCGATCTTGAAGCGAGTACGTTCGGTCGAGGCCTTTCGATAGGTTTGCAGAACCTTTTCGCTATCCTCTTCATGAATACGTTGCAACCATTGCTGTTTATCGACGGCGCCCGGGGTAATGCCGAAGGTCTTGAACCAGAAGCTATTGCAAAAAATCGGTAACTGTCTGGCGTTGGTGATCCAAATCAGGGCGGGTAAATTGTCGGCTAGTTCTTTGAAACGATCTTCGCTTTCGCGAAGTGCGGAGTACAGATTGCTATGGAAAATATCGAATTGTTCATGTTGATCGAATTCCAGCAGACCGGCATCGATATCGTGATTAAGGCCGAGGGCCATCAGTTTGTCGGTTTTGAGGATGTGGTGATAGAGCCAGTTCATCAAAAAGTCCAGTAATTCCTTGGAAATGATGATGTGGGCACTGTTTTGCGTTTCGGCCTGGATGCCTTGAATTTTTTCGACGAATTCCTGATGTTCGTGCTGATGCTTGACGAACATTTCCGCTTTGAAACCGGCCTCGGTCATCAGCTGTTCTTCATGCTGGAAGTGGTAGACCGTATAATTCACCAATTCGGTGATGGTGCCGGCTATGGCATCCTGAGTTTCGCCCAGTGCCACGGCTTCATCCAGCTTATTGATCAACGCTACCAATTTGCGATGTTGGTTATCGATGCTGTCAATGCCAACCGAGAGTTGATCGTTCCAATTCAAAATGCTCATAAGTGCCGAGATGCTGATCCAAGATATGCCGCGATATTACTAGTGTCCCTTATACTGCGCAATAATGCCATGAAATACCAAGAGAAATGCAATGGACAAAGCGAGCTTTGAAGGGTTAAAAGCCTTGTTCGTATCGACCTTCCCTAAAACTTGCCATAGCTGCGGGTTTGTCTATGAAACGGCGGAACAATTTTTCGCCGAAACGCGAGGCATGGCTTCGGGGCGATCCTCGTTGAAAGCGGCTACCGAAGAGGATGGTGTCGTCATCGTGGAAGTGTTTAGAAATTGCCGTTGCGGCTCGACGTTGATGGATGAATTCGGTTCTCGTCGCGACCATTCGGAAAAAGGCCAAAGGCAACGGCAGGCATTTGACCGGATGCACGCCTTGCTGCGGGAGCGGTCTATTCCCGAGGCGGAAATCAGAAGCGAGATCGTCAAGTTCCTGCGGGGGGAACCCAGTTTGCTGACGTCGTGGCTCGATGTGGACGACTATCAGTCTATTGGATGAATGCGCGGCAATTTGTTTTTTTCGCGATTGAGTTCGTAAATGCGAAAAGCGTCCTCGATACTCTGAAAGAGAACCTCTTCTTCCCAGGGCTTGGTCAGAAATTTATAAATCGCGCCTTGATTGACGGCGCTGATCACTGAATTGAGTTCGGCATAACCCGATAGCACCATGCGCACGGTATCGGGATAAAGCTGTTTGACCCGGCGCAGGAATTCGGTGCCGGTCAACTCCGGCATGCGCTGGTCGCAGAGGACCACGCCCGGTCGATGCATCGCCAGCAGGTCGAAACCCTCGCGGGTGCTTGTGGTGCTGACGATACGAAAACCTCGCCGGCGCAGGGAACGCGTCAGCGCGGACAGGATATTGGGCTCGTCATCCACCAGCAACAACACTCTTTCGGGGTTGCCGGCTGGCTCGGGCGGAATGGAGCGACCTTCCCGCAGCAACAAGGCAAATTCATCCATTGGCAACGGCCGGCTGAAAAAATAACCTTGAATTTCTTCGCAGGCCACGCCGCGCAGGAAGCCGAGTTGACCTTCGGTTTCCACACCTTCGGCGATGACCCGAATCCCCAGGCTGTGCGCCATGCCGACCACCGCGCGCACTATCGCCGCATCGTTGGGATTGGAGGTGATGTTGGTGACGAACGAGCGGTCGATCTTGATGCGGGCGACGGGTAAGCGTTGCAGATAACTCAGGGATGAAAAACCGGTCCCGAAGTCGTCCAGCGCGAAACTGATGCCTTGCGATTTCAACTCATGCATGGTGTTTATCACGTTTTCGGCATTTTGCAGCACGAGGCTTTCTGTCAGTTCCAGTTCCAGCCATTTGGGATCGAGCCGAGTAACGTCTAGGACGCGTTTGACCATGGTCTGAATGTCGTCACCGTGAAATTGCTTGGCGGATAGGTTCACCGCGACACGGAATGGCGGCAAACCTGCCTGTTGCCACTGCTTGGCTGTCATGCAGGCTTCTCGCAGCACCCATTCGCCGACTTCGGCGATCATGCCGTTATCTTCGAGCAAGGGAATGAAGTCTTGCGGCGAAATCGCGCCATAGTCGCGGCTTTGCCAACGCAAGAGTGCCTCGGCGCCGATGATTTGACCGCTGACTAGATCGACCTGCGGTTGATAATGCAGCGCGAACTCCTGGCGCTCCAGGGCAAGGCGCAAGGCGCTATCGAGATTGATGCGTAGCCGGGAGGATTGATCCATGTCCGCGCAAAAAAAGCGGCAATGTCCCGGGCTGTCGGGAATTGTTGCCGCCTGCATGGCATGTTTGAGCACTTCCAATGGCGCGCCATCGTGTGGATATGCCGCAATACCGACGAAAGGGTCCAGAAACAGGTCTTTGCCGTCTAGCTTGATGGCTTCGGAGAGTGCGCGATGAATCTGCCAAGCCAGTTCCTCCACGACATCCAGTCCTTCCGGGTCCTGTAAAATGGCGCCGAACTTCGATTCATTGATGCGGGCGATAGGGATGGCGTTCAATGTCGACTCCAGCCGGGTTGCCATCGTGCGGGCGATGAGTGGCCCCACCTCCGGGCCCAGCATCTGCGCGATGTCGTGATACCTGCGCAAGTGGACGATCAATACCGTCACGCTTTTGATTGATGATTGTTTACAGATCTCGGTTAATCGATCCTCGAACAGGGCCCGGCTTGGCATGCCGGTTTGCGCATCGTAATGGGTCAGGTAGCGCATTTTCGATTCCATCGCCATGTGTTTTTCTTTTTGTCTCAGCACGTCCAGCGCGAACGATATGTCGTCGGCGACTTCATTGAGCAGACTGAGTTCGGCGTCGCCAAACAAATCCGCCTCCGTCGCCGCGATATTCAAGGCGCCAATGATATTGCCGTCCAGGCGAATGGGAAATGCGCAGCCGGCTTGAAGTCCCAAACTACCTATCATGCCGCGTAAATAACTGAACTGTTGTTCATCCAGCGAGGTATTGACGATGGCGGCCGCGCCTGGGCTGCCGGTGCGCGGGGACATATCGGGCGAACTGCTCAAGCCGCTGATGCGCTTGAGTTCCGCAAGGGTTGTCGCGCCAGCGACAGCGACAGGTACCAATTCGTTACGATCAGGGGTGGATAAACCGATCCAGACCAGGGCAAAAGCGCCCGACTCGATCACGATGCGGCATGCAGCCTGATATAGCTCCTGTGGCGCTTCGGTACGAATGATGGTTCTGTTTACCTGGCTCAACATCGCATACAGACGGTTCAGCCGCTCCAATTCGGCCTGGACCTGATTGAGCGAGATGTCTGATTCACTACTGGCCATGGGTATCTCCCAAAACTTTATCGATGCTGGTTTGCAAAATCCAGCGATCCACGGGTTTATTGATGACATCGGCGACTCCCGCGCTCAGCAGGCGGGCGCGGGAGCCGGCGTCGTCCAGTGCCGTTACCATGATGACGGGAATTCCATGCGTATCGGGAACTGCCTTCAAGCGTTTGACGACTTCAAAACCATCGATGCCGGGCATCATGAGGTCTAGCAGAATCAAGTCCGGAACGTCGACGGCAACCTTGGCCAATGCCGCGTATCCCGATTCGGCGCTATCGATTACATAGCCGTCCACCGCCAACATGGTTTTGAGCAATTCTCGGCTCCAGTGGTCGTCATCGACGATAAGAATTTTGGTAGAGGTATTCATGGTGATCTCTCCCTTTGGCTTGAGTGGCTCGGCCATTTTTTACATTTCGGCAAGAAATGCTCGATCTAATCAGGGTAGCGATAAAAACATGGTAACCGGCGGTCAACGTATTTCCTTGTTTACAGGGAAATGCCGCACCTGCCATGCAGGGCTTTTGCTGGTATAGGGGGGAAATTGTCAAAAAAGCATTGTTGCCAATAGCCACCGTCATGTGGGGTTCCACGGGATTACGAAAGGCAGGCTTCGCTGATTTCAGGCGCCAGGGTTTTGGCCATGGCGGCCGAAATGACGGATTTGCGCGTAAAGACATGGCTTGGCTGTTGTTCATCGTGAACCTGGCGAAGATGATTTTCTTGAAAATGCTTCCATCCGTGGTTTTTGTTTTCCATTGTTGAGAAACCGCGCTATCTGGCTTGATTTTGTCGGATTGCGCCGTGCGAGATGGATTCGTCGAGCCGTGACGGGGAAAGACCGCGGGCGGATTTTGTCCTGATGGTATTGTCTGTCGAACTATGTGGCAACCACCTTTTGCCGGAAAGGAAAATAGCCCGGTTTCGCGACGAACCTAGCGCCAATTCTCACGCCTATTGCGGAGAAAGTCAAAAAGTTCGGTGCATCGTTCACGCGCACCTGATGGTGGCTTGATGAGCGTGTTTCTCGCTCGATGGTATGCTTTTGGGGGGTGCGGGTTATTAACCTACCGATCATGAGGCGCTTGTGGGAGAGACGACCTCGTCGCGACGAAGACTTGCCTCCCGTCGTTCTCCTAAAAGCAGGAATCCCAGAAAAATCAGCGCATTGGTCCCGCTTTCGTGGAGACGACGGTTTAATCAGCGCTTGCCTACGCAAATGTCGAACCATTCCAGCCCCAGAATTCCGCTGGACAATTGCTGAATTCGATATACACCCTGTCGGCGGGCAGCGGCAATCGGGCTGATAATAGTGGCGGAATCGATGCAGCCAGTGCTTTGGCTTGTGTCGTCGACAAACCGATACTCTTGCATTCCAGATAGGCCAAAGGTTGAGTGCCGCCGCCGAATATCATCGCCCGGCTTCCCGCCACTTCGACCATCACATAGCGCTCAGGCTTGCCGGTTTCCCTGGCCAATAATTGCGATAAATCCGTCAGCAGTTGCTGCGATTGTTCTTCAGTGATCTCGACATTGGTGTTGAGTTTTAGATAAGGCATCGCTAATTTCCTCCCTCTATGACAAATTATTGGTAATCTTAGCCAAAAAATAATAACAACTCATTGCGGAGCAAAACCATGAAACCCCAATACCTGATCGCCGCGGCCTTACTGTTTGGCGCAAACATCGACGCTGTTCACGCCTACGGCAATGGCTCGAGTTCGAGTAAATGCGTCAAACCCACATTTTCCGAGTTCCAGCCCTCAGCCAATAAATATCTGCAAAGCTTTCGGGAGTTTTCGTTTGTAGCGTCGGCCAATACGACGCCGACTTCGATTGAAGTCAATGTCAGCGCGGGACAATACAAGCAGCATATCGGCGCAAAAGAGCTGGAAATTACATCCAAACCCAGCGGCCAGTTCGAAGTCACAGGCAAAATCGACCGGCCTTTTCAGCACGGCTTTATTCACATCAGCCTTACCGCGCACAGCAAACCTGGCTGCGAAAAAACCGAAGGTTATTTGATCAGGGTGCAATAAGCGTATTTGAGCCGGCGGCGCATCGGGTATCGCTGGCGATGTCATCCCTCAGCGCCAGTGAGCAGTTTTCTCTTCAACGGCGATCACGGCCCGGTTTAATAAACCCAGCTGTTTTTCCTCGGCAATTTGCAATCCCAGCGTGTAAAAAATCGGCATCCATAGCGGGTTGATCAGCATAGCGCCCAAAATGCTCTTGGCCGTTCGCAGCAAATTCTTTAAGGGATTGAAACCCTCGGTCAGCGTGGTCTTGGGGTGTTCGGTCAAAATTTCGTTGATAGGTCGCAGCAAATACAAGTCTTGCCGGCCGTCCAATGCCTCGATGGCGGCGGCCACTTTGGCGCGAATGCCGAGGAAATTCAGTCTGGCTCTGCAGACCGAGATTGCGAAAGCCAGCGCCATTAACGGTAGCAATATCCTGGGCGGGGCGATAGGCGCAAAAATCGGCGCCATCAACACCAGGCTGTAGCCCAGCATCAACATATCCTCGCCGCGTTCGACGTCCTTATCGACGCCGTTCACGATGGCCACCAGTGGGTGGGCGACAGAATCCAGGTAAGCATTAGACTGAGACATGATGATCCTCCTTAGCACGACAAAAGCGGATGAATTATGTATGCCTTAACCTACCCAAAAGTCAACCGATTTTCGTTTGCTTTCGAGCGAGCGTCTCCCCAAGACTAGCGGCTGCCGTTGAAGCGGTCTTTCACGCCTTCCTCCTGGCCGGCCGCATAAGTCAACAAGGCCACGTTCTCGCGGGTGAAAAAACCCTGGAAGTCGCCAAAGCGTTGCACGTATTCGATGATCAACGACGAAAAATCCGAGGCCGAGGAAAAAATCTGCTTCAGACCCTCCTCGCGCGACCCCACGGTTTCCAGTAAAAACCCCTTGCCTTGCGCCGCGATGGCTTCCACCACGTAATCGATGTTCTCCTTGTTCTGCGTTTGCCCGTCCTTGACTTCCACGGCGATATGATGCAAGCGAGGCCCGTAATTGCGCACGAAAGTCTCGGTCGGGCTGGGCAATTTATCCAGATGATTGACGCAATAAGGCAGGTTATTGGCGGTGAATACCTTGGCCGGACTGGCGGACTCTGGCTGCTGCCGCACGTTTTTGGTGACGTTGGTCGACGAGTTTTGATCCTTGATGTCGTAACTGCCCCAGTAGTAGCTGGATAGCGCCAGGTATTCCAATATCGCCGCTTCCCGGTTTTGGCTGTAGACCCGCGTCGCCAGATGGTCGATGGGGCCAATCAAGTCGGCTACGCCCAAACGCTGTTGCATTTCCTTGCCGCGGTCGTTGGCGGCCTGCGCCGCGTTCAAAATGACACATTCGCCGTGGTGATAAACCCGAATGCCGTCCATCGGTCGCTCCATGTAGCCGACCAGGTTTTGCGTATAGGGCGACGGCTTGGACAGACTGACATTGACCGGCAAATCCAATTCGGCCAATTGCCCGACCGAAAAAAAGCGAAACTCGCGCTGCTGCTGTTCCGCCACCACGGCATGGCGGTCGCTAGCCAGCAAAATCTCGCCCAGATAGCGGCTATGCGGGCGCTTGGCGCCGACGGGGTACAAATCGTTCAGGCTGCGAAAGATGTCATTGTGCTCGGGATTTTTCACCTCGCGCAGCAAAATATCCGGCGAGTTCATGTCTATGCGCAGCACATGGGTCATGTGTTTGTCACTGTCCAGCGTCACCAGATATTGATACGGCGTCATCAGCGCCAATTCGGCGATATATTCCACCGAATTGCCGGGTTCGACGCTGATCATCAGGGCCTCGATGCCGCCTATCATCTCGGTCAGACCGCTGCGGTCGCGTTCTTCCAGCAAGCGTGGCAGATATTCCTCGAAAAAAACCGAATTTTGTTTGTCTCCGTAACGCGGCAAATGGGTTGAGCACAACATCACTAGCTCCTAAAAATTTATCGAATTTCGCCTTTCGCACTTTAAATCATCATCTTGGCCGCCAGCGCAAATCCAGCGTCATCGGAAAACACGGATTGACCGGCTCCTCTTTGACCTGCAACGGCCCGGCGCTATGGCCGTGATCCCAAAAACGGGCGCGGCGGCGGGCTTCGGCTTCGTTGGCGTTGACCGGAAAGGTTTCATAATTGCGGCCACCGGGATGGCTGACGTGATAGGTGCAGCCGCCGATCGACCGTCCATTCCAGCCATCCAGCAAATCGAACACCAGTGGCGCATGTATGCCTATGCTTGGATGCAGTGCCGACGGCGGCGCCCAAGCCTTGAAACGCACGCCGGCCACATATTCGCCTGGCACGCCGGTCGGATGCAGCGGCACGATACGGCCGTTGCACACCACCTGATGACGGTTGCCTATCATGCCGCTGACCTTGACCTGCAAACGCTCCACCGAGGAATCCACATAGCGGGCGGTACCGGAGCCTCTGACCTCCTCACCCAACACATGCCACGGCTCGATGGCCTGGCGCAATTCCAGTTGCACGCCTTCGTAGACCACACTGCCATAATGCGGAAAGCGAAATTCCAGGAATGGCGCGAACCAGGCATCGTCGAACGGGTAATCTGCGCTGCGCAGATCACGGCAAATATCGCGCATATCCTGTTCGATGAAATGCGGCAGCATGAATCTGTCGTGCAAGGCCGTATCCCAATACACCAGCTTGCCGCGATGCGGGGTTTTCCAGAATCGTGCCACCAGCGCCCGTAACAACAAGGATTGCAGCAGGCTCATCCGGTAATGCGGCGGCATTTCGAAGGCGCGCAATTCCACCAAGCCTAAGCGGCCCGTCGCGCTGTCCGGCGAATAGAGCTTGTCGATGCAAAACTCTGCCCTATGAGTATTGCCGGTCAAATCGATCAACAGATTACGCAGCAATCTGTCAACCAGCCAGGGTTGAGCACTTTCCTCACCAACTTTGAGCTTTTCCTCCATTTGCTGGAAGGCGATTTCCAGTTCGTACAGATTGTCGTCGCGCGCCTCGTCGACCCGCGGCGCTTGACTAGTCGGACCGATGAACTGGCCTGAAAACAGATACGACAAAGCCGGATGCTGCTGCCAATACGTAATCAGGCTTTTCAATAAATCCGGCCGACGCAGAAACGGGCTGTCGGCCGGAGTCGCTCCACCCAATGTAATGTGGTTGCCGCCGCCAGTGCCGGTATGACGGCCGTCCAGCATGAATTTTTCTGTCGCCAGCCGAGTAAGCCGGGCTTCTTCGTACAGGGTTTGGGTGTGCCTTTCCAGCTCATCCCAATCGGCGGACGGATGGATGTTGACCTCGATGACACCGGGATCGGGCGTCACGGACAAGGACAACAAACGCGGATCGCGCGGCGGCGGGTAACCTTCCAACCTGAGCGGTTGCTGCAGTTCTTCGGCACAATCCTCGATCGCCGCCACCAGTTCCAGCCAGGCTTGCAAGCGAGTCAAGGGCGGCATGAACACATACAACAGACCCTCACGCACTTCCAGTGCCAGCGCAGTATGTATCACTTCCTTGGCGGCTGGCGAGGACTTGACCGGCTCAGGTTTCTTGGCCGATTTTTTATGTAGCGGTTCGGTCAACTTTTCGTGCTTTTCGAAAGGATCGAGCGGCAGCTCAAGCTCGAAGTCTTCCGGCGCCAGCCACGGCAGGCTGTTCAACGGCAAGCGCAAACCCATCGGCGACTCGCCCGGCACCAAATACAAACGCTCATGTTTCAACGGCCACAAGCTGGATTGCCAGTAGGCCTCATCTTTGTCTTCAATGGCCTTCAACGGCAACACGTAGCCTTTCACTGCCGCCAGTCCTGCGCGCAGTTGCTTGGCCAACGCCGTTCTGACTTCGGCCTTTTCCAGGTCGGCGGCATGTGGATCGATGTTGGTCGGCAAGCGGCTTTCCTCGTCCAGCGCCAACCAAGGGTCTTCGTAGGCCGGGATCAGATAACCCGTATTCAGATTCAGCCGCACGGCCAAGGCTTCGGCAAAACGTTTCAGCGTGGTTGCATCGATGTCGCCGCCCTGTTCGGCAATTAAAGCCTCATCGCGCCAGACTGGCATGCCATCGGTGCGCCAGAACACATTCAAAGCCCAACGGGGCAACGGTTCACCGGGATACCATTTGCCTTGGCCGAAATGCAACACCCCGCCCTTGGCAAAGCGCGTCTGCAAGCGACGCAGCAATTGATTGGCCAATCGCCATTTTTCCTCGCCCAAGGCAGCGATGTTCCATTCCGCGCCGTCCATGTCGTCCAGCGAAACAAAGGTCGGCTCGCCGCCTTGCGTCAGACGTACGTCGCCGTCACGCAACTCCTGATCGATGCGCCGCCCCAAGGCCTGAATCTGTTGCCACTGTTCTTCGCTGTATGGCTTGGTGACGCGCGGGTCTTCGTGAATGCGGGAGACTTTCATTTCCACGTTGAGCAGCGCCTCGCAGATGCTGGTCATGCCGGTCACTGGCGCGGCCGATGCCGGTGTCGCGCTGACCGCCAGCGGAATATGGCCTTCGCCGGCCAGCAAACCTGAGGTGGCATCCAAACCGACCCAGCCGGCGCCGGGGATATAGGCCTCGCACCAGGCATGTAGATCGGTGAAATCCTCACCAGGACCGGCCGGCCCGTCCAGCGGCTTTTGATCGGCGACCAACTGGATCAGATAGCCGGACACGAAGCGCGCGGCGATGCCCAGGCGCCGTAATAGCTGCACCAATAACCAGGCGCTATCGCGACAGGAACCCGATTTTTTTTGCAGGGTTTCTTCGCAGCTTTGCACGCCGGGCTCCATTCGGATCACATAGTTGACCAAATCATGCAATTTTTGATTCAGCCTCACCAGGAAATTGGTCGTGGTGATGTCTTTGGCAACGCCCTGCAAAAAATCTTCTAGGAACGTTTGCAACAATGGTCCGGCGGGCTCGGTTTCCAGAAAAGGCGCCAGCTCGATTTTCAAGGTATCCGGGTAGACGAACGGATAATGCTCCGCCCAATCTTCGACGAAGAAATCGAACGGGTTGATCACCGTCATGTCGGCCAGCAAATCCACCGTGATGTCGATTTCCTTGGTTGGTTCCGGAAAGGTGATACGGGCGACGAAGTTGCCATAGGCATCCTGCTGCCAATGGATGAAATGCTTTTCCGGTTTGACTTGCAAGGAGTAACCCGAGACATGGGTGCGGCTATGCGCAGCCGGCCGCAGCCGGATTTCGTGTGGCGACGCCACCACGGGCCGGTCGAAAACGTAATGGGATTTGTGATGCAGGGCAACTCGAATGGTCATGGGGTTGGCTGTGTGATGTTTGGGTTTCGCTGCCGCGTCTGGCTTGTGCCAGGGGATTCGCGGGCCGGCATCAAGAACACGGTCATGCTAGGGCGGCTGATTAAATCCACTTCAAGAATCCGCGGAAAATCGATGACTCATATCGATATCCCGCAACCATTCCGGATTAGGCAGCGAGGCAAACACGCCCTTCAGGCCTTCGCTCCAGCGTCGGCTGATCTGGGAAAAATAAGCATCGTCCTGGGTAATGTGTCGCTGGAAATCCAGCTTCAGGCTGGAACGGTTGTAACAGACCAGATCGATCGGCAAGCCGACCGACAAATTGCTGCGCATCGTCGAGTCGAACGACACCAGCACGCATTTGACCGCATCGCTGAGCGGCGTGTCCGAATTGATCACGCGGTCGATGATGGGTTTGCCGTATTTGGTTTCGCCGATTTGGAAATACGGTGTTTCCTCGCCCGCTTCAATGAAATTGCCTTCGGCATAAACCAGAAACAATCGCATGGCCTCGCCTCGCAGCTGGCCGCCGACGATGAAGTTGGCGCTGGCATCGACATTGTTCTGAGCCAGAAAAACGCCATCGTGTTGGCGCACCTCCCGTAAAGCCTCGCCCAGTAATTGAGCCACCTCGAACATCGAATCCACATCCCAGATGTTACGTTGATCGAAATGGCGGCCCCGCTGCTCCAGCAAATTGATGGCGTTTTGCGTAATCGATAGATTGCCGGAGCTCATGATCACGATTACCCGATCGTCGGGGTTGACGAAAGTGCGCATCTTTTTGAAACAAGCAATTTGATCGACCCCGGCATTGGTGCGGGAATCCGACGCGAATACCAGGCCGGCATTCAATTTCAGCGCAACACAATAAGTCATGACGATTTCAACGAGTGTGACGCGTCATTGCATTTGCAACATCGGGCTTCGGCGCACCGGTAACGGCTCGAAGTGATCGCGGCAAGACATGTAAGCGTCGCGGATTTCGCGGCCCAATACGGCGATGTGGCTCAAAAAATCGGTCAGATATTCGTGCAAGCCTTGCGCAAACACGTCCTCTATCCGGCCGAAATGCAAGGCCGCATGCTGCTCGCCGGCGTGGCGACGGGCTTCCTGGCCGGATGCGCCGTTGATGTCGATCAAAGCCGCTTCTACTTCGTTCATGCAGGCGTGCAGGGAACGCGGCATGTCGTCGCGCAGGATCAAAAGCTCGGCCACCCGCAGCGGTGAAATCACGTCACGATAGATCTTGCGGTAAGCTTCGAAGGCGCTGACCGAACGCAGCAACGATCCCCATTGGTAGTAATCGGCCGCGCCGCCGACATCGTTCACGCTAGGTAGCAGGATGTGGTATTTCACATCCAAAATGCGCGCGGTATTGTCAGCCCGCTCCAGAAAAGTACCCAGCTTGATGAAACTGAGCGCAATGTCCTTGTGTATCGTGCCCAAGGTAACGCCGCGGAACAGATGCGACCTGTCCTTGACCCAATCGAAAAAATCCGGAAACTTTTCGTTGTCCATGTTCCAGGTCATGCGATTGAGTTCAAGCCAGGTGGCATTGATGACTTCCCACATTTCCGAGGTAATCGCTCCGCGTACCGAGCGGGCGTTTTCGCGGGCCAGCTTCAGGCAACTGTAGATGCTGGATGGATTTTCCGGGTCCAGCGCCATGTAATGCGTGACAGTATCGGCGCGAGCCAGGCCGTGTTTGACTTCATAGCCGGCCGCACAACCCGTGATGTTCAGCGGAGCGTACCAAAGGTAGGCTTCGGTGCCTTCGATATCCAGCGGCAGTAACGCCGAACGATGGGCGACGTCCAGCACCCTGGCGGTGTTTTCAGCGCGCTCGATATGTCGCGCCATCCAGAACAAGTTATCAGCAGTACGAGCCAACATGATTCAATCCTCCAAAACCCAGGTATCTTTAGTGCCACCGCCTTGCGATGAATTGACCACCAGCGAACCTTCGCGCAAGGCCACCCGCGTCAATCCGCCTGGCACCAGGCGTATGTCCTTGCCGGACAATACGAAAGGGCGTAAATCCACATGCCGAGGGGCAACGCCCGCTTCGACCATGGTCGGACAAGTCGATAGCGCCAGCGTCGGTTGTGCGATGAAATTTTCTGGTTCCGCCAATATGCGCTGCCGGTAGGCCTCGATTTCCGCTTTGGAACTGGTGGGCCCGACCAGCATGCCGTAGCCGCCGGAACCTTGCACTTCCTTGACCACCAATTCCGGCAGATGCGCCAGCACGTATTTCAGGTCTTCGCTTTCGCTCAAGCGCCAGGTCGGCACGTTGGACAGCAACGGCGTTTCGCCCAGGTAAAAGCGAATCATCTCCGGCACATACAGATAGGTCGATTTATCATCCGCCACGCCGGTACCGACGCCGTTGGCCAGCGAAACATTGCCGCTGCAATATGCTTCCAGCAAGCCGGGTACGCCCAGCGCCGAATCCGGCCGAAACGCCAGCGGATCAAGAAAATCATCGTCCACCCGGCGATAAATCACATGCACTTGTTGCGGCCCTTCGGTGGTGTACATGTAAACCTTTTGCTGGTGCACGAACAAATCCTGCCCCTCGACCAGCTCCACGCCCATCTGACTGGCCAGGAACGCATGTTCGAAATAGGCACTGTTATACGAACCCGGCGTCATCACCACGATGGTGGGGTTGGATACATGCGCGGGGGCGGCCTCGCGCAAGGTATCGAGCAGCATTTGCGGATAATGTTCCACCGGCTCGACCGTGTGGTTGGCAAACAACTCCGGAAACAGCCGCATCATGGTGTTGCGGTTTTCCAGCATGTAAGACACGCCCGAAGGCGTGCGCAAGTTGTCTTCCAGCACGTAAAAGTCGTTTTCCGCCACCCGTACCAAATCGATGCCGGCGATATGGGCGTAGACCTGATTCGGCAGATCGACGCCTTGCATTTCCTTGCGATACAGCACGTTATCGAGCACCTGATGCGCACTGATCACGCCGGCCTTGATGATTTCCTGACCGTGATAGATGTCATGCAAAAACGCGTTCAGCGCTCTGACCCGTTGTTTGATGCCTTTTTCCAAGCGGCGCCACTCAGTCGCACCAAAAATGCGCGGCACGATGTCGAAAGGTATCAGGCGTTCGGAGCCGGCGCTTTCGCCGTAAACGGCAAAGGTGATGCCCAGACGCCGAAACAACAACTCCGCTTCCTGGCTTTTGCGCTCCAGCGTGCCTTCCGGCAATTGCGACAGCCAAGCGGCGTAAGGCTGGTAAATCTCACGCACCAGGCCGTCGGCGCTGCGCATTTCGTCAAAGTATGTTTTGCTGGGCTCGGTATTCATGCCTTTTGTTGAGCAAAGGGCATGCCACTGGACATTTATGCGCGTTTCAGGCGATGGAAGCTTGATAGAGGGATGATTTCCGCACCAAATCGGGGGATTGGACGGTGCGCTTGCACCAGATCAGGGATTTTTCGAGCAATCCCCCGCGGATGCAGGTGTCGGAAGTGATTACTCCGCGGGCTCGAACGCTTTACAGTCTTGCTTGTTCAGATCAGGCAAGGCGGCAAAGCCTTCGCTGAGTTTTTCCTGCCAGACCCGGCGAACTTGAATCAAGTACTCGTCGTCGTCCTGGAAATTGTAATATTCGTCCAGGCTCAGGCTGTCTTTGCGATAAATCAACAAATCGATCGGCGGACCGACGCTGGCATTGCTGCGCATGGTCGAGTCCATAGAAATCAGACAGCAGCGGGCGACTTCATCCAGCGAAGTATCGATTTTCAAAAACCTGTCCAGCACCGGTTTGCCGTACTTGTTCTCGCCGATTTGCAGATAGGGCGTTTGGCTGGAGGTTTTGATGTAATTGCCTTCCGGATAGATCAGATAAGCCCCGTGCGCTTCGCCGCTGATTTGCCCGGCCAACAAAAAGGTTGCCGCCGGGAAAAAACCGCTTTGCCCCGCATTGGCGTGGCGCTGCTGTTTTTCGACACTGAGTTGCCCCAAGTATTCCGCGGCCTCCGACAAATAACGCACGGTATTCAAATTGGTGGTCGCATTTTCCTTGATGTCTCGCCGCAGACTATCCAGTACGGCTTGCGTGGTCCCTAAATTACCGGCACTGAGCAGGATGATCTTGCGATCCATGAACGTGGGCAACACGTGCATTTTGCAATGCACGCTGACATGATCAATGCCGGCATTGGTTCTGGAATCGGAGGTCAACACCAAGCCGTCCTTGACCGCTACCGCAATACAATAAGTCATACCCAATCTCTGTAGAAACAAGCTGAAACCGCGCAGTCTACTAAAACCGGTCAACCGGAGCCAGACATCCGATAAAGCCGCTAAGCGCCCAAGTTAGCAGCGAAAACAGGGCTTGAAGCGTCAGCCAGTCAGGCGTTTTTTCAGCTCGCTCGCGATCAGGCTGTCGTAATGTCGTCGCAAGACCGAATCCGTGGGTCGCGCACAAAACCCAGCTTCGATTTCGGCACGCAACTGGCTGAGAAAATGCCGTTGCAAAACCGAATCCTGCGGCAGGCACATATTTTCTCTCGGATTGGCCGCTGGCGAGCCGGCCAGCGACTCTTTGCCGATCGCCTTCTCGATGATACTGGCTTTGGGTGAAGTCGGCGCAACTCGTATCGTGTTTGAGGCAGGATTTTCGCTTCCGACTCGTGTGTCAACGGCCAGTCTATGCAGCGCATCGTAATGACGGCGCAACACCGAATCCGTCGGATAAGGATTGGCGCGCGCTCGTTTTTCGGCCTCCAGGTTGGCAAGATAGTGGCGCCTCAGTATCGAGTCTTGCGGGATAGCCGGTATTTCTGATGTTCGAGCACTGGATACTGCCGTCGCCATCGGCTTTTCGGCTATAGACGGTGCGCTCTCTATAATCGGAGCTGGCGTGGGTTTTACTTGTGGCTTGATGACGGCTTCATTGAGTCGGGCTTGGGGGTTGACGGGGCGTGGGGCCGGCTCGGGGCGATGGCTGCGCCGGCTGTTGCGTTCCGGCTCCGGGATGGCAAGATTATTGTCGTTTTCCCGTCGTCGGATGGCGAGATAAATCAATACGATGAGCACTAAACTCACTAACGCCAGGATCGCCGTCAATTGAGCGGTATCTACCGTATTCAAAATTCCCAAAAGGTCTTGTAGTGTAGCCATGTCCTCCTCCTGTCATTTTTTATTAAGTGATTGATTCAACAGGTCGCCGCATCGTTTTGTTTGACTAAAATCGACACTAACGAGGAAATTGCTTTTACTACAAAAATCCCGACAAAGATACTGTTTTATTAAAAAAATAATCAGGCTTGGGGACAAGCCAACGTCATTCCATTACCCGAATGCGCGACACAGTAGTAAAGTAGCCAGAAACCTAGCCTTCAACCGTTCAAATCCAAGGAGTATGCACCATGACCATTGAATCCTGTACCTATGTGATTTTCGGTGCGACCGGCAATCTGGCCAGACTGAAACTGATGCCCGGTTTTTATCATCTGGACATGGAAAACAAGCTCCCGGAAGGCACGCGCATCGTCGCCGTCGGCCGCAGACCCTGGGACAGGGAAAAGTGGCTGGCTGAAGTTCGCGCCATGTTGGAGGAAAAATTCGGCGGCAAGCTGGACGAAGCGTTGTTCAGCCGTTTTTGTGAACGCCTGTTTTATCACCGTGGCAATTTGGATGAAGCACTTTGTTATCAGGAATTGGCGCATACTTTGAACGATGAAGCAGCGAAATTTCCGAAAAACATCGCGTTTTATCTGGCGGTAGGTCCCGATGATTTTGGCCATGTGATCGAATCGCTCAGCCAGGTCGCTTTACTGACGGAAGAATACGGCTGGCGCCGAGTCGTGATCGAAAAACCCTTTGGTTATGACCTGGAAAGCGCACAGGCGCTGCAAAAACGCCTGGAACGCCATCTGTCGGAAGAGCAAATCTATCGCATCGATCATTATCTGGGCAAGGGCATGGTGCAAAATGTGTTGGTATTCAGGTTTGCCAACGTCATGTTGGAGCCTTTGTGGAACCGTAACTACATCGATCACATCCAGATCACCCACGCCGAAGACATGGGCATCAGCACGCGCGGTGAATACTACGACAGCGCCGGCGCGATGCGCGACATGCTGCAAAGCCATTTGTTGCAGCTTTTGACGTTGGTGGCGATGGAGCCGCCGGTGGCGATGGATGCCGAGGCCCTGCGCGACGAAAAAGTCAAAGTGTTGAAGTCGATCCGGCCGATTCCCAAATCCGCCGTGCATGCCCACGCCTTTCGCGGCCAGTACGGCAAGGGCACCATCAAAGGGCAAAAAGTCAACGGTTACCTGGAAGAAGCCAACATTCCGTCCGGCAGCACCACCGAAACCTATGCGGCGATGAAGCTGATGATAGACAACTGGCGCTGGCGCGGCGTACCGTTTTATCTGCGTACCGGCAAGCGCATGGCGGCGCGCCAGTCCAGCATTTCGATCTGTTTCAGGCATCCTCCTTTGCAGTTTTTCCGCGGCACCCACGTCAGTTGCATGAACCCCAATTGGGTGGTTTTGGGGATTCAGCCGGAGGAATGTATTCGCGTCGAAATGACGGTCAAGGAACCGGGCCTGGAAATGCGCACGCACACGACTAGCCTGGACACCAGTTTCCGCCAGCCGAATCAACGGCCGGTAGACGCTTACGAGGATTTGTTATTGGACGTGATTCAGGGCGATCGTTCATTGTTCTTGCGTTTCGACGAAGTGGAATACGCCTGGCGTATCGTCGATCCCATTTTGCAAACCTGGGCCACCGAGCGCGATTATATTCCGACCTATCCGGCCGGCTCCTGGGGGCCGGCGGAGAGCCGACGGCTGTTTGAAAAAGAAGACCAATTCTGGCGCAGCTCGCTGATGCCCGAATGCGGGCCATGACGAAAAGCAACGGAGGAGCGAGCGCAGCCGCTCCCCTGGCTTGTCATAGCATTAACGTCAGGACTGATCGGAGCCCAAAAAACGATATATCGCTGCGCCAGCTACCGCGCCAGCAATCGGCGCCAGCCAAAACAGCCATAACTGCACGATGGCCCAGTCACCGACAAAAATCGCCACGGCCGTGCTGCGGGCGGGATTAACCGAAGTATTGGTGACCGGGATGCTGATCAAATGTATCAACGTCAAACACAAACCAATCGCAATCGGGGCAAAGCCTTGCGGCGCCCTAGCGTCCGTGGCGCCCAAGATGACCAGTAAAAACATCATCGTCATCACCACTTCGGTGACCAGGGCCGAAAGCAACGAATAGCCACCTGGTGAATGTTCGCCATAACCATTGGAAGCAAATCCCGCCGAGACATCAAAGCCGACCTTGCCGCTGGCAATCAAATACAAGACACCGCCGGCCACGATGCCACCCAACACTTGAGCCGCGATATACGGCAACAACTTATCGGCCGGGAAGCGTCCGCCGGCCCATAAGCCAATCGATACCGCCGGGTTTAAATGACAACCGGAAATATGCCCGATCGCAAAAGCCATGGTCAAAACGGTCAAGCCAAAAGCACAAGCCACGCCGAGCAGCCCAATGCCTACCTCTGGAAAAGCAGCGGACAAGACGGCGCTGCCACAGCCGCCCAAAACCAACCAGAATGTTCCAAAAAATTCTGCACCATACTGTTTCATGTTGTTCCCCTATCTCGTTGTAATGTTTCAACCGATCGACTCGGTAAGTTTTTTCGGTATGTTTAGGCTCACTGAATCAACGAATAAACAATGCCTCCTCACCGGTTAAGTCTCATCGTTTGTATCAGCACGTTTGTAACAGTTGCTTGCAATAGTCATCCGTGATCGACCAGGCATCTCGCTCTAATTGCCATCCTCCGTTGCCAGAAGTCTAGTGCTTAGCTTGACGAAGTCAAATAACTTTTTATAAGCAATGACTTATCAAGTCGGGATTTCGTAAGAATCGAGGGACGAAATTTTGTACCCTCTATTTTGCTCTGCGCCCATGCAATTCGCCGAACAGGCTACCGCACAACTAACGGTAGCCCATGCAACGCTCAGACGCCTTTAATGCCAGCCGCCATACTGCGTGGTTGGGTCGCCGCGGAAACCGGCCGTGGTTTTGTTGCTGGCTGGCACGGTCCCCGTGTTTTCTGCTGCGCTGACCAGATTTTTATGCGTGTAGCCGCCTAGAGCCTTGGCTTGTTTGGCAATGCGCGTACTCAACGGATTGATGTCGAATTTGCTGGCGCCCGCATGCACTACCGCCGAAATCATACATTGATCGTCAGGTGCATCGGCGGCTGGACAATAAGCCAAAACGATGGGCAATGCCGTACCGGCGGGTATTTCCAGGCTATAGTGCGGGCCATTGGTCAATGCCATGCGCGCCAATTCCTGGCCCTGTTCGCTCAAGGCCTTGATGATGCCGGTTTTTACCGGGCCCGCATCGTTCGTCACCAAGCCTTGCAAGGTTTTGGCTTGTTCATATTTCTGCACGCTCGGCTTGCTTATGCTGGAGGCTTTGGGTTTGGAGTCACAACCCGCCAGCAAAGCGCCGCCAAACAAAGCCATACAGCTGATGATCAAGACTGATTTCAATGCTGATGTCATCGTGTTGTCTCCCCGTTAATACGACTGTCATGATGGAAAAGCAGTTTAACCGAATTGATGTTATCCAGATAGAGGTTGAATTCCAGATGTATCGGCTTTATAGTGCCTACCGTTTTTAACTTGCAAATCAATACCATGCCATCATTCGATATCGTTTCCGAATTGGATAGTCACGAAGTGACCAATGCCGTTGATCAGGCGAACAAAGAAGTTTCTACCCGATTCGATTTCAAGGGCAGCAACGCCTGCTTTGAACAGCAGGACGACAGCATCCTCATGAAAGCCGAATCGACGTTTCAATTACAGCAAATGTTGCCCATTCTGTATTCCAAAATGGGCAAGCGCGGCATCGACATTGCCAGCCTGGAAAGCGGCAAGATTACCGATACCGGTAAAACCGCCCAGCAGCCGATCTCCTTGAAACAAGGGATAGGCAGCGACTTGGCGAAAAAAATCGTCAAACTGATCAAAGACAAAAAAATGAAAGTGCAGGCCGCAATTAACGGCGATAAAGTGCGCGTCACTGGCAAAAAGCGCGATGACTTGCAGGAAGTGATTCAAATGCTGCGCACGGAAGACTTGGGCCAGCCGTTGCAATTCAATAATTTCCGCGATTAATTCGGCTTTTGTTTTAATGTTTGTCGGCGACGAAGCCATGGGTTTCGTCGCCGCTTTTATTTTGTTAAACCGCATTTTCTGATTCATGCATGACTGTTTTCGATCATAAGCTAGGTACCCAGCGCGCAGAAGAGCTCAATCGCGAGTGCCATTGCGTGCCCTTGAATCGACAGCAGTTACGTAAAATTCTGGCCGAGCAACCAAATGGCGATCTGCTGTACCAGATGATCAGCGAAGAACGGCCGCATCTGATTGCCGATGTCGAGGTTTTCGTCGCCGAGTCCAGCTTGCAAAAACAGCGCGAAATCATAGAGGCCTTGGAGCGTGTGATAGCCTTACCCGAGTATCAGCGGCGAGTGCTATCTTATGCGCCAGCCACCGCGCAATTTCAACCCAAGGCTCAAGGCGTATTCCTGGGATACGATTTTCATCTGGCCGAGGATGGACCGCGCTTGATAGAAATCAATACCAACGCGGGCGGGGCCTTGATCAATGCACTGCTTGCCCAAGCTCACGGCGATTGCGATAGCTGTCCCTGCAAGCTGGCTTTTCCGGCATCGGCGCCGGACGCCAATAGCGTGTTTGTCGAAATGTTTCAAAACGAATGGCAGCTGGAAGGTCATATCGAACCTTTGCGTTCCATCGCCATCGTCGATGACAACCCGCTACAACAGTACATGTTGCCGGAATTCATGCTGTTTCAAAACCTGTTTGCCAAACACCAGATCGATGCCATCGTCTGCGATCCGACGGAATTGCAATTCCGGGGCGGCAGGCTCTGGCACGGTAATATCGCGATCGATTTGGTCTACAACCGCCTGACCGACTTCTCGCTAGAAGACGCCAGTCACCTAGCGCTGTGCGAGGCTTATGTTGCTGGCGCCGTCGTGGTCACGCCACATCCGAGAAATCATGCCTTATATGCCGACAAGCGCAATCTGGCACTGTTGACCGATGCTGAATTTTTGCAAGAACTCGGCGTAGACGCCGCTACCCGCGCCATTTTGCTGAATGGGATTGCCAAGACCCTCTGTGTTGAAACCCGGCAGGAAGACATGCTGTGGCAACAACGTAAACAGTTGTTTTTCAAGCCCGCCAGAGGCTATGGCAGCAAGGCGGCTTATCGGGGCGACAAACTGACACGCCGCGTTTTCAGCGAAATCATGCAGGGGGACTATGTCGCTCAAGCCCTGGTTCAGCCCAGTGCAAGGCAAATGCAGGTCGGCGAGCAGGCGGTCGAATTAAAACTGGATCTGCGCAACTACGTCTACCAAGGGCGAGTTCAGTCGATTTGCGCCCGGCTTTATCAGGGGCAAACTACCAATTTCCGCACGCCCGGCGGCGGCTTTGCCCAAGTGGTTGTCGTGCCGGACACGGCCGAGGCCACGACTGGAAACCTGTCAACCGCACAAGCTTGTTCATAGCGAGCGCCATAAACCTAAAAAACGGCAGCAAGTTCATAAGGACACGGAATACACTAAATAAATCAGTGCGTTATTAGGCTTGTCGATTCATCTGTTCTGCGCGGCTCTTTGGGGTGATAACTGTTTGAAACTTTTCGTGATCTCTTCGGCCCCGCTCAGGACAGGTTTTGCGTGTTTCGTGGACCCAATGATTTTTCTAGGATAAATCGCGCCGGTCTGGCCGCAAGAAAATGTCAAACCCAGGGCAGCCGTGCTATGGTTGCTTTCGATCATTGTTTGCATCCTAAGGAAATCGCCATGACAGAGCCATTATTGATTGCCAAATCGACCACTGCGGAATTAAGTATCTTGCCGGCGATGGCCAATCGCCACGGTTTGATTGCCGGCGCTACCGGCACCGGGAAAACCATCACCCTGCAAACCCTGGCCGAAAGTTTTTCCAATATAGGCGTGCCGGTGTTTCTGGCAGACGTCAAGGGCGATTTGTCCGGCATTTGCCTGGCGGGTGGCGGCAACGCCAAAGTCGAGGCCAGAGCGGCCGAGCTAGGCCTGACCGATTTTAACTACCGCGCTGCGCCGGTGTTGTTTTGGGATGTTTTCGGCAAAAATGGCCACCCTTTGCGCAGCACCATTTCCGAGATGGGGCCGTTATTGCTGGCTAGGATGTTGAATCTCAACGAAACGCAAGCCGGCGTACTGACGGCGGCCTTCAAGATCGCCGACGACAATGGCTGGTTATTGCTGGATTTGAAGGATTTGCGCGCGCTGTTGCAGTTTGCCGCCGATAATGCCTCCGAACTGCGCAGTGAATACGGCAGCATGTCCGCGGCCAGCATCGGCGCCATTCAGCGCGGCTTGCTGCAGCTGGAGCACGAAGGCGGCGAAAATTTGTTCGGCGAGCCGGCGCTGGATTTCAATGATTTGCTGCAAACCGATGGTGGCCGTGGCGTGATCAATATCCTGGCGGCCGACACGCTGTACAATTCACCCAGGGTCTACGCGACGCTATTGCTGTGGCTGCTGTCGGAGCTGTTCGAAAACTTGCCGGAAGCCGGCGATTTGGACAAGCCCAAACTGGTGTTTTTCTTCGATGAAGCGCACTTGCTGTTCAACGATGCGCCGGCGGCCTTGCTGCAAAAAATCGAGCAAGTCGTGCGCTTGATCAGATCCAAAGGCGTGGGCGTTTATTTCGTCAGCCAGAATCCGCTGGATATTCCCGATGTAATCCTTGGTCAATTGGGCAACCGGGTGCAGCATGCGTTGCGCGCCTTCACCCCGCGCGATCTAAAAGCCGTCAAAGCCGCGGCCGAAACCTTCAGGAGCAATCCCGGCTTGGATGTGGAGCAAGCCATTACCGAATTGGGTGTAGGTGAAGCGTTGGTGTCGTTTCTGGATGCAAAAGGCGCGCCGCTACCGGTCGAGCGCGCGCTGATCAAGCCACCTTGTTCGCGCATAGGCCCGGTCAGCGACGAGGAGCGTCGACGAAGCATCGAACAGTCGTTGATTTATGGTCATTACGAGAAACAGATCGATCGGGAATCGGCTTACGAAATTCTCAAGGCGCGTGCCGAGGAGGCGGCATCCGGCTCAACAGAAGCTGGAGGATCATCGAATTCGTCATTTGGTGGATTTGATATCGCCAATATTTTGCTCGGCGGTGGGGGTCGTAAGCGTCAAGGCGTATTGGAATCCGCCGCCAAAAGCGCCGCCCGCAGCATAGGCCAGGAAGTCGGCAGACAACTCATCCGAGGTGTTTTGGGGTCATTGTTGGGCGGTGCGAAACGCAGATAATACTTGAGAATAATCAATGTCAGTTTTTTGCCGATGCGTATTACGCTTCTCAATATATAATGTGACCCGCTGCAAATAAATGCGTTTTTTGCCCCAATATTTGCATTAAAAAATCTGGCTTTTTGCTTGGTAAGCCAGTACATGGATCGCAATCTTAAAAGGAGAAACAGGAAACCGAGTATTTTTCACTGGAGATCATCAATATGAGTCATTTTTCGAAAAGGATTCTCGCCGTTAGCTTGACAACTGCATTCGCGGTAAGCGCGGAAATAGCCAACGCCTCATCTTCCGCGCAAGCCAGTATCGATTGGGATAGCTTGACGGTTCAATATTTCGACATGTCGTCTGGCAACAACCACCCCGTTCTTAGCTGGTCAGGCCAAAATGGCAATTCGAATTCGGAAGCTTTCACTTATGATCCAAACGATCAAAGAGCTCATTATAGACAGGCATCTAATTTCACCAAGAGCTTGTTTACCGATGCCATTACTCAGTATGCGCAAAGCAGTGGCTTGAGGAGCAGTCAAACTCTCGAAGTCAACGCCGCAAGCGACGCTTCCGAAACATCCGAGACTATCTTGTCGCTTCCTGACAATAACAACGCCTACGCCAGTGTCTCTAATTGGGGTAGCTTTACGATGAATGGCAAAGGCATAGCCTTGATCTCTCTGGCCTGGTCAATCTCGGGCGTTAGCGACGCCACGAATGATTTTTCTGATTACGCCAGTTCCGGTGTCAATATTACGGGTAGCTTCTCAAATGGCTGGGGGGCTTTCGGCTCATCATCTTCCGTTTTTGAACTTGACACCTATAATGGCGCGTATAGCCAGAGTGGCTTGTTCAGCTTGGCTATATTCAGCGATGGGATTCATACAACTTCAGGTTCGTTGAATGCGGAAGTATGGGCGCGCAGTAACAGCAGCGTCACATTGGGTGCCCCTGTCTCGGAAGTTCCGTTGCCGCCCGCGGTCTGGATGTTTGGCGGTGGTTTGCTGGGTATGATTGGATTTTTTGGCCGCAAAGCCTCGGCTGCCTAGCCGGTATCGCTTAAAAACCCATGCGCTAGCGCTCAGGGGGGTATGCATGCCAGGGACGGCGTTTTTCTACTCCATGCCTTCGACTACATTGGCGGATTTGGTGCCGCCCTATTACACTTGCGCCATTTTTCCCATGCCTAAGAACTCCGTGACAAATATCATGACTACAATCGGTATCCAACAAATGATGGTCGACAGCGGTGTTGCATTCGGCACCAGTGGCGCGCGCGGATTGGTCAGCCAAATGACCGATCAGGTTTGTGCTGCCTACACGCTTGCATTTATATATGGACTCGGTTTGGCCAAGCCAGGACAAAGAATCGCGTTAGGCATGGATTTGCGGCCTTCGAGTCCGGCTATCGTTCGCGCCTGCGCCGCCGCGATCCGGCAGGCCGGTTGCGAGGTCGATTTTTATGGCGCGTTGCCCACGCCGGCATTGGCATGCTATGCCATGACGCAGGGAGTGCCTGCGATCATGGTGACAGGTAGTCATATTCCCTTTGACCGCAACGGCATCAAGTTTTACCGGGCCGAAGGAGAAATCAGTAAAGCCGATGAAGCAGCAATGACCGCAGCCGTCGTCGAAGTGGCCGATTTCCGCGACGACGGCGTCATGCCCTCCGTCAATGCCGCCGCGCTGAAGCACTATAAACAACGCTATACCGATCTATTTTCCGCCGATTTGCTGGCCGGTTGGTGCATCGGCATCTACGAACATTCCAGCGTGGCCCGCGATTGCCTGCGCGACATCTTGCAGGCGTTGGGCGCGGAGGTCATAGGCCTGGCGCGCACCGACACCTTCGTGCCCATTGATACCGAAGCGGTCAGCGAAGAAGATCGACAAAGAGGCCTAAGCTGGGCCGGGGAGCATCGCTTCGATGCGATCATTTCGACCGACGGCGACGGCGACCGGCCGCTGATCGCCGATGAAACCGGCGACTGGTTGCGCGGCGACATCGTCGGTTTGCTATGCGCGCGTTTCCTGGGCGCCGAGACGGTCGTTACCCCCGTCAGTTGTAATACGGCCATCGAGGCCTCGGGTTTGTTCAAGCAGGTTTTGCGCACGCGGATAGGCTCGCCGTACGTGATTGCTGGCATGGAACAGGCTGAAGCCGGCGGCAGCGTGGCCGTAGCCGGTTTTGAAGCCAACGGCGGTTTTCTGGCCGGTAAAGGCCTGGCGGTAAACGGTCGGGCCTTGGTGGCGTTACCGACCCGTGATGCGGTGTTGCCAGCCTTGTCTCTGTTGGTCATGGCCAAGCAACAGGGTGTCAAGCTATCGCAGCTGATGACGGGTTTGCCCAGGCGCTTTACTGCGAGTGATCGCTTGCAGAATTTTCCGGGCAGCAATAGTCGAGCATTGTTGGACGAACTGCAAGACGACGATGGCGCTTATCGCGGCTTGTGGGGGGATGCGTTGGGCGTGGTTGCGCGGCGAGATTCGACCGATGGTTTGCGCTTGCTGTTCGAGAACGGCGAAATCGTGCATCTGCGGCCGTCGGGTAATGCGCCCGAGCTACGTTGCTATGCCGAGGCAGACAGCATCGAACGGGCGCAAGCGCTGGTTGATTTCAGCCTGCAGCAAATAGCGGCACGATATTAGCCGGTCACGCCAATATCATCAGCAAATTTTATGCTGTCTTCGACAGGAGCATAAAGGCATTCGCGCGGCCTTGGTTGGGTTTGACGGATGATGTTAAACAGGAAGGTCCCGGATTTGAGGGAAAATCCGGGCCCTTTGTTGGTGATGCTTGCAAGCCTTTATAGCGTCCAGGTTCTGAAGGTTCCGGTGTCCAGGTGGATAAAATTGGACTTGGGGTAATAACCCACGCCGCCGCGATGCATGGCTATTGCTGCATTGTGGATACGGCGGATATCCAGTCGCTCGATACGAATATCCACCGCGCGGCCTTGAATGTGAAAGCTGTTATTGGCGACACCCGCGTGTTCGGCGTGGAGGCGTGCATTGGTCAAAGGCGAACGATAGCCGCTGATTACGTCAAACGGTTGGGCTAAGCCCAGCATTTGCTTTAAGTCATGCAGTTGGTCCAGGAGGCCCGGATCAATCGGATGTACGTCACCTGTGCGATAATCGCGGAGCAAAAAGTTGATTTCCTCCAATGCATCGGTCAAATAACGGCCTTTTTCAAAATACGTCAGGCTCAATTTGTCGCCGGTATGCGGATTTTGAAATGCCAGGGAACGATGGCTGGGCAGGCGGCCATGGTCGGCCAAAAACATCGGCCGTTGAGTCGTTTCTATAATCGGTTCTCTTTCAACGGGTTGAATGACCGATTGTGTTCTGCCTGCATGGTTAATGTTTTTGCCGGAGTGATTGGCGGCAACATGTGTCGTGTGATTTTTGCCGTTGTAAACATCACGCACCCGGGCATTGTGTTGCCCGTGGGCAGTATGTAAATGGCCCCGTTCGGCAGCGGCCGGCTTGTGATGAGTGGTGGATTTTCCGCTCGACGTTTTCTGTGGCTTCCCAGCTTTATGGCTTGACACAACTTTACTTGTTTGACGAGCTAATTTGGTTTTCTGGATGTCGCTTTGTTTCGGCAGGCGCACGGCGCTCCGAGTGGACTTTGCCAACCGATGGTTTTTGTCGGCTTTTACGGCCGCGCTTTTTGCAGCATGAACTACGCCGGGCATTGCTATGGATAAAACCGCACCAACAGCCAAGCGACTGAAAAAACTGCGTCGAGATCGTTCTATCTCGTCTTTCACATGGCTATCATTTTCTACATTATGTCTCAGCATCCATAATCTCCCAATTCAACATCATTCGGATAGTTATTGATTCCGAAGTCTATAGCCCAAACGGGCAGCTTCTAATTATAGCATTTGATTGCAAAGCGAATTTGAATTTACCCGCATTTAGTGGCGAGATTTTTGAAAGCCGCCTGTGTAATGATACGCGTTTGGCTGAAAACTAAATGAATAAGTGGCTGATTTCACAGTTTTTTGTTGGCCGTGCCGAATGCGGCGCAACGCAAGCAACGTCGATGCGAAGATTGGCGAAAGGCGTTGATAGCTGTTTGTCAGGCAACGCACTAGAATTGCCATTATGGCAAAAAGTTTGAGCATAAAATGGCACTAAAATATTTTGACGGCCTCAATGGCTTTACCCTGCCATTGGCGGATGGCGAGTTGATCGATTTCAGACCGGTTAGGCCGACGGATTGGGAGACGATACAAGACGGTATGTCCGCATTGTCGGCGCAATCGCGTTATCTGCGATTTTTTTCGCCCATTGCCAAGTTGCCGGATGATTTATTGCGCTACTTCACGGAAGTCGACCAACACCAGCATGTGGCGTGGATTGCGCTTGTCCATCAGCGGATGGAACATCCAGGCGTGGGGATAGCGCGCTTCATCCGCTCGGATGATCAGCCTGCGATTGCCGAATTTGCCGTGACGGTCATCGATAGTTATCAGCATAGAGGTATTGGCCGCGTGTTAATGGCGGTGCTCCATCTCATGGCTGGCTTGGAAGGCGTTGAAATACTCAGGGGTTACGTGCTTCCGGAAAATGACGTCATGCTTAACTGGCTGGGCGAATTGGGTGCGGTGGGGAAATACGACAATGGCGTTTATCGGATGGACTTGGCGGTAAACGGCGATGAGGTTTCATCGATGACGCAGGGAGTGTTGCAAAAAATTCGCGCCTTCGAGGATACTGTATCCGCAGAGGCTCCGCAAAATCCCGATTAACCGATTCGGTGCCTAAAGCGCTACACTAGCCTGCATGAGTTTGTAGCAGGCCATGTCAAATATAGGGTTGAGCTGGCGCTTTGGGTTAGCCTTGCACGGACAAGGATGACATTTTATCAATCAACCGGGATACTTCAGATGATTAGACAAAACACCTTGGTCCGTCATCTCGCTGGCGAGGGTTGAGACCAATGTCGCTTGTCGTTGGTATTCTGCTGGCCGCCGGTGCCAGTACCCGCTTCGGCGCCGACAAATTGCTGCAACCTTTGACGGAGGGCGAAGCGGTAGCGGTGCGCGCCTGCCGTAACTTATTGCTCGGCACGGATCAGGTGCTGGCGGTGGTGCGGTCGGGAAGCGATGTACTGGCCGAAAGATTGCGCGATGAAGGTGCTAGCGTGCACGTCTGTGACGATGCCGGGTTGGGCATGGGGGCAAGCCTGGCTTTTGCTGTTCAGGCTTCCGCCGATGCGTTGGGCTGGGTGGTGGCTTTGGCCGACATGCCTTGGATAGAGCCCTCGACCATCGTCAGGGTAACCGATGCCTTGCGAGCCGGAGCGACGATCGCAGCGCCTAGTTGGCAAGGTCAGCGCGGGCATCCGGTTGGTTTCGCGGGAGCGTTGCGCCAGCCGTTGCAGGGATTGACCGGCGACGTGGGGGCAAAATCGGTCATTCAGGCACACGGCGCTCAGCTTCGGCTGTTGCCATGCGATGATCCGGGTATATTGCTGGACATAGACCAGCCAAATGATTTGAACAAACGAAACGGCAAACGATTCTTGTGACCTTGGATATCCTGGAACTACAGCTCAGCCTCCAGAAAAACCGCAGGCCTCATGCCGTGGCTACCGTCGTGGAAATCATCGGTTCCTCGTCGGCCAAACCGGCGGCTAAGGCGCTGATAGATCAAACCGGGAAAGTCGTCGCCGGCTGGATCGGCGGTGGTTGCGCGCAGTCCATGGTGTCTCGAGCCGCCATTGAATGTTTTGCGACAGGGGAGCCGAAGGTGATCGACATCGATTTGACCGACGAAATTTTTGGTGCCGGCATGCCCTGCGGCGGTCACATGCGGGTTTATGTCGAGCCTGTGCTGCCCAAGCCCATGTTGTGGTTGATGGGGCATGGTCGCATCGTCGAGAGTCTGGCTGAATTCGCTTTTCGTTTGGGGTTTGACATTAGCGTCGACGATCCGCAAGCGTGCATGGAAAGTTTCCCCATGGCTTGCCAGGTCATCAACGACGATCAGCGCTATCGGCAATTACGGCCGCAAGCCGGCGATTTCGTTGTCATCGCCACGCATCACAAGGGGGATTATGAAGCGCTGACGCAAGCGTTACAGTCCGATGCTGTCTATATTGCGCTGGTTTCCAGCCGTAAAAGGGCGCAACTGGTTTTGAACCGGCTGGCGCAAGAAGGATTTTCCCAAGACAGTCTGGCTCGGGTTCGCGCCCCCGCCGGGCTGGGCTTGGGCGGTAAGCTGCCGGAGGAAATTGCCTTGTCCATTGTCAGTGAGATGATCATGATCAGGCGCGGCGGCCATGGACAGCCCTTGAGCGCGGTAACCCCCTGAAGACTTGCCTTTACCGCCTGCTGTTGGCCGTGTAGTATTCGAACACCAATTTGCAGGCATTGACTGAAAATGCCTTTGACTTTTGCCGGCCGGCAGGAGGAATACCCGATGTTTACGCTCAATATCAACGGTTTGCGCCGCCAGATCGATCTCCCCTCCGATACGCCATTGCTTTGGGCGCTACGCGATTATTTGGGGCTGACGGGGACTAAATTCGGTTGCGGCATTTCGGCCTGCGGTGTTTGTACTGTGCATGCCAATGGCGAGGCCATTCGCGCCTGCGTGACGCCCATTTCCGCCGTCGTCGACAAGCAAATCGTCACGATAGAGGCCATCGACCAGGACGAGATCGGCAAAAAAGTACAGGATGCCTGGCTCAGCGTGAATGTACCGCAATGCGGCTATTGCCAGCCGGGACAGGTGATGGCAGCCACGGCCTTGCTCAAGCATACGCCAAAGCCCACGGATGCCGATATCGACAAGGCCATGAGCGGCAATCTCTGCCGCTGCGGCACGTATCCGCGTATTCGGGCCGCTATCAAACAGGTGGCAGGTTCGACGGAGGTCTCGTCATGAAAAAGCCCAGCGATTTGCTCGACCTGAGCGTTGTATCCGCTGACACCGAGGCTCAGTTCAGCATTGTCAATGTCAGCCGGCGCAGTTTTTTGAAGGACATGGCGCTGACCGGATTCGTGTTGGTGGCCGGTTTTCCAAGCCTGATTCGAGCGGATGAAACGACGAGTTCCGGTGATTCGACTAAATACGGCGCCGATGCGATGCCGCACGGCTGGGTGGACAATCCGCTGGTATTCGTCGCCATTGCCGAAGACGGTACGGTGACGATAGTCTGTCATCGTTCTGAAATGGGGCAGGGAGTACGTACCAGTCTGCCCATGGTGGTGGCGGATGAGATGGAGGCCAACTGGCTGAATGTCCGCGTCGAGCAGGCGCCGGGCGACGAGAAGAAATACGGCAATCAGGATACGGATGGTTCCCGCAGCATGCGGCATTTTTTCATGCCGATGCGCCGGGTTGGCGCGGCCGCGCGGCACATGTTGGAAGCCGCGGCCGCTGCCCAATGGCAAGTGCCGGTGCAGGAGGTCAAGGCCGAATTGCACCGCATCGTGCATCCCGCCTCCGGCCGCACCTTGAGTTATGGCGAACTGGCGACGGCGGCGGCCAAATTGCCGGTGCCGGCGCGCGAAACCTTGCGTCTGAAACCGTCGGCGGAATTTCGATATATCGGCAAGGGCGAATTGAAGATTTATGACGGTCTCGATATCGTTTCTGGCCGCGGTCAGTATGGGATAGACACGCGCCTGGACGGCATGTATTACGCCGTGATCGCGCGGCCGCCGGTGTTCGGAGGCAAGGTTGCGCGTTACGATGCCACTGCCGCGCTGAAAGTGCCCGGCGTCGTCAAGGTGGTGGAGCTGGAAAGCAGCCCGCCGCCGGCCGATTTCAATCCACTCGGCGGCATTGCCGTAATTGCGAGGCATACCTGGGCGGCGATTCAAGGGCGTAATGCACTAAAAATCGAATGGGATCACGGCCCGCATGCGGCCTACGACTCGATGAAGTTCAGGGCCGAAATGGAAGCGGCCGCCCGTCAGCCGGGCAAGGTGGTGCGTAACGACGGCGATGTCGATGCCGCCTTCGAGACGGCCGCCAAACGCGTGGAAGCCGAATATTACGCGCCGCATCTGGCCCAAGCGCCGATGGAGCCGCCCGCGGCCACCGCCCGCATCGTCAATGGTCATTGCGAAGTGTGGGCCTGTACGCAGGCGCCGCAAGCCTCGCGGGAGCGCGTCGCCAAATGGCTGAAATTGTCCGAAGATAAGGTCACCGTGCACGTCACCTTGCTGGGCGGCGGTTTTGGCCGCAAATCCAAGCCCGATTACCTCATCGAAGCGGCCTTGCTGTCCAAGGCCATGAAAGGCAGTCCGGTCAAGCTGACCTGGACCCGGGAAGACGACTTGCGGCATTCATATTTTCACACCGTGTCGGTCGAGCGTATCGAGGCGGGGCTGGATGCGCAAGGCAAGCCGCTGGCCTGGTTGCATAGAACCGTGGCGCCCAGCATTGCATCGACGTTCGGGCCGGACAGCAAGCATCAAATGCCGGCCGAGTTGGGCATGGGCGTGCTCAATGTGCCGTTTTCGATTCCCAATCTGCGGGTCGAAAACCCGGAAGCCGAGGCGCATACCCGCATCGGCTGGTTTCGTTCGGTGTCGAATATTCCGCGCGCCTTTGCCATTCAATCCTTCGTCGCCGAACTGGCCGCCGCCGCGGGACGGGATCATAAAGACTATTTGCTGGATTTGATCGGCCCGCCGCGCCGTATCGATCCACGCAGCTTGGGAGACAACTGGAATCAAGGGGAATCGCCCGAGTTATATCCGCTCGATACCGGGCGCTTGCGGCGTGTGATCGAAACGGCCACGCGCGAAGCCGGTTGGGGGCGTAACTTGCCTAAAGGCGGGGGCTTGGGCCTGGCGGCGCATTACAGTTTCGTCACTTATGTTGCGGTGGTTTTGGAAGTGATGGTTGACGAGGAAGGGGTAGTGACGATTCCGCGCGTCGACATTGCCGTGGACTGTGGTCCCCAGGTCAACCCGGAACGCATTCGCTCGCAATTGGAAGGCGCCTGCATCATGGGGGTCAGTTTGGCGACTTTGGGGGAAATCAGCTTTAAAGAGGGTGCGGTAGTGGAGGATAACTTTCATGCCTATCAGCTGACCCGCATCGATGATGCGCCGCGCGACATCCGCGTGCATCTGCTGGCGCCCACCGAATACGACACGCCGCTCGGTGGCGTCGGCGAACCCGGCGTGCCGCCCATCGCGCCGGCGTTGTGCAATGCGATTTTTGCCGCTACCGGTCAGCGCATCCGGCAATTGCCGATACGGGATCAGTTGCGCAAGGATTAGGCTAAGGCTGGATTTGCAATCAAATTGCCGCATGGAGTTCCTGGCTTTGCGCCAAGAGCTTCCATGCGGGCTCGAGTCGATTTGGCGGTTTCAATCAGCCCAGATTACCGGCCGGTTTCTCCGCTGTGCCATGCTTCGGCGGCAATTTCCGCCAGCTCTTTGATGACGCCGGTTATGAGACGCACAAAACCATAACCCAAGCCGACTACTATCAGTACAGTTACTATTTTCATATCACTCTCCTCATCCGGCCACGTGGTTTTTTGACCAATTTTTATAGTTGAGTGGGACGGATGCAAGACAGTTTGCCACTAATGAAGCAAAACTCAATAGCACTTTTACGGGGTGTTCAGGCTTGGAATGTGAATGAAATCAATAGCTTCAATATAAACAACCGTTTAATCTCCTTTATTAAAGTTAAATGGAGATGAGTTTTAGGGGGCTCGCCTTACTCGACGACGGGAACAAGACGCCGCGGTTTGCTCGTGATTGAATTTGGGGTCTGGTTTGAAACACAGGCAAAACACTGATAGCCTACGATTCAAAAAAATGTCCCCAGCGAGGATGGATAATTTGTCTACTATCAACCGACAACAAATGTCATGCAGGTGTGTTGGTTTTTTCGAATCACTAATGCGGGTCTTGCGTGATCATCGTTGAATTAATCAAGAACACAGCGCTTCTGGTGGCATTGGCCGCCATGTATCCCGTAATGCTTGCCCATCTGAACAAAAGTTTGTTTTCCCAGCGGATTTTGTTTGGCCTGATGTTTGGCGTGGTGGGGGTGTTAGGGATGATGACGCCGATTCACTATGATAATGATGGCATCATTTTCGACGGCAGATCGGTGCTTTTGGCGGTTGCCGGCCTGATTGGCGGCCCTTTGGTGGCTACTCTCAGCGCCCTGATAATGGCTGTATACAGGCTATGGCTAGGCGGTATTGGCGCGCCCGTTGGCATTTCGGTCATCTTCGCCACGGCAGCTTTGGGTGTCATGTTCTATTTCATCAGGCAAAGGACGGGGCATTACTTGGGGCCGCTCAGTTTGCTGGGGTTCGGTTTTTTGGTGCACGGCGTGATGTTGGCTATTTTCATGTTTTTGCCGCATTACAAGGGATACCAGGTATTCAAGGAACTGGGCGCTACCATCTTTTTGGTTTATCCGTTGGCAACCATGCTGATTTCCCTGCTTTTTCAAGATTATGAAGAACGGGAAAAAAGCAGGCTCAACATCGAACAGCTAGCCTATTATGATCCGTTGACGGCATTGCCCAACCGATCGCTGTTGATAGAAAGCATCGACAAAGCCATTTCGAAGTGCGAGGCGGCGCAGTGTGATGGCGCGCTGATATTGCTCAACCTGGATCGTTTCAAGACTCTTAACGATGCGCGCGGCCACGCTTCGGGCGATGTCCTGTTGCGCGCCGTGGCGGAGCGTATCAACTCCGTGGTGGAGGCGGGCGATATGCTGGCGCGCATGTCGGCGGATGAGTTTGCCATTTTGCTGGTGCGGGCAAAGCAGAATTCGCCATCGATCGATGTATTGGCCGACCAGTTGGCGGAAAAGATTCAAATCGCGCTCACGCGCCCGTTACGGGTCGATACCGAGGAAATCACGGTTTCAAGCAGTATTGGCATTGCATCTTTTCCCATGGATGCCGACGATACGACGGGCGATGTGTTGAGGCGGGTGGATACGGCGATGCATCGCGCCAAGACCGAGGGCGGCAATCAAAGCATCATTTTCGATCATTCCATGAGCAAATCCGTCGAGAACCATTTCTTGATCGAGCGTGAATTGCGCCAGGCGGTACACAGCGGGCAATTGAAGTTGTTCCTGCAATCCCAGGTCAATAATGCCGGTGTCATTGTGGGTGCCGAGGCTTTGGTGCGCTGGCAGCATCCGGAACGCGGTTTCATCTCGCCGACTGCGTTCATCCACATCGCCGAAGAATCCGATTTGATTATCGAGATTGGGCGCTGGGTGCTCACGGAAGCTTGCCGGCTTTTGACTTGCGAGGGTTTAGCCGGGCGCTCGATTGTTTTATCGGTCAATATCAGCCCGAAGCAATTCAGACAGCCTCGTTTCGCCGCCAGCATCAAGCATCTGCTGGCAGAGACGGGAGCCGACCCGACGCATCTCAAGCTGGAAGTCACGGAAAATTTGTTGATTCACAACATGAATGATGTGATCGCCAAAATGATCGAATTGGCGGCATTGGGGATTCGTTTTTCCCTGGATGACTTTGGTACCGGCTACTCGTCGCTGGCCTACCTCAAGCGGTTGCCGATCCAGGAGTTGAAAATCGATCGCTCGTTCGTGCAGGACGTGACGATCAATCCCGACGATGCCACTTTGGTCGAGTCTATTCTAGCGGTGGCCAAGCACATGAAATTGCAAGTGGTCGCCGAAGGCGTGGAAACCGAGGAGCAAGCCAGTTTTTTGAATGCGCGTGGTGACGTGATTCATCAGGGATATTTATTCAGCAAGCCTGAATTGGCTGCCGACTGGCTGAAGCGACTTGCGCAGCAATAAGATAGGTTGTCGGTGCCGATTTTGATTTCGCTTTGATCGACTGAAACCGTGTTTGACTTGACTCTAACCCTTTTATCGGATGGCCCCTCCGGCTTATGCATCAGTGTAATCACCTTAGCGCGCTATCGTCCCGGCAAATGAAAATAGTCTCTCAGGGTTCGGTTGCTTGCCGGACAGGCCGCCGTGAATACATCCATGTAGGCTCGACGTCGGCATCCTTGCCGCCGACGCCTGTCCAACAAGCAACCGCACCTTTTGCTACTTTCAGAGTAACGTTTGCGTATAAGTTCATCGATGTGATGCGGCGTTTATTATCGGCTGTGGGTATTTTTGTCGGCTTGCAAGGCTACGCGCCAATCAGTCATGGCGAGGAAGATTTGTCGGTTTCCAAGCTTAAGGCCATGTCTTTGCAGGAAATTTTACAAGTCGAGGTGGTTTCCAAAAAGAAAGAGGATAAAAACACCGCCGCCGGCATCGTCAGCGTGGTGACGGAAGACGATATCAAGCGGTACGGCGGCAATACCCTGGCCGACCTGCTGAATCGAGTGACCAGCATTTATATGCTCAGCACGTATATCTGGTCGGATAGCACTGCCGCCGTCAGAGGCGACGCCTTGACCCATGTCAACAACCATACCCTGGTTTTGATCAACGGCAGGCCGATTCGCGACAGCGCTTATGGCGGCTTGAACGAAACCATGTTCCGCGACTTTCCGATTCACCACATCGAACAAATCGAAGTGATACGCGGGCCGGGTTCCGTGCTTTACGGCAGCAATGCCTTTACCGGCGTGATCAATGTCGTGACCAAAAAACATCGGGACAATGCGTTTACCGTGCGCGGACGTTACGGTAGCTTCAACACCGGCCAGGCCGAAAGCGAATTTGCCTGGAAAAACGATGATGCGGCCATTACCGGGGCAGTGCGCTATCGCGGCAGCGATGGCTGGTTATCTTCCTCGATCGATGAAAAAGGGCAGCCGGCGAATTTTCGTAAAGACGGCGAAGATATTAGCGCCAGCCTGTGGGGGGAGTGGGGCGATTTCAACTTCAATCTATTTGTCGTGAACAATCAGCATAACCATTGGGGAGCTGTGCCCATTGGCTCAGGTCAGCCGATTTAGAATCGGAAATTCTTTTTCGATACCGGCTATAAAAATCAAATCGCCAGCAACTGGCTTGGCACGCTTAATCTGACTTACACCCATTTCACGCAAAATTATGATTTACCTGTCAATGGCGTGCCTTATCTCACTGATTTATACGAAGACAACATCTTGCTGGAACAAACCAATTATTTGACGTTCCTCGATGATAAATTGAATATCACGCTGGGCGGTTTGATTGCCTGGGAGGACGGCGGGGTAAAGCAACAGTCCAATCCCAATACCTTGGAACCTTATTCGCAGTTAAGAGCGAGCATTTACGGAGAAGCAAGTTATCCGTTACTGGATGACTTGGAATTGACCCTGGGTGGGCAATATCATCATTATGAAAACTTAAAACAAACGCCGGAAGGCATTTGGGATGATGGCGAGCCCACTACGGGTCTGGTCGGGCGGGCCGGCTTGGTATATCAGATAAACTCGGAGTTTGGCGCCAAGCTGCTCTACAATCAGGCCTATCGGGCGCCAAGCGCGGGGGAATTGGGCGCGCAATCCGCAGTGGTGCTGGGCAACAGAAACATAGAGCCAGAACAGGTCGATACCATGGATGCGCAGCTTTTTTACCATGCCGACGATTATCAGGCCTCCATAACCGCCTTTAGAAGCGAGGTGCGCAATCTAATTGTTAGGGTTCCGGTGCCCAATACCGATCCGCAGCGTTTACAATACAACAATGCCGGTAGCGCCACCTTCGAAGGTCTGGAATTCGAAGCCGACGCCAGGTTGACCGAGCGTTTGTCCTGGAAAGGTTCCTATACGTTTCAAACCAATAAGAAGGGAGATGGGCAAAACAATGCCACTCAGATGCCCAATCATATGGCAAAAATCGGCTTGAGTTTCGACGTTACACCTGAGTTGCAAATCAGCGCCTTTGATACCTATTTTAGCGCGGCCAAGGTCATGCCGTCCGCCATGGCCGTCAATCCAGCCGCCGAGGATTATCATAATCTCAGCATCCAGACGAATTATAGTCTGGATAAATTGTTAGGGATTTCGCATGTTAAGCAGGTTACCTTTTCTTTTTATCTCGATAACGTGCTGGACGAGAAGTTTTATTATCCGGAGTTTAATCGAAAGGTCATCAATACCATTCCCGCGTCACCCGGCAGATCGGTCTACGGTGAAATAGCCATTAATTTCTAGCATTCTGCGATGCTTATTTCAAACAGACATTGATGGCCATATTCCGGATAGTCATTCTATTGGTTTTAGCAACAGGGTTCACTTTGCCATCGGTTGTTAATGCCGAAGCCGTGGCAAACAGTGAACTGATCCGCGCGTCCGTGATAGAGAAAATCGCGGGCTTTATCCAATGGCCGGACTCGAATCAAGGTCCCATGAACTTATGCGTGTATGCAAATACGTCGTTGTTGCCGGCTCTGGAAACCTATTATGCAAGCAGCGACACAGACAATAATCCAATCAAGCTGTTTACGGCAAAGAACTTCAAGTCTTTTTCCGAGTGCCATATCTTATATTTAGGGGTAGGGGAAAATGCAAGGCTAGAAGATATTCTGCAAACAATAGCCTCTCAACCTGTCCTGATCATTACCGAGAAAAGGGATGATGTAAGCCGGGGCGCTCACGTGGATTTCTTTGTGGAAGATAATCGTCTGCGTTTGGAGGTCAACCGCGCGGCGTTAAGTAAGAATAATCTGAAGGCTAGTTATCATTTGCTAGGGGCGGCTAGAATTGTTGAATAAATTAACGCAATGGCTGCTGTTTCAGCCGCTAAAGACAAAAATATTGGGCGTGATCATGACCGTCGTAATCATTACGGTGGTCTCTATCGCTGGCTTTTTATATTGGCATAACGACCAGCAGCATCGGCAGAGTTTTATTCGCAACAATTTGCTGCTTGTCAAACTGGTCGGTCAATATACGACATTGCCGCTGGTCTTTAACGACAAGGCCGGAGCAGAAGAGCAATTGAGCAAACTCCTGCAGGATTCCCGTATTGCCTATGTGCGGCTGGAAAATGCCAACGGCGAGATCATGACGAATTACGACCCTGTGAATATCGCCAGCGAGTCGCCGTTAATGGCTGCCGGGCAGGAATATATCTGGCGCGGTAACAAGCTTTATTTCAACATTTCCATCTCACACAATCAGCAAAATCTAGGCCTATTGAAAGGCGCCTTTCATCTCGATGAATATCGGGAACTTCAGCGTTTGGAAATGGTGTTTATTATCGCGGCTGTATTGGTTGCGGTGATCTGCAGCTTCGTGTTGTCGTTATTATTGAGGCAATTCGTGATGTCGTCGATCCAGCGGCTCGAAACCCATGCGCGACGAATCGCGCGCCAACCAGGGAGGGACGAATTATTCTCCTATCCGAAGCGACAAAACGACGAGATCAGCCGGCTGTCCGAAGCCTTTAACTTTCTGATGCAACAGGTTCGCAGCAGGGAGGCGGAAATTCTGCAATTGAATTCGGAGCTCGAGAACAAGGTCAGGCAACGTACGGAAGAGTTGAGTGCCGCCTTGAGAATCAAAAGCGCATTCCTGGCCAATATGAGTCATGAAATCCGCACGCCGATGAATGCGATTTTAGGCATGTTGCATTTGGTGCTGCAAACCGAATTATCGGCAAAACAACGTAGTTACATCATCAAGGCCAATGACGCGGCCAAATGGTTATTGGGCATTATCAACGATATTCTGGATTACTCTAAGCTCGAATCCGGCAAGATTAGCCTGGAACTGAAGAGCTTTCGGCTAGATACGGTTATCAAGTATCTGGCGGACGTCACAACGCCCCTGTTAAACGACAAGCCGGTGGACTTGCGGTTTGCCGTCGATCCGAATATTCCACTACTGGTGGGTGATCAGCTGCGTTTAGGTCAGGTTTTGCTCAATCTGATCAGCAATGCCATCAAATTTACTGAAGCGGGCACGATTACCGTTCAAATCAAGCCGCTAACTATTGGCGCCGAGGACGTGACTTTGCGTTTTAACGTGATCGATACTGGCATCGGTATCAGTGAAGAACAACAGGAGCGATTGTTCGAGCCGTTTACCCAAGCGGATGACTCGACCACGCGGCAATATGGCGGCACGGGATTGGGCCTGACCATCTGTAAGGAGTTGGTCGAGGCGATGGGGGGGGCGCATCAGTATTGAAAGCCGTGTGGGCCTTGGCAGTCGCTTTTCCTTTACGATCAAACTGGGACTTGCAAGTAACGGAAGACTCGCCAAGGCGCTTCCGGCGGAAGCGCCCGCGTATCACTGGAGCGATTTGGAAGGCGTGCATCTGTTGGTGGTCGAAGACAACCCGGTCAATCAGGAGCTGGTTCAGGAAGTCTTGCGCAATCATGGTTTAATCGTGGATTTGGCTTGCAACGGCGCGGAAGCCCTGGAATTGGTGGCAAAACATGAATATGCCACCGTGCTGATGGATTGCTTGATGCCGGTCATGGACGGGTTTATTGCTACCGAAACCATCCGCAAAAATCCTCGCTTTGCCGATCTACCCATCATTGCGATGACTGCGAACGTGATGGCCGAAGAAAAGCAACGCTGTCTGGCGAGTGGAATGAACGATCATATCGGCAAACCGATTCACTGGGATCAGCTACTGGAAAAGCTTGGGCACTGGACCAAGCCGCGCTCTTTGCGTGAGTTGGGTTTGACGCCAGAAAAAAGAGGTGTTGCAGGTGATTTTCCCGCGCTTGCCGGTGTGGATCGCAACCTGGCCAGGAATGGCGTCTCGGGTGATGCTGGCCTATATTGCAGATTATTGCGGACTCTTAGGCAGCAACACGCCGACACGATATCGATGATCAAGTCGGCCTATGCCGCCGGGGATTATCAAGCCGCCGCACAGCAGGCGCATGCACTCAGTGGTGCCTTGAGTGCGATCGGGGCCGCGCAGCTATCGGCTTTAATGAAAGCGTTACAAGAACAATTCATTGAAGAGCCGAGTCAAGTGCTTGTCGAACCGATGATGAACCATGCCGAGCTTGGTTTTAACAAGCTGATGCATGAAATCGATGGCTTGATCGTGCCAGCTGGGCAATAAAAGCTGCGGCCTTGTTCGAAAAAACAAGGCCGCAGCGATTACGCACTTACCATAACCGCGTCATCCTGGATGACGCCGGTAATCCGGTTAAAGCAGCAATCGGCAACGGTTTATTCGTGCATCATGCCTTTGCCATGATGCATCGACATCATTTTCATATGATGCGCTTTCATGATTTCCAGTTGTTGGTCTTTCAGGGCTTGTTGTTTGGCGGGATCGGTTTCGGCCAGGATCTTATTGGACAGATCGTGCATCATCAGCATGTGCTCCTGCTTTTGTTTCAGATGCTCGGACATTTTGGCAGGGTCCATGCCTTCCATGTCGTGGGCCATGGCTTTGTCGCTCTTTCCTGCATCTATGGGTTTGGGATGATGAGCTTGTTCGGCGATACCGGTTGCCGTGAAGCTCAAGGTTGCAATGACGAGCAAGGTTTTCAGCAAAGATTTCATGAATCCTCCGGGAAAAATAAATTATCTTACAGTCGACTGCGGGTGATGATTAGGGCTGAGTCGATGGCTGACATGAAGCGTTCATTCGCGGTAACGCGATGGCATGTCTGCTGCATCATACCCTCATTGCACTGGATTTAGTACATGCCGTTGCCTAGCCAGGCACCGGCGGCGGCCCCGATTCCGGCGGCCAGCGGATCGCCCCGACCCATTTCATAACCCATGACGCTGCCGACCATGCCGCCCACCAACCCCTGCGGCGAACGTTGGTCGTAACGATAGTAGCTTACTGGCGGTGGAGGCGGTGGAGCATAATAACGCGGCGCGGGGACGTACTCGACGATACGGCCAGGAACGTAAACGATCTCTTCACGATAACGAGGGTAATGGCCATGATGATGGTGATGGCGATGATGCCCATGGCCGTGATGATCGTGCCAGTGGCGGTGATCGGCCAATGCCGGCGATGAAAACAGCACGCTAACGATGATGATTTTTGCGATTCTGAACATATCGACTCCTAATCTGGAAAATGTTTCAGTTGCGGCGGATTTTGCGCAGGCTCGCTTAAAACTAACTTAATTCGGTCATGGCGTCTACTAGGCTCGGTGGCACCAGGCTTGTGCCTGGGCTAAGCTTCTCGCATGATCGGGCAAAATTTCGCTTTTTATCGGGAGAGTATATGGCGTTGCCGAATGCGTTTGTTAAGCATTGTCGGTCTTTGCTGGGCGTCGATAACGTGATTAGCGACCCTGAAAGCCTAGGTGCATACGAATGCGATGCCTTGTCCGCCTATCGACAGGTGCCGGCGCTGCCTTGCCGGTTGCCGATGGCATCGTGCGGGGCTTGAGCAAGATGAACAAAATACTCGCGGTCGATCCTGTAAACGGTAGCACGACAGTGCAGCCCGGCGTACGCAACGTGGCGATTTCCGAAGCCGCCAAGGCTCACGGTTTGTATTACGCGCCGATCCATCCTCGCAAATCGCCTGTAGCATAGGTGGCAATGTCGCTGAAAATGCCGGCGGCGTCCACTGCTTGAAATATGGCCTGACCGTGCACAATGTATGGCAAATCAAACTGGTGACGATGGATGGCGAGCTTTTGATCTTGATCTTGGACTCGGGCGGACTGGATGCGCCGGGCTATGATTTGCTGGCATTGGCGATAGGATCGGAAGGCTTGCTCGGCTTGGTGAAAGACCTCGCCGAGATTTTGCAAGCCGAGGATGTGTCGGGATTGCGCATAAAACCAAGGCGAATCGCCTTTCACGTACCTTGTACGTTACAACATGGTTTAAGGCTCAGTGGGATCGTGGAAATGCTGTTGACGCGCTTGGGGTTTACCCTGGCCACCGGTGGCCGATGCGCATTCTATGTTGCGGTTCCGTCGGCAGCTATTCGATGTTGCAGCCGCGATTGGCGGGCCGTTTGCGCGATGACAAATTAAGTGCCTTGCAATCCGGCGTTGATCGCCAGTGCAAATATCGGCTGCTGTTTGTATTTACAGGAAAAATCCACCGTTCCGGTATTGCATTGGATCGAGTTGCTGGTGAAATAGCCTGTACCTAGCGGCGCTACGGGGGAGAAAACAGGGTAGCGGAAAAGAACAGACTCGAAAGACTGTTCTTTATGGATGCCTCTGAGCAGCGGCGAATCATTGCAATTCGTCCAGAATGGCCTGGGCGGCTTGTTTTTGTGCCTGATTACCCTTTTCCAGAACTTCCGAGGCAATGTTTTTGGCGGCCTCCGCATCGCCCATGTCGATATAGGCTTTGGCCAGATCGATCTTGGTTTCGAACTCGTCCATGTCGGTCAAGTCGGAAACCTCGCCAAGATCGATGCTGTCGTCGTCACTTTCGCTGGTTGGGGCGTTGAAATCGAAATTGAAATCAAATTCGTCCGGAGTCTCCAGCGAGGTACTGCCTAACTCGGGTGTACTCGAGGCAGGCTTTGCTTCTGTGGTCAGCGAACCCAACTCAGGGAAATCGAAGCTTTCCAGGCTGGCCAGGTCGAACTCTTCCTGGGCGGCGGGCGTGCCGATATCGCGAGTTGCAGAATCCTTGTTTTCGGCGGAGCTCTCCGCATCGAAATCGAAATTAAAGTCGAAGGTTTCCAGCGTGTCGCCAGGTGTTTCGGCTGCGGGCTCCGGTTTTTCCGCCGGTTCGTTAGCAAAACCGCTCAAATCGAAGTCGATTGATTCGATGTCGACAACGGACTCTTCCGCGTCAGTCTGTGAAGTGGTTGGTTTTTTTTCCGAGAACGAGCTTAGATCGAAATCCAGGCTGTTGTCGTCTGCTTCGGTCTGCTCCTGATTCAACTGAAAATCGGCAAGTTCGGCATCGACCTCTTTCATCAATTCCAGATCGGGCAATGTCGGCGCTTCCAGATCGACCAGATCATCTTCCGAATCACTGGCTTCGTTGAAGTCGAACCGGTCGTCACTATCGAGTATTGAGGGTTTTTTAGTGGCCGGACTTTCCAGATCGATTTTCAAATCGGTATCCGGGGCATCAGTGGATGCTTGATTATCCGGAGTAGGCGCGCCTCCAAACAACGGCGAATTCGGAACGATTTCCTTGGCCATGTCGGAGACTTTGGTCCAGAATGATTTGTCCGCGGATTTGCCGGCGTCGGCCAGTTCTTGCGCATACGCGGCAAAACCTTCCTTGTTTTCGTTGGCGTAGAAAATCTCCAGCAATTTTAATTTGTATTCGTCCTTTTTCGGTTGCTCGCGAATCGCATGCCGGATCAGGTCTTCGGCCTGCTGATAGCGACCGTAAGCCAGGTAGACATCGGCCTCGGACAAAGGATCGACTTCGCTTTGATCGGTATCGAAAGCTTCGAAATCGCTGGGCGTAAAGTCACTGATGAACGAACTTTCGCCTACCGTGCCGACATCGTAAGAACCCGGGCTGGTCATGTCCAGTACGGGGACCGACAGGCTACTGTCGGAATCCGGCAGCCTGATCTGGCTGGCGCTAGCAAACATGCTTTCGGTGTTGGTTTGGCTTTCTATTTTGCGTTTGCGCCACCATAGCCAACCCAGCGCGCCGAGTATGCCAGTACCGAGACCGCCAAAGGTGAGGTAATACGCGGGCGATGAAAATAAGCTTTCTTCGGCTGCGACGGGGGCGGCCGGTGCGGGTTTCGGGGGCTGGGGTACCGGCGCTGGTTTGATCTCCGGTGCGGGAGCCGGGGGAGTAGGTTGCGCGGGCGTTGGGGCTGGTGCCGGTACAGTAGTGGCTTGCGTCTCGGGAGTGGCCGGTGCTTGCTCAACAGGGGCTTGAGCCGGCGGTTGCTGAGCTTGCAAGGTTTTGGCGGTTTCCGCGGCTTGTTGAGCGGCTGTAGTATCCTTGCTTTGCAGGGCGGCCAGCTGTTGATCCTTCAATGCCAGCAACTGCTGCATCATGTTGAGCTGCTGTTCCAGTCTATCGATGCGATCTTGCAGTGCTATATCTTTACCCGTGGCGGCTTCGCTATCGGGACTTGCGCCAGTGCTTCCGGGGGTGCCAGTTTCGGCGCCCGGTCTGGTTTGTTCGGCCAGTTGTGCCGTGTCAGGTACTTTGCCGTCGGTGGGGGCTACCAGTTCCAGCTGTTTGGTTTCGCTGACAACGGGTTTGGGCGCAGGTACTGGCTCCTTGCGTGCCACCTTTTGTTCAGGGCGGGCCTTGCCGGATTGCAAAATGGCATCGGTTTCCGGGATTTTCAGCACGACGCCGGCCTTCAGCGCATCCATGTCGTTTCGGTTGAAGGCATTGGGATTGGCTTGATAAAGCGCTGTCAGCATTTGCCGGGTTGGTACACCGCGTTCGCTACCCAACTGTTCGGCGATACGCCATAGTGTGTCGGATTTCTGCGTCGGGCCATATTCGCCGCTGGTTGGCGTTTGCGGCGTGATATTGGATACAGCGGGCGCACGCGCAGCACGTTTTTTGACGGTGCGAGCTTTGCGAACCGGCGGCTGGTAATCGTCTAGGGGGTCAACTTGATAGCTGGGATACGCGGGAGTTGTGGCGCTTGGAATTACCGGCGGACGGTAGTCGGCAGGCGGGTCCAGCAGCACGGTAAACTCGCGGAATTGAGTGCCCTGTGGCCAGTTTACTTCCAGCAAAAAGTCCAAAAACGGTTCGGTGAGCGGTTCGCGGGAGGTGACTTTGATCACCAGATTTCCATTGGATTGCTCTACCGTCTGGAACTTGATTTTCGATAGAAAGTAATTCCACGGCACGCCCGCTTTATCGAATTTTTCCGGCGGGGCCAGTCGAACGGTGACATCGGAAGGGTTTTCGCCAGGAGCCAAGTGCAAGCGGATTTCGGCGTTAAGTTTTTCGTTCAGGGCAGAATGCAACTGGATATCGCCGATCCCTAACGGCTGCGCGGTCATCGGTGCGAGCAACGATACAACCGCTAACGTTTTAGTTAAATGTTTCACATTCTTTTCCTTCACTGGGATTACCTCGGCACTATCTGACAGACGCATTTAAGTCGCTTGCTAATCTTAGACTAGATGTAATTTTTTACCAGCACCTCGGCTATCTGCACACTGTTAAGTGCCGCACCTTTTCTGACATTGTCGCCTACCACCCACAGGTCGATTCCATTGGGATGAGAAATATCCTCGCGAATCCGGCCGACATAGACGTCATCGTGGCCTGATGACTCGGTGACGGCTGTCGGATAACCGCCGTTCACGCGCTCATCGAGCAACGTGACGCCGGGTGCTTTGCTCAATAGCTCGCGCACGCGTTCTACCGAAATCTTTTCCTTGGTTTCAATATGTACCGCTTCGGAATGTCCGTAAAACACGGGCACCCGCACGGCGGTCGGATTGACTTGAATGCTGTCGTCGCCCATGATTTTGCGGGTTTCCCAGACCATTTTCATTTCTTCCTTGGTGTAACCGTTGTCCATGAATACATCGATCTGCGGCAACACGTTGAAGGCAATCTGCTTTGGATAGACGCTAGGTTTGATGGGTTTGGCGTTCAGCAGGTTGGCGGTTTGCGTCGCCAGTTCCTCTATCGCTTCCTTGCCGGTGCCCGATACGGCTTGATACGTGGCGACGTTGATGCGGCTGATGCCGACTGCGTCGTAAATCGGTTTCAGCGCCACCAGCATCTGTATCGTCGAGCAATTCGGATTGGCGATGATGCCACGATTTTTATAATCGGCCACTTTTTCCGGATTGACTTCCGGTACGACCAGTGGAATGTCGTCGTCATAACGGAACTGCGAGGTGTTGTCGATCACCACGCAACCGGCTGCCGCGGCTTTCGGCGCGTATTCGGCCGAGACCGAAGCGCCGGGCGAGAACAGGCCGATCTGCACCTTGGAAAAATCAAAAGTGGCAAGGTCTTCGACGACCAATGAACCGCCCTTGAACGGAATGCGTTTGCCGGCCGAGCGCTCGCTGGCCAGGGCATAGACGTTACCGACTGGAAAGTTGCGTTCTTCCAGGATGGCAATCATGGTTTCGCCGACCGCACCGGTAGCGCCGACTACTGCAACATTATAGGTTTTCGACATGTTTAAACTCCGACCGATTGGGAATCATGCATTTGAAGGCTGGTTTGCCGTGACTGGCGGCGCAATGCATCGAGCACAGTATCGCCCATTTCCGAGGTGCTGACTTTGACCATGCCCTCAGAATGAATATCCGCCGTTCTGACTTGTGCATCCAATGCAGCGTTGACGGCTTGTTCGATGCGATCAGCGGCTGCGGGCTGATTGAAGGTGTAGCGCAGCATCATCGCAACCGACAGAATGGTAGCCAGCGGGTTGGCGATGCCTTTGCCGGCAATATCTGGCGCCGAACCGTGGATAGGCTCGTACATGCCTTTGCCGCTGGCATCCAGCGAAGCCGACGGCAGCATGCCGATCGAGCCGGTCAGCATCGCGGCGATGTCCGACAGGATGTCGCCGAACATATTGGTCGTGACGATCACGTCGAACTGTTTCGGCGCACGGACCAGTTGCATCGCGGCATTGTCGACATACATGTGAGTGAGCTGCACGTCCGGATAGTCCTTGCCGACTTCGGTCATTACATTGCGCCACAGTTCGGTGACTTCCAGTACATTGGCCTTATCTACCGAACAGAGCTTTTTATGGCGTTTTTGCGCGGTTTTGAAGGCCGAATGAGCAATACGGCGAATTTCTGATTCGCTATAAACCAGCGTGTTGTAGCCTTGCTGTTCGCCATTTTCCAATAGGCGAATGCCGCGCGGTTGACCGAAATAGATACCGCCGGTCAATTCGCGCACGATCATGATGTCCAGCCCGGACACGACTTCGGGTTTCAAGGTAGAGGCATCGACTAACTGCGGACATAGAATCGCCGGACGCAGATTCGAAAACAGGTTTAGCTCCGAGCGTATGCTCAACAAACCGCGTTCTGGGCGCACCGCATGAGGCAAAGGTTCCCATTTCGGCCCGCCCACCGCGCCCAGTAAAACCGCATCGGCGTTTTTGCACAGGTTTAGCGTGATTTGCGGCAGCGGCGTACCGAAAGCGTCGTATGCGGCGCCACCGATCAGCGCGTTCTCGAATACCAGATCCAGATTCATATCGGTATTCAAAAAGCTCAAAATCTTGAGGGCCTCGGCGACAATCTCGGGGCCAATCCCGTCACCCGGCAAAACTGCAATTTTTTTAGCCATGACTCTACCTTGCATCGAACTTATGCGTCTTTGAACAGCCACGGTGCGCGTTTCGCGCGTTCCGCTTCATAGGCCTTGATCTTGTCGGCATGTTGCAAGGTCAAGCCAATGTCGTCCAGGCCATTCAGCAAACGATGACGACGGGTTTCGTCGACCGTGAAGCCGATCTTCTGGCCGCTCGGCGTCGTGATGGTTTGCGCTTGTAAATCAATGGTCAGCTGGTAGCCGTCGACGACTTCCTTGAACAATTGATCGACGGTTTCCGCCGGCAACACGATAGGCAAGATGCCGTTCTTGAAGCAGTTGTTGAAGAAAATGTCGGCAAAGCTCGGTGCGATGATGGCTCTAAAACCATAGTCTTCCAGGGCCCACGGCGCATGCTCACGTGAAGAACCGCAGCCGAAATTTTCCCGGGTCAGCAGGATTTGCGCGCCTTGAAATTGCGGCTGGTTCAGCACGAAGTCCTTGTTTAGTGGACGGTTCGTGCAATCCATGTCAGGTTCGCCCCGGTCCAGATAGCGCCATTCGTCGAACAAATACGGGCCGAAACCGGCACGGCGGATCGACTTCAAGAATTGTTTCGGGATGATCGCGTCGGTGTCGACATTGGCTCTGTCCAGCGGTGCAACCAAGGCGGTCAAAGTAGTAAAAGCTCTCATTGATTAAGCCTCCTCGGCGACATTGACAAAGTGACCGGCGATCGCGGCGGCGGCGGCCATCGCGGGGCTGACCAAATGGGTGCGTCCGCCGTAACCTTGGCGGCCCTCGAAGTTGCGGTTCGAGGTGGATGCGCAATGTTCGCCGGCTTCCAGACGGTCGGCGTTCATCGCCAGGCACATCGAACAGCCGGGCTCGCGCCATTCAAAGCCGGCCTCGGTAAAGATTTTGTCCAACCCTTCGGCTTCAGCTTGCTGCTTGATCAAGCCTGAGCCTGGCACGATCAGCACTTGCTTGACCGAATCGGCTTTCTTGCGGCCTTTGATCACGGCAGCAGCGGCTCGCAAGTCTTCGATGCGCGAGTTGGTGCAAGAGCCGATGAAGACCTTATCCAGCTTGATGTCGGTGATTTTCTGACCGGCTGTCAGGCCCATGTAGTGCAAGGCGCGCTCTATGCTTTGGCGCTTGACAGCATCGGTTTCCTGAGCCGGATCGGGGATGGTGGCGTCAACCGGCAATACCATCTCGGGCGAGGTGCCCCAGCTGACTTGCGGTTTGATCGCGGCGGCGTCGAATTCGATGACTTTGTCGAATTTGGCGTCAGCATCGGAATGCAGTTTTTCCCAATAACGTACCGCCATGTTCCAGTCGTCGCCTTTGGGGGCGTAAGGACGGTCGCGGTAAAACTCGATGGTTTTCTCATCGCAGGCGATCAGGCCGGCACGGGCGCCCGCTTCGATGGCCATGTTGCAGACGGTCATGCGGCCTTCCATGCTTAACGCCTGAATCGCCTCGCCGCCGAATTCGATGGTGTAGCCAGTGCCGCCGGCGGTGCCGATTTTGCCGATGATGGCCAGCACGATGTCTTTGGCGGTGACGCCTGGGCCGGCTTTGCCATTGACCTTGATCAGCATGTTTTTGGCTTTTTTCTGAACCAGGGTTTGGGTGGCCAGCGCATGTTCCACTTCCGAGGTGCCGATGCCGAAGGCCAAAGCCGCGGAGGCGCCGTGGGTCGAGGTATGCGAGTCGCCGCACACCACGGTCATGCCGGGCAGGGTGGCGCCTTGTTCGGGGCCGACCACATGCACGATGCCTTGACGGATGTCAGTCATGTGGAATTCAGTGATGCCGAATTCCTTGCAGTTGTTTTCGAGCGTTTGCACTTGCAAGCGCGAAACTGGATCGGCAATGCCGCTGGCGCGGTCGGTGGTCGGGATGTTGTGATCGGCCACGGCCAGGTTGCGGGCCACGCGCCAAGGCTGGCGTCCGGAAATGCGCAGGCCTTCAAAGGCTTGCGGCGAAGTCACTTCGTGCAGCAACTGCCGGTCGATGTAAATCAGGCACGAGCCGTCGTCTTCGGTATGGACGACATGATCGTCCCAGAGTTTGTCGTATAAAGTTTTACCTGCCATATGGGTTTCTCTATAGGTGGGGTACGCATCGCGTACCGAAAGCTAAAGGTGCGCACAGCGTACCCTGCGATGGTTTAATTCAAGGCCGCGAATACTTTAGCGGTAATGTCACCGACCGAGCCGACACCCGCAATCGAGGCGAATTTGGCTTTTTGGCCCGGCGCGGAGTAGTAATCCACCAGCGGCTTGGTTTGCTCGTGGTAGACGCTCAGGCGTTTGCGCACGGTTTCTTCCTGGTCGTCGTCGCGTTGGATCAAAGGCTCACCTGTGACATCGTCCAGGCCTTCTTGTTTCGGCGGATTGAACACGACGTGATAGCTGCGTCCGGATGCCGGGTGCACGCGGCGTCCGCTCATGCGTTTGATGATTTCGTCGTCGCCGACGGCGATTTCGACCACATAATCCAGCTCGACGCCCATTTTTTCCAGGCCTTCGGCTTGGGCGATGGTGCGCGGGAAGCCGTCCAGCAAGAAGCCGTTTTTGCAATCATCCTGGGCGATACGTTCCTTGATCAGGCCTAAAATGATGCCATCGGAAACCAGGCCGCCGGCATCCATGACTTTTTTGGCTTCGATGCCCAAAGGTGTGCCTTCGCGAACCGCGGCACGCAGCATGTCACCGGTGGAAATTTGCGGGATGGCGAATTTTTCGGTGATGAACTGTGCCTGGGTGCCTTTGCCCGAACCAGGACTGCCTAACAGGATGATACGCATAGTTTTAACTCCCGAGCATGAATAAGGCTGTGCGCCTTGTAAGTAACGTAAAACAGCACGCGCAGACGTTGTATCTGCCGATGCCGGTAAAAAACCGGACATTTTAGCGCAATCGCCCGCTGCATGCCGGCAAATGTTGTGGGGTATATTGGGATGTTAATTGGTTTGATTCGCGAGGCTGTGCCGGCTGAGCAGGGCGAATTCTTCCAGGGTGAGCGATTCGGGGCGTAGCGTTGCGTCTATGCCCAAATCCAGCATGCTTTGCTCATCGATGTAGTTCTTCAGCGCATTGCGGATGGTCTTGCGCCGCTGGCAAAATGCTTGCGTTACCAACTGACTGAAATGCTGAAAATTACCAACTTCCACAGGCGGCTTTGCGTAAGGCAACAGGCGAACGATGGCCGACATGACTTGCGGCGCGGGATCGAAGCTTTCCGGCGGTACGTCGAACAGCCATTCGGTTTCGCAGAAATATTGCATCATCACGCTGAGGCGGCCGTATTTCTTGCTGCCCGGCTCCGCGCAAATCCTGTCGACGACTTCTTTTTGCAGCATGAAATGCATGTCCTCGATGCAGTCCGTGCTTTCCAATAGATGAAACATCAATGGGGTCGAGATGTTGTAGGGCAGGTTGCCTATCACTCGCAATTTTTCGTCGTTCGTTGCCAAGGCGGCAAAGTCGAAATCCAGTGCGTCGGCGCTGTGTATCGTAATACGGGTATTGCCGGCATGTTGTTTTTGCAGGCGGGCAACCAAGTCCCTGTCCAGTTCCACCACATCCAGCTTGATACCGCTTTCCAGCAGAGGCTGGGTCAGCGCGCCCAGACCGGGACCGATTTCAACCCAGTGTTCGCCTGCCTGCGGGTGGGCGTAGGCCAGGATGTTGTTGATGATGCTGGTGTCGTGCAGAAAGTTTTGGCCGAAGCGTTTGCGGGCTTGATGGGTCATGATAGGTGTTGGTGTGATTTGAAAGATTGATAGTCCACGAAAAGCACAAAAGGCACGAAATGAAAGGGTTGCCATGAATCCTAGTGGCATCGACGCTTCGTTGCGACAAAGTGTCCTGTTGCGTTGGTTAGGTTTTTGAGGTCATATCCAGCGCCGTTTGTAATGCAAACCGCAAACTGCCGAGATTGGCGTTGCCGGTGCCGGCCAATTCCAGCGCGGTGCCGTGGTCGACCGAGGTGCGAACTATGGGCAAGCCTAAGGTTACATTGACCGCCTGACCGAAGCCTTTGAATTTCAAAACCGGCAAGCCTTGGTCGTGGTACATGGCCAATACGGCGTCGGCATGGTCCAGATATTTCGGTGTGAATAAAGTGTCAGCGGGCAGTGGGCCGTAAAGATGTATATCTTCGAGGCGCAAACGTTCCAGCGTCGGTTCTATGATCTCCATTTCCTCGCGCCCCAAGTGACCGCCTTCGCCGGCATGCGGATTCAGGCCGCAGACCAATATTTGGGGACTTGTTATGCCGAAGCGCTGGCGCAAATCCTGGTCGAGCAGACGGATTACGCTGGATAAGGATTCCGGCGTGATTGCGCCGCTGACCTGGGATAGCGGCAAGTGGGTGGTTGCCAACGCGACGCGCAGGCCTGGCGTTGCCAGCATCATGACCGGAGTGCCGCCCGTGATCTCGGCGATGAATTCGGTATGACCGCTAAAAGCAATGCCGGCATCATTGATCGCACCTTTGTGTACCGGAGCGGTGACCATGGCGGAAAATGTCTGATTCAAGCAACCTAATGTGGCTTGACGTATGGTCTCCAGGACATAACGGCTATTGGCGGCGTCTAGTCGCCCGGAAACGCTGGGTGTCGCCAGGGTTACGGGTAAGACTGTCAGGTGGCCGGGCGCATGCGCGCGCGCGGCTTGGGTGTGATCGAATAGGTGCAGGGTCAGCGGCAGTCCCAATTGGTGGGCGCGTTGCGCAAGCAAATCGGGATCGGCAATGACCACCAATTCACAGGGCTGCGTTTCCTGCGCCAATTGCACGCACAAATCCGGACCAATGCCGGCGGGTTCTCCGGGGGTGAGAGCGATACGTGCTATGGTCATGGGCGGCGGTGTGTTGGATGTGGCGGAAATCGTAACACACCGTTACCATGAATGATGTTGCAAAATACTCAGACAGGGGTGTGTTCCTGGCAGATTTGCTGACTGTCGCCGTCGCTGAGTTTTTCCTGTGTCAGCAGGCAGAAAAACTCGCCGTCTTTTTCGCTGAAATTGCGGCAGGTCTTGCAAACGCCGAATGATTGCGATTGATTGGCTTTTTGCAAGGCGGTTAAGGCTTGCTGAAATACATTGGCATCCGGCGTGACCGGGGTGGTGCTGTGCAGAATATCCGTGGCGCTATCGAACAAGTTCGACGGTCGGGCTTGTTTCAGAATAGCTTCACCCTCTGGCAGCAGGCGTAAATGGATTACACGCTTGTCCTGGGTGTCCGGAATCTTTTCGATGAAGCCTTTCTTTTCCAGGATGATCAAGGATTGCGACACTGTGCCGCGCGTCATGCCAAGGTAATTGGCGACCGCTGCGGGCGTGTTGCTGTATTTATTGGCGCGGGAAAGGTAGTTGAGTACCTGGAAATGCACGGGCTGCAGGCCAAGTTCCGTGCATTTTTTACGTTCCTCGGAGCGTATCAGCGCGGTCATGCATTCTATAAGTTCGTATATATCGGTCTGTGGCATGGAGAACATTTTAACATTGCCTCTAGGGTTGACAAGCGTGGGTCTCAGGCGCTTTAATATCGATTCGAAATTTTATAACATTCGGCCTCGAGTCAACCAGAAATTCTTCCATAAAGGCTTTCAAAGGGCGGAACCGCTCTGCTTTATGGTTTAATGTTCCTGAGTTGGCTCTTTTTTTAATTTACGGATGACAGGAATGCTCTATGATGAAAACAACAACTAAAAGACGACTGAATCAATCCCTTCTGGCGAGCGCTATCGCCGCGTTACTGTCGTCCGGTGCGGTGCTGGCGAAATCCGACAGCCCACACGACATCTACATGGATAATTGCGCCAGCTGCCACGGCGCGGATCACGGTGGCTATCTGGCGCCAGCCTTGAATGCCGATACCTTGAAAGGTCGAAGCCCTACGGCGTTGCGTACCATCGTCATGGCCGGCAGCTTCGATACGCTGATGCCTCCCTTCTACGGCAAACTGAGCGACGACGAGATTCGCGGCGTGATCAAGCATTTGCAAGAAACCCCGAAACAACCGAATCCGGCCTGGACCATCGACGACATGAAGAAGTCCTTGAAGGTTTACGTCAAGGATGAGAGCACTCTGCCTGGCAAGCCGACTTTCCAAATCGATAACATCGATAATCTGATCGGCGTGGCGGCACGCGGCAAATACGGCCGTGGCGAAGGCTCCAAAGCCATTTTCATCAACAGCACCAATCATCAAAAAGTCGGCGAAGTGGCTACCGGCACCGCCGCGCACATCATCGACTTCAATCCGGCCAATCCGCGTTGGGCCTATGTCAAAACCGACACTGCAGAGATTTTCAAGGTTGATCTATATTCGATGCAGGCGGTCCGCAGCATCAAAACCGGTTACAACGGGCCCGGCATGGGCGTATCGCGCGACGGCAAATACATCATGGCCGGCTCCTTCGTGCCGCATAACGCCGTAATCCTGGATGCCGAAACTTTGGAGCCTTTGAAAACTTTCGAACTGGAAGGCATCGATCCCGACGGTAAACATGTGTCGTCCGACTCGGGCATGATCATCGGTACCCCTTATGCCGACGTGTTCGCGATTGCGCTGGAAAATGCCGGCCAGGTCTGGATCGTCGATTACAACAAAGAAGGCTTCCCTGTCACCAAAATCGAGAAAGTGGGCCGTCACTTGCACGACGCCTTCCTGACGCATGGCGGCAAGAAACTGATGGTGGCGTCTTATGACGACAGCATTGTCGCCGCGATCGATCTGGAAAAACGCGAACTGATCAAGCAATTGCCAGCGGGTTGCGTACCGCACGTCGGTGGCGGCGCGGCGGTCGTGGTTGATGGTCGTACCTTGGGCTTCGGTACCAACTTTGGCGATTGCGACAAGATGGTCGTCAGCGTTTGGGATTTGGACAAAATGGAAGTCGTCAAACAAGTACCGGTTTCAGGTGGCACTGAATCGCCTGCGGCTCATGCCAACGCACCTTATGTCGCGGTTGACATCATCAGCAAAGACAGACGTGCACGCACCATTCAGTTGATCGACAAGAAAACCCTGGAAGTTGCCAAAACCCTGGATGTCGGCGGCCACGCCTACTTCCCGGAATATAGCGCCGACGGCAAATTCCTCTATGTCAGTGCCGGCTACAATGGCGACGAAGTCCTGGTTTACGATTCCAATTCCTTGCAAAAAGTGGCGACCGTGCCAATGGAAAGTCCTGCTGGTATCTTCTCCAGAGGCCGTGTCAAATACATGACTCGCGGTCTGTCACCCGATGAAATGGAGCAAGGCAAATGAGAGCAAAAATCTCCTTGATCCTGCTGAGCGGTCTGATGGCCGCCGGTTCCAGCCAGGCGGCCAGTTTGTACGCGGGCCAGTCCAAGGCCGCGGCGGTCTGTTCTCAGTGTCACGGCATTCGCAACCCGAGTGCCGATGCGCCGTTTCCGCCATTGGCCGGGCGTGATGTGGAGTATCTGAAAACTGCGATTAAGCAATATCGTGACAAGACTCGCAAGTCCGACATCATGAATGCGATCGCGGGTTCGTTGACCGATAACGAAATCAACGATATCGCCAGCTATTACGGTAGCGTCAAACCTTGAGTAGGCGTTATGGCTGGTTGCTCGGCCTGGTCTGTGCCGTTGCCGTTGCGGACGAACCGAGTCCGCAGCGGCAGCAGGAATTGCTGAACATGCTCAAGCATGATTGCGGTTCCTGCCACGGCTTGCCGCCGAAAGGCGGCCTCGGGCCTTCGTTGATGCCGGAAGTCTTGGTCGAAAAAAACGATGCCGTAATGATAGATGCGATTCAAAACGGCCGCGCCGGCACGGCGATGCCGCCTTGGCGGCAGTTTCTGAACGTGGATGAAAGCCGTTGGCTGATCGGCCAACTGCGGCAAGGCATCAAGCCATGAGATGGCTGAGGGTACTGCTAGGTTGCGCGGCTTTATTCGCGCAACCCCAGGTTTGGGCAGATAGTGCCGTCAGCGTTGGCGATACTGCTATTGAGCAGGCTTATCAACAACAGCGTAGCGATCTGCAAATCGAAAGTGAAGGTACGGTAATCAAGCTGCTTGCCGACGACAATCGCGGCAGCCGCCATCAACGCTTCATCATCCGTTTGCCATCCGGACAAACTTTATTGATTGCTCACAACATCGATCTGGCGCCGAAAATCCACGATTTGAAAGTAGGCGATACGGTGGCGTTCTTCGGCGAGTACGAATGGAACCATAAGGGCGGCACGCTGCACTGGACCCATCACGACCCGGCCGGACGGCATGTGGATGGCTGGTTGAAGCATGATGGCAAGATCTATCAATAAAATTCTGGTCATTTAGAGTCGACGTATTAAACCCAGATTGGATGTTTTGAATTTCGAGGGCATGGCATGGCGACGATCACTCAACTTTCTCAGCTGGATCTGAACGGGCATTATTCCTATGCCGACTACCTGAACTGGCGGCTGGACGAAACCATAGAACTGATCAAGGGCAAGATCAGCTTGATGAGTCCTGCGCCGAGTCTGGATCATCAGCGCGTTTCCACCCGCTTGACTGGAATTTTATACGCTCAATTCAAGAAACAGCCTTGCCAGCTTTTTGCGGCACCTTTTGATGTACGCCTATACGACCGCCGCAAATCGGTCGTGGCCAATCAGGATATTTACACCGTGGTGCAGCCCGATTTATGTGTGATCTGCGACACCGGCAAACTGGATCAGCGCGGTTGTCTGGGCGCGCCGGACTGGATCATCGAGATATTGTCCAAAGGCAATTCCAAGAAGGAAATGCAGACGAAATTCGAGCTATACCGGGAAAGCGGGGTCAAGGAATATTGGATCGTTTACCCGTTCGAACAGGCCGTGCATCAGTTCGTGCTCGACGAAGAACACGACAAATATGAGTTGCTGGCCATGTTTTCCGGCGAAGACCTCGCCACATCGCATGTCTTCCCCGATTGCGAGGTCGACTTGCAGGAAGCCTTTGCAGAGTGATTTTTAAACAGGTTTTTATGAAGCGATTTTTAACATTAGCTGGTGCGGCTTATTTTTTTGCCGCATCGGCTGTTGCAGACCTGCGCGCCACCGGCGATTTGGGTGTCGTGATCGAGCGCGAGACCGGCAGCGTGCAAGTCATCAACACCAGCACGCCCAAGATGCTGAGCCGGATTGAAGGCTTGGGCGACTTGTCCCACGCTTCGGTGGTGTTCTCGCGTGATCAGCGCTATGCCTACGTGTTTGGCCGCGACGGCGGCTTGAGCAAAATCGATCTGTTGCAGGACAAAATCGAAAAACGCGTCGTGCAGGCCGGCAACAGTATAGGCGGGGCGATTTCGCAGGATGGCAAAGTCATTGCCGTATCCAACTACACGCCGGGTGGTGTCAAGCTGTTCGATGCTGAGACCTTGGAGCAGCTGGCCGAGATTCCGGCCGTTTACGGCGACGACAACCAGTTATCAAAAGTGGTCGGCTTGGTCGATGCGCCGGGCGGCCGTTTCGTTTGCAGCCTGTTCGAAGGTAACGAGATTTGGCTGATAGACGCCAAGAATCCACGCCAGCCGGTCGTCAAGAAATTCAAGGACATCGGCAAGCAGCCTTATGATGCCTTGCTGACGCCGGATGGCCATTTCTACGCGGCCGGACTGTTCGGCGAAAAAGGCCTGGCTTTGCTGGATTTGTGGCAGCCGGAGCTAGGCGTGAAACATATCCTGGATGACTATGGCAAGGACGACGAGCAATTACCGGTTTACAAAATGCCGCATCTGGAAGGCTGGACGGTGGCTGGTGAACTGCTATTCGTGCCGGCCATCGGCTTGCATGAGGTGTTGGTGATCGATAAACACGATTGGGAACTGGTCAAACGCATTCCGGTCGTCGGACAGCCCGTGTTCGTGATGTCCCGACCGGATGGTCGCCAGGTGTGGGTGAATTTCGCCTTTCCGGACAATCAAACCGTACAGGTCATAGACGTCAAGGATTTCAATGTCGTCAAGACCCTGCAACCCGGCAAGGCCGTGCTGCACATGGAATTCAGCCCGCGCGGCGAAGCCGTCTGGATGGCGGTGCGCGACGAGGACAGGGTGATGGTTTACGACACCGAATCGTTTAATGAGACCGCCCGCCTGCCGGCGCAAAAACCCAGCGGGATCTTTTTCAGTAATCGCGCCAATCAGTTGGGGTTGTGATGCTGGCGTCCTTGCACAAGCATTTGCTGAACGATTATCAGCAGGATTTTCCGCTGAGCCCGACACCGTTTCTGGATATCGCCGAGCAGCTTGGCGTCACGGAAGGCGAAGTGCTGGCGGCGTTTCAGGTATTGGCCGAGCAACAGATGATTAGCCGTATCGGTCCCGTGATCGCGCCGAACGCCATCGGCAATAGCGCTTTGGTGGCGATGGCGGTTCCGGAGCAGGATTTGGCGCACGTCGCCGCCTTGGTGAGCGCCTATCCGGAAGTCAATCATAATTACGAGCGGGAAAACCGCTTCAATTTGTGGTTCGTGCTGATCGCCTCCGATCAGGCTCACTTGCAGCGGGTGATTAGCGATATCGAGACTCAAACCGGTTATAAAACCATGTTGTTGCCGATGTTGGCCGATTATTTCATCAACCTGGGTTTTGAACTCAATCTGAACGACTGAAATCCCCATGGACGCCTTGGATTATCGCTTGATTGCCGCCGTGCAAGCGGGCTTACCGCTTACCGCGAGGCCCTATGCCGCCATCGCCGCGCAATTGGACATGGATGAGCAGGATGTCATCGTTCGGCTGGGGCGTCTGAAAACGGAAGGTTTGATCAGGCGCTGGGGCGTCGTGGTCAAGCACCGGCAGCTAGGTTATCGCGCCAATGCGATGATCGTGATGGATATTCCTGACGATCAAGTTGCGGAAATGGGCCTGCGTGTCAGCCAGCACAGCTTCGTCAATCTGTGTTATCGCCGACCACGTCAAGGCGAGGTTTGGCCGTATAACCTTTATTGCATGATACACGGCAAAAATCGCGAGACGGTTTTGCAGCAATGGGCCGATCTGCAACAAAGTTGCGGCCTGGAAGCCTGTCGGCACGAGATTTTATTCAGTCGTCGTTGTTTCAAGCAGCGTGGGGCTATTTATAAAGCGCCCGTGATTGAGCCATTGGAGTTTAGTCATGGATGACATCGACAAAGCCATCATCAACCGTTTGCAACAGGGCTTGCCGATTTGCGAGTCGCCTTATAGATATGTCGCCGAGCAGCTTGGTGTGGCCGAGGCGGAATTGCTGGAGAGGCTGCAAAACTTGTTGAACCAGGGCGTTTTATCGCGCTTTGGGCCGATGTATCACGCCGAGCAAATGGGCGGCGCCTTGACCTTGGCGGCGATGAAGGTGCCAGGGGAGCGTTTCGACGAAATCGCAGACATCGTCAATGGCTTTCCGGAGGTGGCGCATAACTATGCGCGTAACCACGCCTTGAACATGTGGTTTGTGTTGGCGACCGAAAAGCCGGAACAAGTGCAGGCGGTCATCGATGCCATCGAACGGCAAACCGGCTTGACGGTCTACAACATGCCGAAAATCAAGGAATATTACGTGGGCTTGCAGTTGGAGGCTTGATGGAGACGCGGCTGTTGGATCATTGGTTGATATGTAAAATGAGTATATAAAACGCATATCGTTCTATTTGCAGGAGTTTTACATGTCAATGTCGTATTGTCCGATGACCTCAGTCGCGAGTTGGATAGCGTGGCCCAGGAAAACGAAGCCAACAAAAGCGAAATTTTGCGCAAGGCCATGATGTTGTATCTGTCCGCGCAAGATGGCCGCCGCCGTGGGCTGAAATTGGGCTTGGATGAACCTTCCATCCAAAAAATTGGAAACCGAGGTTGTCGGTTTATGAACCGTATCGATCTCAACCAGCCGCCACCCAATCACACATTTCAGTGTTTTGGTGAATAGGCATGTTCATTCCTAAGTAATTTCTATGGACTCCGAACCAGTCAAAATAATGATCGACACTATCGACCGTCAAATCATCCAGGCCACCCAGGCCGGCTTGCCGCTGGTCGCGGAACCTTATCAGGCCGTCGCCGAGCAATTGGGCATCACGGCTCAAGAAGTGATGCTGCGCATGGCGGACATGCTGGAGGCTGGCATCATTCGGCGGATTGCGGCGGTGCCGAATCATTACAAACTGGGTTATCGCCATAACGGCATGACGGTCTGGGATGTCGATGACCGGCATGTAGACAGCCTGGGGCAGCGCGTCGCCGAATTGCCGTTCGTCAGTCATTGCTACCAACGGCCTCGCCATTTGCCGGATTGGCCGTATAACCTGTTCGCGATGGTGCACGGCAAGACGGAACAAGACGCCGAAAAACAAATCGCCGTGATCGCCGAATTGTTGGGCGAGGATTGCTACCGGCACGCGGTGCTGTACAGCACCAAGATTTTGAAGAAAACCGGCTTGAGGATTGCAGGGTAACATGTTTCGTCTGAGTCAATACATGCGCGAACTCGTGCATCCAACGCCGTTGGGCAAGCCGCGCAAACCGTCCGGCCCGGTGGTAATCTGGAATCTGATCCGCCGCTGCAACTTGACTTGCAAGCATTGCTATACCACGTCTGCCGACATCGATTTTCCAGGTGAACTGACGACGCCGGAAATTTATGCGGTGATGGACGATCTGAAAGCCTTCAAAGTGCCGGTATTGATTCTGTCCGGCGGCGAGCCGTTGCTGCATCCGGATATTTTTCCGATTTCGCAACGCGCCCGCGACATGGGCTTTTACGTGGCCTTGTCCAGCAACGGTACGCTGATCGACAAAAACAATATCGAGCAAATCGCCGCGATCGATTATCAATATATTGGCGTCAGCCTGGACGGCATGCGAGAGGCGCACGACAAGTTCCGCCAGAAACAAGGTTCGTTCGACGCCTCGCTGGCCGGCATCCGCTTATGCCGAGAGCGCGGCATCAAGGCCGGCGTGCGTTTCACGTTGACGCGGGACAACGCCCACGATTTCGATGCCTTGCTCCAGTTGATGGACGACGAAGACATCGACAAATTCTATCTGTCGCATCTGAATTACGGCGGCCGCGGCAATAAAAACCGGAAAGACGACGCCGAGTTTCAATTGACCCGCAAGGTCATGGACGCCTTGTTCGAAAAGGCGCTGAGCTGGGAACAGCAAGGCCTGCACCGCGAAGTGGTCACCGGCAACAACGATGCCGATGCCGTATATTTCCTGCATTGGGTCAAACGCCGCTTTCCCGAGCACGTCGAGCATATCCAGGCCAAGTTGCAGCAATGGGGCGGCAATGCTTCCGGCGTCAACGTAGCCAATATCGATAATCTGGGTAACGTGCATCCCGATACCTTTTGGTGGCATTACAACTTGGGCAGTGTCCGCCAGCGGCCGTTTTCCGAGATCTGGCAGGATGTGTCCGACCCATTGATGGCCGGGCTGAAGGCCTCGCCGCGCCCGCTGAAAGGCCGCTGCGGCACCTGTCATTATCAAAGCATTTGCAACGGCAATACCCGCGTCCGCGCCCAACAACTGACCGGCGATTTTTGGGCTGAAGATCCAGGCTGCTACCTGGATGACGAGGAAGTTTTCAGCTAGGATTAATATCCCATTTTTACTTGCAGTAAGAGCGATTCAATTCACGACTAGGGCGGTGACTGATTTTGCGGAAGCTAGATGAGACAACAGCTAGAGAAGATTGCAGTAACGCTCATGAAGGCTGTGCGTCGTTCCCACCATGACTTTCAGCGTAACTTTCAACTACAGTAGCCGAAAATTTGAGAGTTACTGCAAATTTTCTGCGCTGTGGTGGGATTTACTGGGTTTTCTTGAGACAAGAAAAAACCCGCCAACCCTTACGGGCTGCGGGTTTTGAGTCTTTCTGATACTTCTTGATACTAATACTTGGTGGAGGCGGCGGGGATTGAACCCGCGTCCGCAAGCACTCCGCCACAAGCTCTACATGCTTATCCCGCGCTTTTGATTTAACTGTTGACTACCCGTCGGGCCAAGAAAATCAACAGCGATTCCGATTGGATTTAGCGCTGCTGGCTCCGGACTAAGCCTTGGCGCGATCTTATGTAATATGATCCCTGAGCGCTCCCGAAGGAACTCCAGACGCATAAGTACATCTGGTCAGAGAAGTGGTGCAGGTTTTAAGCTGCTAAGGCCACTGAGTAGTTTTCGTCGTTTGCGAATACTTTTTTTCAGTAGGTTTTACGAGCTGTACTGTGCTCGGCATGCACCTGAGGTTTTGCTACCCACGTCGAAGCCATGTCGCCCCCAAGTAAGTTCATTCTATCTAATTTCAAAAAAAATTGTCACAAATATTTTTTTGTTATCAAGCTGATTTTATTAGTTTTAACAATGGCTTGATAGAGACCGAAAAATACTGTCTGGCCTCATCGCCAACGCTGCCGGTGTAGCTGCCATGCAGGTATAAATCCACGCCGCAGACCTTGGAAATCATCGAACAGCGACCGCTGATGGCGAATTGATTGCCTTGTAGCCGATAAGTCAACGGCACGCAGTCGTTTCTTACTATGGGACCTGCAACGACAAAATCAAGGCGTTGATCGAAAGTGTCGTAAACCAAGGAGTCGGGTACGAGACTCAAAGTTGCCAGCAGGATGGTGTCGTCATCGGCTATGCAGCCGTAAATGTGGCATTGGCTCTGTTGCAAGTCATGCGTTAGCCATTGGGCCAAGGTGCTAGCCTGCAGACTGCCATGATGAGATAGGTCAAGATTTTCCAGACCGTAAAATCGTTTCATGCACCTTCGAACCCACTGTCATTAAGTTAAGCCGTCATACCGGCAGGGATTTGCTTCGCGCTCTGACGCGTGTCGGTATCCAGTTCACAAGGAAGTGAAAGGCCTTTGCCATTCTTGGTTTCTGGGTTCCGCTAATCCCTGCCGGAACGACAAGTTTTTTCTTAACTTAATGGCCTTGACCCGCGAATTCCATTTGGATTTTTGGCACTATAACAGACCATGCCATTTTTGCCGGTCGGAGAATGCACCGGATTTTGCCCAAATCAATCCGGCGCGGGCCGTCAATCGCTATTTGTTTCCACGATCTGCCGGATCAGTGCTTCGGCGCCATCCAGTTCGTGCTCGTAAATGTCGGTGCGATACGCGGCGTTTGCCAGACTGACATTCGATTTCAGGCGCAAGGCGTCAGTTTCGTCGATTTTGACGCGGGTCAGGGTGGACAGACCGGGTTGCAGCGGATGCTCGCGCAGTTCGTCGGCATCCAAGGCGATGCGCACTTGCACGCGCTCTGCGATGTGGATGAAATTGCCGGTGCTATTGTCGGTGGGCAGCAAGGCAAAGGTACTGCCAGTGGCGGGGGTCAGGCCTTCGACGCGGCCGTGGTATAACCTTTCATTGCGATAGGCGTCGACGCGGATTTCCGCCGGTTGGCCGGGGCGAATATCGGCCACCTGGGTTTCCAGAAAATTGGCTTCCACCCAGACTTCCTCCAGCGGCACGATGACCAGCAAGGGCGCGCCACTTTTCAGGCTGTCGCCGATTTGCGCCTTGCGCTTGGCGACGTAACCGGAAACCGGCGCAATGACGTTACGGCGTTCATAATCCAAGTAAGTCTTACGCAGCTTGCTTTTGGCTTTTTCGACGGCCGGATGATCGTTTAGAGAGGAATCGAGCAATTGTGCCTCGATGCCTTGTTGCTCCGCGCGGGTTTCGCGGATCACGGCCTCCAGTTCGCGCATCTTGTCCTGAGCATTTTGCACTTGTTGTTCGGAGACGGCGCCGTCCGCGGCCGCGGCGCTAAAGCGGCTCAGGTCATGCCTGACTTGGCTCAGCGCGGCCTCCTTGGCCAGAATGCGCTGTTTCAGGGTTTCCACCTTGCTTTTCAGCGTAACGATGTTACGCACGGTTTCGGCCAGTTCGGCCTGGGCCTGTTGTAGGGCGACCAGGGCGTGGTTGCCGTCTAGTCTGACCAGTACATCGCCTTTTTTGACCTCGCGGGTGTTTTCGGTTAGCAATTCGACGACGGTGCCGTCGCTTTGTGCCTTGAGCGTGATCAAATGCCCGGCGATGAAGGCATCGTCGGTGCTGACCCAGTCGCGATGCTCCAGCCACCAGTATAAGCCACCGAGCAGGGCGGCCAACAGCAAGGCCAGCGTCATCAGTTTCAGGCGGCGGTTGCGCTGGCGGAGGATTTCGCGCGGACGAATCTTTTTGTGCATAGGGTTCAGGATTTTGGATTGGTTTGGGTGCTGGCGTCGTAGCCACCGCCCAGCGCCTTGATGATACGGACCGCTGCCTTGCGCTGTTCGGCTGTCAAGGCCGTCAATAATAGCCGTTCCCGGTTGGCTTGGAGACGGGTCAACAAGGGTTTGCTTTGGTCGCCGAGGCCGGTGCGGGCCAGGCTCTCGCCGAGGCGATTATTCGTTTCGGCATTGGCCAGGCTTTGTGCTTGTTCCGTCAGGCGCGCCTCGAGCTCGCGCCAACGGCTCAGGGCGTCGGCCACTTCCTGCACGGCATGTACCAGGCTGGCATTGTAACGTTCGACGGCGGCATCGTAGCTGGACTGTTGATAGCTCAGATTGGCGCGCAGGCGGCCGCCCTCGAAGATCGGGAATTCTATCGACGGTCCCACGGCATAAGCCAGGCTGGAGCCTTGCAGCGCGATGTCGGCCAGATCGACGCTATGCAGACCAGTAAAGGCGATCAAGTTCACGTCGGGGTAAAACGCGGTTTCGGCAACCTTGATTTCCTCGGCGGCGGCTTCCGCGTGCAGGCGCGCGGCCGTCAGATCGGGGCGGCGCGATAACAGGTGTAGCGGCAGGTCGGCCGGTAATGGAGGGGGCTGTAGTGCCGAGAGTGGCTGAATTTGAATGATTTGTTCCACGTCGGGGCCCTTACCGGTCAGCGCCGCCAAAAGATGCCGCTGCAGTTCCCGTTCGGCTTGCAAGCTGGCTTGTTGCTGTTTGGCGTTATTCAGCGCGATGCGCGCTTGCAGCGCCGGAGCTTCGCCGCTCAAGCCATTGTCGAAACGGGCTTGTTCCAGTCTTGCCAGCGCTGTGTGATCGCCGACGATGTCTTCGGCAATTGCCAGTTTTTCCGTTGCCGCCTGTAAATCAAAATAGACCCCAGCTACCGCGACGGCCAGTAATAGCTTGGCGTCGGCGGTTTCGGCGGCCACGGCCAGCGAACGGCTGACCGCGCCTTGCAACGAGGCTTCGTCTCGGCCCCAAAAATCCAGGTGGTAGCGCAAGATCAGCGGGTTGATCAACAATTGGCGGAAATTTTCGCCGGCGAATTTGGCCTGTACGCTGTTGGCGGAATAGCGTTGCGCGCTGAAGCTGATATTGGCGTCGACGGTTGGGTAGAGTTCGGCGGCTTGCGCGTCGACCATGGCTTGTGATTGGCGCAGGCGGGCTTCGGTGGCTTTGAAATCCGGGTTGTCGGCCAGCGCGGTTTCGATCAGCCGGCTCAACGTGGCGTCGTTAAATCGCCACCACCAGTTTTGCCGTGGCCATTCATCGAGGAATGGCCGTTCCGTGCGCGCCGACTGCAAGGTGTGGCCGATGTCCGGCATGGCGTTCATGCGCGCGCGCTCGCTTTCCTCGCCGAACCAGGCACAACCCGACGTGGACAGCAACAGAGCGATTAGCAGTGATCGGCTTTGCATCAGACTTCCTCGGCGGTGATTTCTTCGGTTTCGCGGCGTAATTCCTCGCGCGCGCTGACTTTGACCGGTACGCGTGTCGGCTGGGCGAACCAGACCAGCAGTGCCAGCCCCACGAACGCGCAGCCGGCCAGCCAAAACGCGTCATCGAGGCTACGGATCAATTCGGCCTGGGTGGTCAGCTTGGCGAATTTGGCAAACGCCATGGTTTCGTCGAATCCGACGCTAGTCAATGTTTGCACGGTTTGCAGCCGAAATTCGTCGAACCCGGCATGGTTTTCGGCGAAGCGGGTGACATGAAACGGTGTGCGGCGATATAGCACGATGCCTTGCAAGGTAATGCCGATCGCGCCGGCCGCGATGCGGAGCAGATTGGCCAATTCCAGAGCCTTGGGATGGCGTTCGGGGGGTAAGCCGTGCAACAGCAATGCGGTCAGTGGGACGAAAAAACTGCCGAGGCAAACGCCTTCCAGCAATTTGGGCCAGAACAGTTGCTCGAATGAGGCTGGGTCGTCGAAGCGGCTCAACCAGAAATAGGTAGCCGCAAAGCAGAGCAGATTGGCGCTGGCCAGCAGCCGGGCATCGCAGCGTTTGACGACTTCGTGGAATATGCCGGCCATCGGTTTGGCGAAAATCGCCATCGGCAGAAACACCAGGCCCGCGAGCAGCGAGGAATAACCGAGCGACACCTGCAATTGCACGATCAGCATGGACAGCAGACCTTGAAACATCAAGAAGCCGAAAAACAGCGTGAAGACGCCTATCGTGAAATTACGGTGGGTGAACAAACGAATATCCAGAAAAGGCCGGCGCTGGCTCAGTTCCCAGATGATCCAATAGCCTAGCGTGACCATGATGAAAATCCCCAGGCCTATCAGGTAAGAGGAATTGCCCCAGTCCCAGTCGTTGCCCTGGTTCAGCAGGGTCTGCACGCCGAGCAGCACCAGGCAGAACAGCAAAAAACCGAGAGTATCGAAACGCTGGCGCAAGCGTGGGCTGCCTCGCTGGTATAACAGGGCGCCAATGGTGCCGGCAATCGTCAACGCCACCGGTGCATTAAGCCAGAAAAGCCAGCGCCAGCCCAAGGTGTCGGCAATCCAGCCGCCCAATGGCGGGCCCAGTGTAAACGGCGTCAGCGTAAACAGGCTCCAGATACCAATGCCGATGGATTTGCGTTTGTCCGGATATTCCTTGAGCAATAAAGCCTGTCCCAGTGGTAAGGTCAAGCCGCCGGCGAAGCCGAGCACGATACGGGAGGCGAGATAAACAGGGAGTTGGGTCGCCAGCGCGCACATCGTCGAGGCCAGCGCGAACACTACGAAGGCTGCGACGAACGGCCGATATTCGCCGAAGCGGCGCGCCAGCCAGCCGCCGAGCGGAACCCCCAGCGCCAGGCTGATCATGTAATCGGTCTGGGTCCAGGTCGAGAAACTCAACGGTATGCCCAAGCCCCCGGCCACGCGCGGCAGCATCGCGATGTAGGCGCCGGCATTGAAAATCACCAGTGCATGGCTGGCGCCCAGACACAGGTTGAATAGCGTAAAGCGCCAGCCACGCAAGCGTTTGCCATACGCAATGCTCATCGCCTAGCTAGGATACGGGAAAAGCCAGGCCAGCCCAGGTTTTCCAATGCTTGCGGCAATAACTGTTCACCAAGCGCGGCAATCCGCCGTTTGAAGGCCTGGCTGTCGGTTTGCAGCGAAGCCAGCGCCGCGCCGTCCACGTTGAAATCTTCGGTCCGGGTACGGGCGATGACTCTGCCGGTAATGGGATCGATCAACTTCAGCAAAATCTGCAGGGAGGTCTGGCCTTCGAAGATTCGATAGTTGCCTATGCCGATTTCCAGGACGCCATCGAAGTCGCCGAGCTGGCGATAATCCATGGGGCTTTGTTCCTGTGCGTACCAATCTTGCGTGGCCCGGCGCCAGTGCTGCAAATTCGCATTGCGGTGATTATCTGCCATTGGCAGCGGATAGGGGGCGCGATTCAGCCTGGCGTCGATATTCCGGGATTCGAATTGAGTTTGCGCCAACTCCGCTACCATTTGGACGGGGTTCCAGACCAATTCTGTGGCGCTGTCCGCTGTCATGGGCGCGTCGAGCGGATGATTCTGTTCGTCATCCGCGCTGAGCAAACCCGCAATGATGACGCCGCCGGCATTTCGATAGCGTTTGCTGGTCAATGCGACAGGCATGGCCATGTTGTCATAATGACCATATGCGGGCATCCGTTGCGTTAATGGGTCGGGTATGACTTCCAGCGGTGGGGATTCCAGCGGGACGAGCAGCAGGGATTGCAGTTTGGCGGGGTCCTGTCTGGCGGGCTTGATATCCGCGGCCCAACAGCCAGTCAACAAGCACGCCAGCAGCAGGCACAGGCTTGATAGTTTTATCAAAGTAAAGAAGGATGCCGGATTTGTGTGAGGCCATGGCATGGTGTCTGCGGTATTGTTCATATCGGCTCTCCGATAAGGGTTGCGGAAAAGGCGCGATGCGTCTGGTAGCGATTCAATATAGATGAGGTTTTTATATAAGACAAACGATATTTATTAGACTTTAATATTGATGATGTCGATAATAAATCCATGGACATCGATCAAATCAAAACCTTTCTCAGCGTCGTCGCCAACGGCAGTTTTTTGGAAGCGGCCAATCGTTTGTATGTGACGCAATCTACGGTCAGTACCCGGATTCAGCGCCTGGAGGCTTATTTGGGCGTACCGCTGTTCGTGCGCAATCGTTCGGGGGCCAGCTTGACCTTGCAGGGCAAGCGTTTTCTTCGGCACGCCAAGTCCCTGTTGCTGACCCTGGAGCAGGCGCGCCACGACATCGGCTTGCCCAGTCGCTTTCGCGCCAGCGTCACCATCGGGGCCAGGATCGCGTTATGGGAAATGTTGCTGCCGCGCTGGATCAGCGAGATCCGGCGCGAGATGCCGGATATTTCGATTCGCAGCGATATCGGGTTTGAAGATGATTTGATGCGCGGCTTGATCGAAGGCAGCATAGACATCGGCATGATGTATACGCCGCAGCATAGCGCCGGTTTGCAAGTCGAGCATTTGTTCGATGAAACCTTGGTTTTGCTGACCAGCGATCCTGGTCGCCCTTGGCCGAACGACGATTACATTTACGTCGATTGGGGGCCGGGTTTTTACGCCCAGCATAGCAATAGCTACCCAAATCTGGAGCGGTCGGCGCAGGTGGTCAATATCGGTTGGCTGGCGCTGCAATTGATGCTGGCCCAGGGTGGTGGTTCTTGTTTCTTGCCGATTCGCTTGGCCGAGCCCTGGCTGGCGGCGGGTAAGTTGTTTCACGTCGCAGGCAGCCCGCGCTTTACGTTGCCTGCTTATTTAGTGTCCGCGCGCGACGGCGATGCCGACGTGTTGGGGCCCATTTTGGCACGATTGCGTGCGCTGGCTGAGCAGGAAAGACAGAAATCCTATCCCTGATGTCCTTATTCCAAGGTCGAGGACGCGACATGAAAAGCATCGCTATAAATATTCTGAAAGCTGGCGCCTTTCAAAAACGCTTTGCGCTTGGTTTGATTGACCATCTCCGGATGGCCGCACAAGTACACGCGCCATTCCTTCAGGCTGGGTAACGCTGCCAGAGCCACTTCATTGGCCCGGCCTTGCGTGATGCCTGCCGGCGCGTCGCCGCGCGATACACAGGGGGTGTAATGAAAGTTGGGATGTGCCTTGGCCAGTTGCCGCATTTCATCGATCCAGTACAGGCCATCCACTTCCCGGCTACCGTGATACAAATGAATCTCGCCGCGGTGGCCGTGGTGCAGGGCTTCCTCGATGATGCCGGCCAGTGGCGCCAAGCCGCTGCCGGTGCCGACCAGCAGCATGTTTTGCTCCAGATCGTTGGGCAGGTAATAACACAGCCCCTGCGGGTCCGAAACGGCAATCTTGTCGCCGACCGCCAATTCCTGATGCGCCCATTCGCTGAAACGGCCACCCGCCAGGCGGCGGATATGAAAAGTCAGTTTATGCGCGTGAACGCGGTTGTTGGCGATCGAATAGCTGCGTATCAAGCCGTCCGCCCGTTTCAGATTGACGAACTGGCCGGCGTAAAAATCCAGCGGTTCGTCGAATTCTATCGTCAGCAGCAGGGTTTCAGGGTTGAGCAATTCCTTGCCGGTCACCGTGCCGTCAGTAAAGGTGACGGGGCTGTCGCCGATGCTGACATGCATGTCTTCATGCGGGATGCACAAGCAGGCCAAAAAGTAGTTCTGATGTTTCAGCACGTCTTTCAGGCCTTTTTGCGCGTTGGTGGGAGGCGCGCCGTCGGTGCTGCGAATCATGCAGCTTTGACAGGCGCCTTCCTTGCAGGAATAGGGGATGTCGATATGTTCACGCAATAAGGCATCCAAAACCGATTCACCTTCTTGGCAAACGATCTCATGGTCGGCGGTGGTGATTTTTTTTGGCGACATCCCCGGCTCCTGTTGATTTAGTTAGCGACCCAATACGTCGGTGCGTGTGCTTTCCGCGATGGCCGCGACTTGGTCGATCAAGTTTTGCGGCACGTTGAGTTCGCGCAAGGTGCCGGTCAGGTGTTCCATTACAGCATCGAAATGGGAATCATCCAAACCCATTTTCACCAGGTGCGCGTGTCCTCTGCGCATGTCAGCGCCGCTGTAGTTATTCGGCCCGCCGAATGCCATGGTTAAAAAGGCTTTTTGTTTGGCCGCCTGCTTTTCCATATCGGTGTGATCGAAAAAACGGTTGATGCGGTGATCATCCAGCACTTTTCGATAAAAAATGTCTACGGCGGCATTTACGGCGGCTTCGCCGCCTAATTGTTCATACAGCGTAGTAGCGGTTGCACTCATAATGATTTTCCTCTGCTTGTAGTAAAAAATTGCGCAAGCCTTCAGGCTCGGAGATAGGGTAAGGTAAAGAAAATGGTTTTGCAATAAATTTATTATAAAAGTGTTTTTTATTAAGTAATGGGAGGTGCTCGCGTTTAGCTATGTTATGCTTGGGCCGTTAGGATTATCATTGTTCAACCTTTGACGATTTTTTGTACGATGAATACACATACCGGTTCTCGCCAAGAACAGATTATGACGTTGTTGTTGAATGCCTCAAGCGGCTTGAGTATCGATGACATGGCGGCAAAATTGGATATTTCGCGCAATGCGGTCAAGCAGCATCTGGTGGTATTGGAGAAGCAGCAGCTGGTGAAGGAAGGGATCTTGACCAGTACAGGTGGTCGGCCTGCGCGCTGTTATGCCTTGACCGAGCAAGGCGTCAATCATTTTCCGAAGCAATATGCCTGGTTCTGCAATTTGTTGTTGAACGACCTGGCTGCGGAAATGACGCCGGAATCGCTGGAAAAAATGATGTGGAACATGGGCGTTAAATTGGCTAACTCGCTAGCCCCTCAATTCGGCCACAAAAATACGCAGCAAAAACTGGAGGCGCTGGTCGAGCTGATGCAAAGTCTGGGCTATCATGCCGAATTGGAGCAGCAAGAGGGGGGGCAGAGCATCAAGGCGGTCAACTGTGTCTATCACGACTTGGCCCAGCAGCATCCCGCGCTGTGCCATTTCGATCAGGCTCTGATTACCACCTTGCTGGAAAAGCCCGTCGAGCAGATTAGTTGCATGGCGAAAAAAGACTGCGCTTGCCGATTCAATATTGCCAGGTCAAGCGCGTAAGCTGATTATTTCGAACGGGATTGGGTTTGAGGTTTCAGCCGTTCTTGGCTTTATGGTTGATGTAGCTACGGGCGATCTTGCGCAGGCCGTTGGAGGATATTTCCAGGCCAAACGGAGAGCCTATCGATTCCAGCTCGTACATCAAATCGGTGGCGGCGATCAACGTCAGATAACGCAGACCCTCGGCGCCGGGCAATTGCTTGGACACGCTGCGCAGCAAAGGGCTCAATTCGTCCCAGGATTCGTTGATAAACATTCTTACCGGATCGTCGCCTTCGCTAGGGTTGGCGGTCAGCCCTCGTTCAAACGCGGCGCCGGCTTTTTGCAGGACGTTACGCAGCGTATTGCGGCTGGCCGCCAGTTCGCCTTCCAGCGGGGCCTGGGCAATGGCCTGGTCCAGCGAAGCCTGCCAGTCCTGCCAGAGGGTTTGCCACTGTGCCAGTTCGCTGTCGCTGAAGGCTGCCGCCGGCGTGGTGTTCGGCGCTTTCAGGTTGGAGGTAAACCCCAAATTCAACAAAATGCTGGTCGCATCGGCCTTGACCGAGTTGAAGCGCAGGCTGTTGACCGAATCGTGCAGTTGTTCGCTATCTTCCGCCGGGACGTAAGGCAGCAGGGTTTTGACGATGTCGCCGCGCGATTTGTTCAGGTCGATTTTTAAATCCGCCAGTTTGGGCGCAACGACTTTTTGCAACAGCTCCTGCAATTGCGCGATGTTCAGTGGCTGACCGCTGCTGTCAATGGCGTTGGTGCGGGTGACTGGAAAACTCAGCACGTTGCCACTTTTATCCAGCGTCGGTTTTTGCAAGGTTTCCAGGATGCCGTTCCATTTGATCAAGGTCATGCATTTGCCGCCCATTTTGGCGCCGAATTGTGCGTGTACATGGTTGTCGATTTTGATTTGACCGTCTTCACCGTCAATGTGCGGGTCAGATAAATCCAGAAAGCTGCATTGCTTGCCATCATGCCACAGGCGGGCGGTTTGGCCTTCGCCGGTAAATAGTTGGCTGACCAGCACATTGCGAATCAGGCGATAGTCCAATGGCACGGGGACATTGATTTCGCGGGCAAAACTGGCGGTGGACGACAGCAGGCTGGCGCCGATGAGCAGGGTACGCAGTAGGGTCATGATTTACTCCTCGATAAGGGTGGCGCCACCTCGATAAGCCGACGAGATCGGATAACGGCGGTCGCGGCCGAAAGCTTTGGTGGTGATGCGGATGCCGGGTGGCGATTGCCGGCGCTTGTATTCATTGCGATCGACCAGGCTGGTGGTACGTAGCACCGCATCGGCGGGATAACCCAAGGCAACGATTTCCTTGGCCGACTTGTCCTGCTCGATATACAGCGCCAGAATTGGATCCAGCACCGCATAAGGCGGTAACGAATCTTCGTCCTTTTGATCGGGCGCAAGTTCCGCCGATGGCGCCCGCGTGATCACGCGCTCTGGAATCACCGGCGACAGCGTATTGCGATACTCGGCCAGGCGGTACACCATCAATTTCGCCACGTCCTTTAGCGGCGCAAAGCCGCCGGCCATGTCGCCGTAGAGCGTGGCGTAACCGACGCTCATTTCGCTCTTGTTGCCGGTGGTCAGCAGCAACTTGCCTTGTTTGTTGGATAGCGCCATCAGCAAAATGCCACGGCAGCGAGCCTGAATGTTTTCTTCGGTGGTGTCTTTTCGGGTGCCGGCAAACAGCGGCGCCAGCATGTCGTTAAAGGCAGTCACTGCGGGTTCTATCGGCAGAATATGGTATTTGACCCCCAGCGCGTCGGCTTCCAGTTTGGCATCCTCGACGCTCATATCCTGCGTGTAGCGCGAAGGCATCAACACTGCCTCGACCTTGTCGGCACCCAGAGAGTCCACCGCCAAGGCTAACACCACGGCCGAATCGATGCCGCCGGACAGGCCCAGCAAGGCGCCGTCGAAGCCATTCTTGCGTACGTAATCCTTGATGCCGAGCACCAAGGCTTTATATTCGCTGATTACCGGCTGATAGAGCGGGGCTATAGTGGTTTTGATGGGGCGATGATCGATGAACTCGACAATGTCCAGTTGCTCTTCGAATTCCTTGGCGCGAAACACCACTTCGCCATGTTGGTCGGCGACGAACGAGGCGCCATCGAATACCAATTCGTCCTGGCCGCCGATCTGGTTGACATAGACCAGCGGTACCCCGGCGTCCTTGATCTGGCTGCAGATGATGTTCTCGCGTTCATGCATCTTGCCGGCATGAAACGGCGAGGCATTCAACGCCAGAATGACATCGGCTCCGGCTTCGCGGTTTTTGGCGATGATGCCGGGTATCCAGATGTCCTCGCAAATAGTCAGTGCCAGCGTGCAATCTTTGATTTCGAACAAGCTGATTTGATGGCCAGCGTTGAAATAACGATGCTCGTCGAAGACGCCATAATTCGGCAGGGCCTGTTTATGGTATTCGGCGATCACCTGGCCGTCGCGCAAGGCGACGGCGGCGTTGTAGCGCCATTTGCCGCGAATTTGCGGATAGCCGATAACCAGGGTGATGCCGCGAACCTGCTGTTTGATATGCTCGACCGCCCGCTGTGCCTGCTGGATAAAGTCCTCGCGCAGCAAAAGATCTTCCGGCGGGTAACCGGTCATGCACAATTCCGGAAACAGAATCACATCGGCCTGTTGCCGTTTGGCCTGCTCGGCCGCGGCGATGATCTTGGCGCGGTTGGCCTGGATGTCGGCAACGGTGAAATTGAGCTGGGCGAGGGCGATTTTTAAGGACATTAGGTAGGGTTCACAACGAGTGGGTTGACTGTTGGTTCGTAGCCGGCTTTACGTGGTAACGATCAGAAATTACGCTGCTTGCTGGTGGGGTACGTTGATCAACATACTTTCTATGCTCAAGTGATAATCCAGAGCGGGCCATTCGATACCGGTTCCACCACAAATAAAGTGGTGATGGTTTCGTGATGGTTCGTCGGCGCTTTGTAATTCACGATACCAGCTCAGCGGGGTCGAAATGATACGGCCGTCCGCCAATTCGACATGTAAATATTGCTCGTCTAAACGTATGCTTTTACCGGTCACAAAAGTACTCATGCCATGCCTCCATGAATGATCGTTGATGAATAGAGGTGATTTCAAGCGCCTGTTTCAAATCCTTGGGTTTCAAATTAGTACGGACTACTCATAAGTTTTCCAATTCAATTTTGGCAAATTCGTCGCCCTTGCTGATGTGAATGTGCATGGGTTGATGCTCGTTTGCATAGAAGAAAAACTTGAAACCCATTAGATTGAGCAAGGTCGGCATTTGTTTCGTTAAAAACAATCCCGCATCGCCGCGCCGATGTCCGACGGCGAACTGACCATGCTTACGCCGGCCGCCTTCATCGCAGCAATCTTGCCGTTCGCGGTGCCGGTGCCGCCGGTCACGATCGCGCCTGCGTGCCCCATGCGTTTGCCGGGCGGCGCGGTCTGGCCGGCGATGTAGCCAACCACCGGCTTCGTGACATGGGCTTTGATGAATTCTGCCGCCTGTTCCTCGTCGCTGCCGCCGATTTCGCCGACCATCACGATGCCGTGCGTGTCCGGGTCATTCTGGAAGCGACTCAGTACGTCGATGAAATTCATGCCGTGGATCGGGTCACCGCCAATGCCGACGCAGGTACTTTGTCCCAAGCCTTCGCGGGTGGTTTGATGCACGGCTTCGTAGGTCAAGGTGCCGGAACGGGAGACGATGCCGATTTTGCCGGGCAGATGAATGTGGCCGGGCATGATGCCTATCTTGCACTCGCCGGGCGTGATCACGCCAGGGCAGTTGGGGCCGACCAGTAACGAGCTCGTGCCTTGCATCGCGGCTTTGACCCGCATCATTTGCAGCACCGGAATGCCTTCGGTGATGCAGACGATCAGTTCGATGCCGGCATCGACCGCTTCCAGAATAGCGTCGGCGGCAAAGAAAGGTGGTACGTAAATCATCGTCGCGCTGGCGCCGGTGGCTTTGACGGCTTGGGCAACGGTATCGAATACCGGCAAGTCCAGGTGTGTCGAGCCGCCGCGACCGGGCGTGACGCCGCCGACCAATTGCGTGCCATAGGCCAGTGCTTGTTCGGAATGGAAAGTGCCTTGCTTGCCGGTGAAGCCCTGGCAGATAACCTTGGTGTTTTTGTCGATCAAAATGCTCATGGGCGGTCGCCCTCCATGGATGGAGTAAGTGTCGACGATGGTCGGGAACCGGCGTCGACCTCCGCCAATGTCACCGCCAGTTCGGCGGCTTGATTCAAGTCTGCGGCCGGCACCAGGCCCAGGCCGGAATTTTTCAGCATGTCCAAGCCTTGCTGCACATTGGTACCTTCCAGGCGCACCACCACCGGGATGGTCAGATGCATTTCCTCGACCGCGGCCAGAATGCCGGCGGCGATCACGTCGCACTTGACGATGCCGCCGAATATGTTGACCAGCACGGCCTTGACCGTACCGTCGGACAGAATCAGTTTGAAGGCTTCCTTGACTTTGTCCTTGTTGGTGCCGCCGCCGACGTCCAGAAAGTTCGCCGGCGCGCCACCCTTCAGCTTGACCATGTCCATCGTGGCCATCGCCAGGCCGGCGCCGTTGACCATGCAGCCGATGTTGCCGCCCAGGGTGATGTAATTCAGGTCAAACTGCTTGGCCTCGGCCTCCTTGGCGTCTTCCTGAGAGGGGTCGCGTAAGCCGGCGATGTCGGGATGCAGGGCGAGGGCGTTGTCGTCGAAATTGATCTTGGCGTCCAGGGCAACTAAATGGCCGTCTTCGGTTTCGATCAGCGGGTTGATTTCGATCTGGCTGCAATCCTTGGCCAGAAACAGGTGGTACATGCCGCTCATGATGGCTTGCAGCTGGCCCTGTTGCTCTTTGCCCAATTGCAAGGCCGCGCCGATTTGACGGCAGTGATAAGCTTGTAATCCGGCCGCGGGGTGAACTTTTACGCGAACGATTTTTTCCGGGGTTTCGGCGGCCACGGCTTCGATATCCATGCCGCCGGCGGCGGAGGCGATAAAGATCAGGCGTTCGCTGTCACGGTCTATCAGCAGACTCAAGTAAAATTCGTTTTTGATCGCGGACGCCTCTTCGACCCAAACAGCATTGACCGGCAGGCCTGCGGCATCGGTTTGATGCGTGACCAAGCGAGTGCCCAGCATGGCCTTGGCATGCGCGCCAACTTCATCCAGGCTTCGGGCGACTTTGACCCCGCCGGCCTTGCCGCGGGCGCCGGCGTGGATTTGCGCCTTGACCACCCAGGCAGAGCTCGGCAATTGCTCGGCGGCTAGCCGGGCCTGTGCCGGCGAATCGGCGACTATGCCTTGTGGCACGGCAATCGTGTAATCGCGAAACAACTGCTTGGCCTGGTATTCGTGAATGTTCATCTGTGACTCCGTTGTGTTTAGGTGCGGGGCGCAAGATTCAAAACAGCCTCGACTTTCGTCTTTTTCCCAATCCTTGAACCCTGTATCTTGTATCCAGTCAATCAACTTTCGAAAAAGTGCCCGATGTCCATCAATCAAAGCGACACCATATACCCATGTCCCTTTTCCAAGGATTATGGCATTCCCACTCGCCAAGCCTGGCTACTGCTAAAGATTTTTTTCATCTATCGTTTCATCAGCGCCAGTTCGTTTGTGATTCTGTTTTTTTTGCGCTTCGGGCCATCTTCGTTGGGCAGGCACGATATGCAATTGTATCAGTTCACCAGTCTGACATATCTGGCGATTTCAGTGCTGAGTGTGCCGTTCATTTTTCGGCGTCTGTTGAGTTATACGAATCTAGCACAGCTCTTCATTTTTACCGACATTGTATTCATCACGTTATTGATGCATGCCAGCGGCGGGGTCGGTAGCGGGGTTGGCAGTCTGCTTGCCATTTCCATTGCCGCCGCCGGTTTGTTGATCGGCGGGCGTTGTGCCTTGGTGTTTGCGGCATTGGCCAGCTTGGCCGTGCTGGCGGAAGAGTTGTATGCGATGCAGACGCACGCCTTCGATGTCGCTTCCTTCAATTATTCCGGCTTGTTGGGCATTTCGTTTTTTGCGATTGCGTTGATTTCGGTGATTCTGGCTCAGCGCGTCGAGCAGTCGGCCAGTCTGGCCCGGCGTCAAGAGCAAACCATCGTCCGCCTGGAAGAACTGAACCGATACATCATTCAGCATTTGCAATCCGGCATCATGATCATTGATGAGCGCCAGTCAAATGTACTCAACAATCAGTCGGCCCTACGTTTGCTGGCGCTCGATGAGCCGCCGCGTTGTTTAACGGATGTGTCGCCCATGTTGCAGCAGGCTTTTTTGATCTGGCTGGATAATTCGGAGCAGGACTACGCCATCATACAATTGCCGAATCGCGGCGAGGTTCAGGTTCGGTTTTCCCGCTTGCTGGTCGATGGCGAAAGGTTACATATGCTGTTGTTCGAGGATATCGGGCTTTACAATCAACGCCTGCAGCAAAGCAAGCTGGCGTCCCTGGGCAGGTTGACGGCCAGCATTGCGCATGAAATCCGTAACCCGCTCAGCGCGATCAGTCATGCCAGCCAGCTATTGTCGGAGACACCGGAGCTGAAACCGCAGGAACTCAGGTTGACCGAGATCATTCAAACCCATTGTCGGCGCGTCAACAATATCATCGAAAGTATTTTGCAGCTGTCCCGGCGCAATGCCTCGCAAAAACAACGCATTGCCCTGGAGCAATGGTTGCCGGCTTTCGTGCAGGAGCAAAATCTGCACTATGCGGAACAGAATGATGGATTCGTGCTGATGCTCAAGCAGCATGGGCTCAACGTCTTGATCGATCCCGGTCATCTGAAGCAAATTCTGGATAATCTGTGCGCCAACGCCGTCAAATACGGCAAGCCGGAGCTTGGCCCTATCGTGCTCGAAGTCGATCGCATCGGCGATCAACCTTGTGTTCGGGTCATCGACAACGGCGAAGGGATAGACCAGGAAGGCCGGTTGCGATTGTTCGAGCCCTTTTTTACCACCTCGCATCAAGGCACGGGACTGGGTCTGTATATTTCCAGAGAGTTGGCGGAGCTGAATCAGGCCGAATTGAGTTATGCTAAATACCTTGATAAGTCTTGTTTTACTCTGGCAATGGCCAACGCCGATAACGTCGTAATCGAATTATGAATATGCCCCTCACACTGGTGGTTGATGATGAACCCGATATCCTTGAACTGTTGGAGATTACGCTGGGGCGCATGAATATCCAGACCTGTTGCGCCGAGAATCTAGGCGCGGCCCGGCAACTGCTGGCCAAACAGCGTTTTGATTTGTGTCTGACCGATATGCGCCTGCCGGATGGGGACGGTCTGGAATTGATCGACTATATTCAAGAGCGCGGGCTATCGTTGCCGGTCGCGGTCATCACGGCGCATGGCAGTATCGACGTGGCGATAAAAGCCATGAAGAAAGGCGCGTTCGATTTTTTGACCAAGCCCGTCGATTTGGCGGCGTTGCGGCAGTTGGTCAACAATGCCCTGCAAACCTCGCAATTCCAGGCTACGGGAAAGGATCGCCGAACCCGCGACATCTTGCTGGGTGAGTCGGCTGTGATGCGCGAGATTCGGTCGAAAATCCAAAAAGTGGCGCGCAACCAGGCTCCCATCTATATCAGCGGCGAATCGGGTTCCGGCAAGGAATTGGTCGCCAAGCTGATTCATCAGCAAAGCCCACGCAGCGACAAGCCTTTCGTCGCGATCAACTGCGGTGCCATCCCGCATGAATTGATGGAGAGCGAATTTTTCGGGCACAAAAAAGGCAGCTTTAGCGGTGCGATTGCCGACAAGCAAGGTTTTTTCCAGGCGGCCGATGGCGGGACCTTGTTTCTGGACGAGGTGGCCGATTTGCCGTTAAGCCTGCAGGTTAAATTGCTGCGAGCAATACAGGAAAAGAAGATTCGCCCCGTTGGCGAGCAGCTCGAAGTGCCGGTTGACGTGCGTTTACTGAGCGCCACGCACAAGGAATTGGCGAAGATGGTGCAAGAGGGCTCCTTCAGACAGGACTTGTATTACCGCATCAATGTGATTGAACTGCATTTGCCGCCATTGCGCGCGCGGGCCAGCGACATCCCGCAGATTGCCACGCATTTGCTGGCGCGTCTGGCCAAAGCCAACGGCTTGCCTGTTCCGGAGTTAACCGAATCGGCGTTGAAGGCTTTGATGCGGTATGCTTTTCCGGGCAATGTACGCGAATTGGAAAACATCCTGGAACGCGCGCTGGCCCTGCACGAAGGCAGATGTATTGAAGTCGAGGATTTGAGTTTGCCTGCCGCGGAAGGACAGCCCGCGGCAGAACCCGATGGTGTGCGAGCCCAAGCCATTTCGCTGGAAACTTACCTGGCGAATGTCGAAAAAAAGGCGTTGGTCGCGGTTTTAAAAGACAACAGCGGCGACAAAGTCGCCGCCGCGCAGCAATTGGGCATGACGATACGTTCGTTGTGCTATCGCTTGAAAAAACTGGGATTGGAGTAAGCCGGTCACGATAGGCCTGCTGCAGGCTGGGGGCGGCAGAAAGCCGAGTTTTTTGCGACTATTGGATTTGGCAGGAAAAAGCCAAAGCTTTTCACTCCAGGAGTGCAATCGCTTTAGCTATTGCCTAATGTGGAAATCAGGGGGGATAGACGTTTATTGGTATTTTTCCAGCGCTTTCAATTGCTGCAGAGCGTCATGGATTTTGCTGGTGGTGGCCGCATCCAGTTCGTTGTTTTTGTAGATTTTGTCCAGCAAGCCTTCCTCGACCAAGGCTTCCTTGATCCAACGTTTGGCGAAAGCATAATTGTTGGGCATTTTTGCCACCTCACCCGTTTTAGGATTCTTTAGGCTATCTGCCCGGACCGGGGTGGCCGGCGCTGTTTTCTTGGCCGCCGGAGCCGCTTTGGCTTTCGCTGCAGAGGGCTTTGAAACGGGTTTGGCGGGTTCCGCGGCTTCTTGTTTGATTTCTTTGGTGACGGGGGCGGCGCTGGCTGTTGTCGTAACCGGTTTGGCGACTGGCTCGGCGGCTTTCGCTTTGTCTTTCTTATCGCCACCGACAACCACAAACAAAACATAGGCAACAAAAATGGTCGTCGCTATAAAGAGTAGTTCTGCCATAACCTTTCCCCTTGATTATTTTAATTTTTAAGTTGATAGAACTCTAAATGCCAATAGACGGCACCGAGACCGAATATACCAGAGCAGGCTAAAGCGGTAAACCGAAAAGCCTGGCGCAAAGCCCTCCCCCAAGGTTTCGTCGATGACGAAACAATCCAACGCTCATTTTATGGTGCCATTGCCATGAAATTCGGTTCCAGGCTGTAAACTTTTATCGGAATTAAGCAATATGGCCAAAGACACTTGTTGGCCATCGAGTAAACTACGCTCCGGCTTGCCAAATGCGTAACCCTGGCCCAAGTTGACACCAATTTCTTTTAATTTCAACGCAATAGCAGGTGTTTCGACAAATTCGGCGATGGTTTTTTTGCCGAGTTTGCCAGCGATTTCGACCATCGATTTCACCAGAATCTGATCGGTTTCATTGTGATCCAGGTTTCTGACGAATTGACCGTCGATTTTTACATAATCGACCGGAAAGGTTTTCAGGTAATTGAACGAACAAAAACCGGCACCGAAATCGTCCAGCGCAAATTTACAGCCAAGTTCGCGGATTTTAATGATCATGTCCCGCGTGCGCTCGAAGTTGTCCACCGCGGCGGTTTCGGTGATTTCGAAGGTCAAACGGCCTGCATCGACCCAGGTCAATTCCAGTTTGTCCCGAATCACTTGCAGTAAATCCGGATATTGAAAGGCGGAACCCGACAAATTAATGGCCAGTGAAATGCGCGACAAATAGGAAGGCAGGGCCGCCAGAAAATCGATGGCATTTTCCACCACCCATAAATCAATCGCGTGAATCAAGCCCATGCGTTCCGCCACGGGGATGAATTGATCCGGCGTGATGATCTGATCGTTTTCGCCGCGCATGCGCACCAAGACTTCATAATGCGAGACGTCGCCGTTATTCAGCTGTACTACCGGTTGAAACACCAGGAAAAGATCGTTATCGCGCACCGCCTTGCGTATGATGGGGATCCAGTAAATATCGCGGCGGCGCTCCTTGATGGAAATGTCTTCCTGGTTATACAGTTTGATTTTTTGCCGGCCGTTGATTTTGGCGAGATTACACGCTTGGCGGCCATGCAGGATCATTTCGCTGGGGTGTTGCGCGGGCGACGAATTGTCCAGAGCGGTGATGCCAATCGAGACACTCGCGCTATGGCAGCTTTCGCCAGTAAAGAATCTGAAGTTTTCGATTGCCGCGCGGATGGTTTCGGCAATGATCTGCGCCTGTTTTTTGCTCTTGTTCTCCAGAAACAGACAAAATTCATCGGCGCCGATGCGGGCAAAAAGACTGCTGGGCGGCACCAGTTTTCGAATCAGAATCGTCAGCTCCACCAGCAAACGGTCGCCTACATCAAACCCTTCCAGCTCGTTGATCAAACTAAAGCGATCGATATCGATGAATAACAAAGCGCCTTCTTTCTTGAGCTTGTTGCTCAGATTCATGATCAGCCGCAGCTGACGCTCGAAGCTGTTGCGATTGAATAATCCGGTGAGTTCGTCGTGCGCGACCAGAAATTTCAGTTTGGCTTCGATGACGCTTTTGGAGGCCAACTCATTGATCAGTTGTTCTTCTTGTTGATGGCGTAAAAAACGTTCCTGTTTCAGGCGCATCAAGAATTTTATCGCCAGCAGCAATACCTGAGGCTCGATGGGCGACGTAATCGAGTAAACCAACTGATTATCGGCTTGAAAATCAATCGATTGAACTTTTGGGCTTTGAACGGCCTCTTGCACGATCACAAACGGAATGACCGAACCATCCGGGGCGCAGGAAAGGCTGCGGCTCATTTCGGTCAATTGGCAGTTTGGCAGATTTTCGTTCAACACGATCAAGCCGATTTTTTCCGGTTGATCATGCAGGGGCCTCAGTATTTCATAGATGGCTTCGCCACTGTTGGCGTGGCGAATATCGGAAAAGCCATTGTCCTTGAGTGTCGCAGCGATCTGTTGGGCTGAAACCTTGTCATGCTCGGCAACAATAATGATTTTTTCTTTGAGGGAGTTACAAACAATCATGTACCGGCTGCGTAATTTGAGTTATAAAGAAACAAAGTGATATGAATTTAAAATTTCAATTTAATCAAATGATTACGTGAGACTTGTAATTCTGGTGAAAACAGTTAGTCTTAGTTTGCGCACAATCTCTTCTCTCTACCAACGCTTGGTCCAGTATAGGCGTAATTTTAAATTTTGTAATATGCGATGATAATTTCCGCTCCCACTTTAAACGTTACCGATTTGTTACGAGGCGATATTCAACTGGCTTCACCGCCGACGATTTATTGGGCTTTGAACAAGGTTATCGATGATCCGGCCAAAACGGTGAGGGATGCGGCCATCGTGATTGAAAGTGACGCGGCCTTGGCGGCGCGGTTGTTGAAGATTGTCAACAGCGCGTTTTACGGTTTTCCCGGTAAGATCAACTCTATCGCTACCGCAATCACGCTAATCGGCACCCGGGAATTGCAAAACCTGGCTTTGGCGGCGATCGTGATCGAGCGATTTTCGGATTTGCCGGGGCAGCTGTTTTCGATCCATGATTTCTGGGCCAGGAATTTGCGCTGTGCGCTGATTGCGCGGGAGCTAGATGCCCTGTCAGGCAAGAAATTTGCCGATACGGCTTTTTTATGCGGATTGCTGCACAATATCGGCCAGTTGGTCTTGTATCGGCGCATTCCGGTGCTGGCGCGCGAAGTGGATTTATTGATCCAGTCTCAAGCGTCCGATGACGTCGACGAAGTTGCAATAGAGCAACAGGTGATAGGTTTCGATCATTTCCAATTGGGCGCGGCGTTGTGCCGGCTATGGAAACTGCCGGACGTCGTGGTCGAATCAATTCTGTTGCATGATCACCCCGGCAACAACAGCCCTCATGCGCATATCGCCGACATCGTTCGTACCGCCAATCTTTTCGGTAAAATCGACTCGGTTCATTCCAGGGAATTTGCCCATGCCTTGCCATTGTCGCCGGAACAAATCAGCCAAATCCTCGATAAGACCCACGATGAATTCGAGGTGATCTTTAGTCTGTTTTACCCTTCCAAGTAAGACTTCAATCAGGCCGTCGATGGCGGTATCCGGTAGCCCGAGCGCACCGCACCCTTTAGCCGATCAGCAATGCCGGTTCAAGCTGAAAAATGTGTTTTCAAGGCAGGATTTCAGTGAAATCCTGGCTGAAGCCGGGCCACTAAATAGGGTCATGTCATTTGAACGCTCATGTTCATAAACCCGTTTCACAGCTGTAGCGATTGAGCAACGCGATGTCGTTTAATTGGCGGCTGTCATAAAACTGTCATATTCCCTCCCTAGAATCCGCCGCAATTGCACGGTTGTGGCGCTAATTTCCCCCCAAGAATTTACGTCATCGCACAGGGTTTGTGTTGCGCGCCGCAGCCGCTGCATGTCGATTCAACTACAAAAACCTTTGGGAGACTTTGAAAATGAAATTAACCAAACTCAGTTTGGCTATGCTTTCGGTGATGGGCGCGGGGCTTGCGACAGAAGCAATGGCGCTGGATTTATATGTCGATACCAAAACCCAACAAATCTACGCCGAGCCAGGTCCGGGCCGGGTGTTGTTGGGCGAATTTCAAAAAGTGGGCGATGCGGCTGCCCAAACTTCTGACGCTGCTTTAAAAGCTGAAGTCGAACAAATCAAACAAGACTTGGCGTTGAAGGACAACGAACTGAAAGCTTTGGATGAGCACATGAAGGTCGCCGAGGAATATAAAGTCAAAGTCGACAAGGGCGGTTTGCAAGCGCAATCGGCCGATGGCAAATACTCATTTAAGCTTGGCGGTCGTGTTCATGCCGATGCGACTTATAGTAACGATGATAAGTTTCTTGACTCCAAGGGCAACCCGTCCGAAGCTAACGATGGTACTTATATCCGCCGAGCCCGGATGCGTTTCGATGGTGTGTTCGATAAGGATTGGTTTTATCGGACCGAAGCCGATTTCGCCGACGATTCAGTGGCTATGAAGGATATTTTCATCGAGTACAGAGGCTGGAACTGGGGCACCATTACCGTCGGTCAGCAAAAACAAAACTTCAGCCGTGAGTTGCAGGAAAGTTCTAACGATTTGATGTTCATGGAGCGTTCGTTGATGGACGTCTTGAACACCGATACCGTCGACCGGGCGATTGGTTTGAACTACCAGACCAAAGGCAAGGGTTTGATAAGCAGCAATGATGCCTGGGTTGCGAAACTGGGTATCTATGGCGATTCCATCAAACCTTCCAGAACCGGTACTGAGCCTGAGAACGACTACGCGGGCGATGAAGGCTGGGCTGTTTCATCTCGTTTGACTTATAACCCGATTCTGGAAAAGGATAAATTGATCCACTTGGGTGTCGCCGGTAACTACCGTACCCCGGATGATACAGGGGATGTCGCTGAATCCAAGGCGCTACGTTATCGTTACCGCACCACGAATAATCAAAGCAACCTGACAGTGTTGGACAGCCACGACATCAAGGATGTGGATAATTTCAAAATGCTCGGCCTGGAAGGTGCCGGCATGTATGGACCATTCTCGGCTGGCGGTGAATACACTCACACTTGGATCGAACGCAAGGATGGTTCCGAAGACTTGAGTTTCGACGGTTGGTATGCGGAAGCGGCGTGGAGTATTACCGGCGAGTCACGTTCTTACAAGGAAGGTAACTTCGGTTATTTGAAACCCAAAAACAAATTCAGTTTGAAAAATGGTCACTGGGGCGCGTGGGAATTGGCCACCCGTTGGTCGGAAGTCAATCTGAACGATCGCGAGTTTAGAGGCGGACAAATGTCGCAATTGACCGTGGCATTAAACTGGTACATCAACGAGAACGTACGTTTCATGGCGGACTATAACCGTAACTTCAACTTCTCGAATCCGGCGGTTACTACTGTAGGCGGGGGTGATCCCGATGCGTTGGACACCTTCATGATGCGGGGGCAGGTCGCATTTTAATCAGCTGATTTTCAGTTCAATTGAAGCCGTGCCGGAGCCTTCCGGTGCGGCTTTTTTACGTTAAGATGCTACGTTGATTGATTACTTTCTAACGACGATGAATTTGAAAAAAAATCTTCTACTGCTTTCGACTTTTTGGCTGACAGCCTGTGCCAGTAATCCCGGCTTGAATAGTGATGCGTTGCCTTGGCAATTAAAGCCTGAATGCATGTACTTTTCTGGTCGGGAGGCAGGGACTGAAATTGTCAGTGTGCAGCAAGCCACGCTGAGAGCCGTGGTAAACAATTACAAGACGGGTGAGGTGGATGTTCTAGATTTGAACCGCCCGGAAAAAATGACCCGCATCAGCCGCTTCGACTTGGGGTTGAAGAAGGGCGAAGAACTGACTTCGGTGGCCTTTCATCCGAGTTTGAATGTGTTCGTGGCGGTGATCGATGCCGGACTGAAGTCTGGCCGGTTAGAAATTCGGTCCGCGGCGGACGGAAAGTTGCTTGATGGAGCCGAAGTCGGTTACGGCCCGGATGCGGCGGTATTTTCCAAAGACGGCTCCGTGTTGCTGATCGCCAACGAAGGCGAGGATTTTTTCTTCGATCAGGCCAACCGGGAGTTTTTTTCCGCTGAAGGCAGTATTTCGGTAATTTGTTTGGATCAAGACGGTCACATCAAAGCCAACGCCAATATCGAGATGGCCGATGTTTCGCATCGTGAAGGATTTATCGTGGCGGAAAAAGGTCATTTTCTCGAGCGGGAAATCGATTGGGACGGTGACGGCAAAATCAGTAAAAAAACCGATTTCGACGGCAACGGCGTCATCGAAAACAAAAAGATCAAAATCGGCCGTTTCGAAGGCGTTGATGTTTATGCCAACGAAAACAAGGGCGAAGCCAAAATTCTGATACCGGTTTCCGCCAATTCAAAAGCCTTGTTGGAACCGGAATATATCGCAATTTCAACGGATGCTAAACGCGCTTATGTCACGCTGCAGGAAACCAATGAAGTGGCGGAAGTGGATGTGGAAAATGCTAGAGTGCTGGGTTATTTCAACATGGGTATTGCCGAACATGGTGCCGATAGGAAAGCCAACGGCTGGGTGGAATTCAATCAGTCGGTGATGGCCTTGCGTGAACCGGATGGCATTGCATTGACGCCGGATGGACGTTATTTTGTTACTGCGGATGAAGGCGATACCGAGGCCGCCGATGAAGCCCAAACCCTGCAAAGTGGTGGCAGGACCTTAAGCGTATTCGATGCCAAAACTGGGGCTTTTGTCGCCGACACCGGCAATCAACTGGATGAAATCACTTTTGCCAAAGGCGTGTATCCAGATAGGCGCAGCAACAAAAAAGGCGCCGAACCCGAAGGCGTGACAGTGTTCGAAATGGAAGGACAGCCATGGGCCGTGGTCGGGATGGAGCGGGCCGATGCGTTGGTATTGGTGTCGCTGGCTAATCCGAAACAGCCGCAAGTGGTGGCGCTAGGTAAAATCCCCGGCGAAGAGAGCCGGGCGCCCGAAGGCGTGGCTCATTTCGAGCGTAACGGCGAGCATTATGTGCTGTCCGCCAACGAAATGAACGGCACGGTAGCCTGTTTCAAAGTGGTCAAAGGCGAGGTGCATTTGGAGCATTAGCGGACAAATAGTAGTGCATGTGTCGATTAGCCAGTAGTTTCAGGCTGCAAAAAAGTAATGCTGTCGGTGCGGCGTATGCGATGGCAACACCGGTGGCTTCATGCGTGGCGCCAAGATGCAGGCTCAAAGCGACCATGCAGGCAGCAAATAAAGACATCAGGACTATCACTGTGACATTGCGTCCCATGAACTGCAGGTAATAAAGAGCATCCGAAAACAGCGTCATGAACACCGTGCCGCCTGCGCTAATCATCAAGGCCCAATACCCTTGCGAGAAAGTCGGGCCGAACAAATCTAGTATTTCGTGGCCCCAAATACCGATCACTGTCAGAAACACGGCGACAAACCCCACGATCAATTGGAGGCGCTTGCGGAGCAAGTGCTTGATTGCGCGCTGGTCGCGTCGCTCTAGCAGCACGACCAGCATAGGCAGGTAATAACGATTGGTGGAGGTGCCGATCAACGAAATCAACGCGCTGGTCTGCATGGCAATCGCGTAAATCGCCACGGTGGCTTGTGAAGGGTGCAATATCTGCAAAATAATGGTGCCCGCGCTGGTCAATATGCTCATCATTAAACTGCTGAGTAGTAACGGTAGCGACTTTCTCAGCCAAAATTTGCGCCGATAATTCTCCCCCGGCGTATGGCGCAAATCGCTCGGGCGGGCCGCTTGCGTGGTAATCCACATCAACAATAGCGTAACGCACCACGCACTGCCAAAACAAACCACCGCCGAGGCTGCCGTAAGTTCAATCCGCATATCTTTTAGTAGCATCAGCAGCAACAAAAATAACGCGGGTAAAAAAAATCGATACAAGGCCAGTGCCAGGATTTGCTGACCATAAACCGTGACGACCTCGATCAGAAACAGGCAAGTGGCGATGACGGGGAGGAAGCCCGTATACAGGGCGATCGCAATATGAAAATCAGCCTGTTGCCAAGCCAAAAAACCTTTCAGACCGAAACTTATGAAACCGATCAGCATTAAACTGAATAGGAGGATGGCGCGTAGCGAAAACCTCAAAAAACCGCGCAGGCGCGGCCAGTTTTCCCGCTCGATGAACAGGGAAATGCCGCGAAGGGCGTATTTTTCCAGCCCCAGTGTCGCCAAGGTGGACAGCAACGTGACGGTGGACACGGCAACGCTGAAATCATCGAATTCGCCGATTTCAAGATGCCTGGCCAGGAAGATATTGGCCCAGTACATCAGGGCATAATTGCCCAGGCTCAGGCCAAACAGCATCAACGAATTGAAATTATTGGGATGGACGGAAAAGTTGGGATTCAATGGTTTGGGTTGAGAACAGTAGGATTGGCATCGGCAGTCCGCGAACTACCGTGATTACAGCACTATTCTAACCTTGAACGTATGACCGAATTGTTACAATTGAGCTTTGATGCCCCTGTCATCCTCGGTCACGCATAACATCAAAACCTGGCCTTCAAATGATATTTCTGCACCCGGTAGCGCAAGGTTTCCCGGGTGGTGCCGAGCATGCGGGCGGCGGCGGTGACGTTGGCGTCGCAGCGGTTCAAGGCTTCCTGAATGATGAATTTTTCCATTTCGTGCAGGCTCAAGCTGCCGTCCAGCGGAATGAACACGCCTTCTTGCGTGGTGCTGGGCGCGGTCGTCGTGCCTTGGACATTTTGCAATTGCAGCCATTCCACCGGCAGATTTTTGTCGCTGGCCAATAACACGCAGCGTTCCAGCACATTGCGCAATTCACGGATATTGCCCGGCCAATTGTAGGCCTTGATCAATTGCCAGGCTTGCTCGGAAATCTGGCTGACCGACTTGGCGGATTTGCGGTTGCAGTCGGCGATGAATTGCGGCACCAGTTGTTCCAGGTCCCGCTTGCGCTCACGCAGGGCCGGCACCCGAATGTTGATCACGTTCAGGCGATGATACAAATCCTGCCGGAACAGGCCGGCGGCGACTTTTTCCTGCAAGTCTAAATTGCTGGCGGCGATGATTTGCACATCGACACTGATTTCGGCTTCTCCGCCGAGGCGGCGGATGCGCAAGTCTTCCACGGCTTTCAATAGCTTGCTTTGCAAATCCAAATCCATTTCGCCGATTTCATCCAGAAACAGCGTGCCGGTATGGGCTTGTTCGAACAGCCCGCGATGGCGCTTCTTGGCGCCGGTAAAGGAGCCGGCTTCGTAACCGAACAATTCCGCTTCCAGCAACTCGCGCGGCAAGGCGGCGCAGTTGATTTCGACCAAGGGTGCCTGCGAGCGCACGCCGGAATAATGCAGGGTGCGGGCGACCATGCCTTTGCCGGAGCCGGTTTCGCCGCTGATGATCAGGCTGGAGAACGGCACTTTGGCGACCTGCCGCAGCATGGTGCGCAACGATACCATGGCCTGGCTGTCGCCCAATAAGTTGTCAATGCTGTACTGGCTGTTTTGCACCGCGGTTTGCAACTGAACGCGGCGTTGGGCGCGGGCACTACGCGCGGCGCCTTCCACCAGCAGATTCAATCGGTCCACCGAACAGGGCTTTTCGATGAAGTCATAAGCGCCCAGCCTGACGGCGCGCACCGAATCGGCCACGCTGCCGTAACCGGTCAAAAACACCCATTCGCTGCTTTCGATTTCCGGTTTCAGCTTTTCCAGCAAATCCAGCGCGTTGCCGTCGGGTAGATTCATGTCCGACAGCACCACCAAAGGGTCCAAATCCTGTTCGCGCAGAAAACTTTCCGCTTCTTGCAGGGAATTGACGATGCTGACTTCCCAGTCGGCTTTTCTGAAAAAGCGCGCCAATTCGGCGGCCAGCAGGGCTTCGTCTTCTATGATCAGTAAGGTGTTAGTCATCATAAGGAGGTAACGGGTGGATTTATCGGGCAGGCGTCATGGGCAGGGTCAGGGTGACGCGGGCATGGCCGGCGTCGTCGTTTTCCAGTTTCAGCGTGCCGCTTTGTTCGCGGGCAAAACGTTGTACCATCACTAGACCCAGGCCGCTGCCTTTTTCTTTCAAACTGACGAAGGGGCGTATGCCTTGTTGTAACAAATCCGGGCTAAAACCGCCGCCGCTGTCGGTCACCGTGATGACCAGGTTTTGTCGATCCTGTCCGATTTGGATGCTTATCGTACCGGGTTGATCGCCGATCGCCTGCACCGCGTTTTGTAATAAATTGAGCAGGACTTGTCTAAATTCGGTTTCCGGCAGGGTCGCCATGATGTCGGCTTGGCTTTGGATGTCGATCTCGACGTTGCCTTTGGTCTGATAACTCAGCAAGCGGATCAATTCCTGGGTGGCTTGCGTGATGTTGATGGCCTGGGCGGATTCGCTGCTGTTGCGGGCGGAACTCAGCAAGTCGTTCAAGTGTTTGGTCAAACGATGCACTTCCCGGTGCAGCAAGCCGACGCGCTCACGAAAATCCGGGTCGTTGGATTCGGCCTGCATGTTTTCCAGCGCCACTTGAATCACCGCCAAGGGGTTGCGCAATTCGTGGGCGGTACTGGCGGCCATTTCGGTCAATGCCGCCAGCCGTTCGGCCTTGGCCAGCCGCTGGCTTTGCTCCAACAGGGCATGACTGGTTTCCCGAACCTGGCTTTCCAGGCGGGTGGTATAGGTGAGGTAGGCCTGCTCCAGCTCGATCAAATGATCGACCAGTTGGTTGTAGCGGTCGAATAAATCGCGTAACACTGGGTCCGAGGTTTTCCGGTTGATGGGTTGCTTGACCCCTTCCGCCAGCCCCGACAGCAGGTCGCGCAGCGCGTCCAGGGGCTCCAATACATTGTTGCGAAAAAAATAATGTCCTATCCAAAACAGCAGGATAGGCAGGATGATGGCCAATTGCAATTCAAGCCGGCTGTCGTTTTCGACGTTGATCAGCAGTTTTTCTTCCTCGGCGGTTTGTTGGTCCAATACCTGATGAATCGAGGTCAGGGTTTCTATCAGCGCCTGCTGGTCACCATTGATGGCCTTGTCGAATAGGTCCTGCAAATGATTCAAGTCAATCGGGACCATATAATTCGAGCTTTGCTGACTTTGCAATAAATCCAGCAAGCGATTCTGGATGTCATTGATTTGTTCGGGGCCCACCGAGGGATCGTTTTTATGGATGGCCAGTTTCGACTGTAACTGCAACATTTCGAAGATGGTTTCTTCCAGGCGGTGGCCTTCGCCAATGTCATTTTCGATGACGTTGATACGCTGGTGATTCAGCCAGGTTAGGCGGCCAATCGCCAGCAGTTCGCCGAGAACCAAAATACTCATGACGATAGTGACGAAAATAATCGGGCGGAGTAGGAGTTGGCGCATGGGCTAATGAGGGGGGAGTGGCAAGAACTTTGGCTCTTCCGTATTTCGCGGAGTAGCCCCGACATATAGGGTTATGCATAACCGAACAACCGTCTCCCTTCGATATCAAGCCAGATATGCTGAAACAGGCGGACGGTATTGTAAATGCCAAAGCAGCGTCGTTTGATGCTTTTGATTTTGTTGTTAAGCCCTTCAACAAAGCCACTGGTTTCCCGGCGAATGAAATAGTTGGTGATTTCATTTCGCCAGTTTTGATAGGTTTTGACAAACGCATCAAAGCCCTTCAACTTCAAGACTTTGATATGCTCCATCCAGCGATCCAAGGCTTTTTCGGCCTCAGCCTTATTGAGTCGGCGCTCAAAAATACCCGTCAAAAGCTCCCGTTGGATATAGACTTCTCGCAAAATGGGGGCTTGCTGGAATAGAAAAAGCAAAACGGTTTGCTGATCGGCAGAGAGTTCCATCCAGCGCTTCCGAAAAGCCCACATCGCGCCTTTCAGCTTGGCATAATCCTCGGCAGACAGGGTATTCTTGAGTTTTTTCATTTCCGCCTTGCGGACCTGGTCGGCGCCGTCTCGATAATGCTTGGCGACATGGAAGCGATCAACCACCACCTCGACGCCGGGCAATGTCTCATAGACGGCGTTGCGATACCCTTCATACATGTCCACGCAGACGCGTTGTAACGCGTGTTGCTGTGCCTCGGGAATATTCTGCAAAAAGGCTTTAACCGTTTCTTTTTTGCGGTCGGGCAGCACCGCCAGAATCCGCTTATGGTCCTCGGTATCGATAGCCGACACGATGACCACAAAATCTTGATGCCCTTTTTTCAAAGCGATTTCATCCAGTCCCAGCAAGCGAATGCCTTGGATGGCAGACCAATCAACTTGTTGGGCCACGTGCCGATTGATAATCCCTTCCGCCGCTTCGGCGCTGATGCCGTGCTTCACGTCCATGTCGGTCACGCTGCTGTTGATCAATTCACGCAATATCCACTGCTCATACGCTTTGGTATGGGGGCTTTTCCAGTTATACCAGCCACATTGTTGCGTGGTCGTCGGACCTTTGGGGCAGTCAGGGCATCGATAGCGCTTGGGGGTTAGCTTGATCCAAACCGGCCGATCGAAAATCGACAAATGACGCAAGGTGATTTCTCTGCCATAGCCATAAAACTTATCGATCCTCTGGCCGCATTGATGGCAGGTTGCACTGGTTAACGTACTACTGACCGTGATGATGAACTCGCCTTTGGCGGTGGTTTCAACTTTTTCGATACAAACATCAGGTATATCCAGCGGTATTTGAAGTAGCGACTGTGTCATCACGATACTCCAGCGTTAAATTGTCGACCTTAGCAAAACTCACTGTGGCAGGCAAAGACTATAGCACTACATGTAGTGGTTTCTCCGCAAAATACGGAAGAGCCAGAACTTTTTAGGGTTTAAGATAGATGAAGACTGGAAATGGATGTTTTGTCATCGTTTCTGTGAACAACTTGTTTGTCATTTGGATGATCATTTAGGAATGTGTGAGAAATAAGCTCGGCATTGGTAGGTGCGAATTCATTCGCACTGCGCAGATAAATCCGCACCTACACCGAATACTTGCATAGGTCATTTCATGTTCATTCCTTGGTGCCGCCTGCGGACAAGATCGCAATGATCAAACAGAACAATAATAATACCGGCCCAAAATAGGGCGCGATGAATATCAGGGCCAGGAAGACCAAACCGACAAATCCCAAAAAAATCATCATGCCCATGCCCAGCAATGCCAGTGCGCTGAGGCCGGCGACGAACAAAAGCGTCACGAACAAGGCAGGTCCGGCGGCCAGTCGAAACACGGGATTGGTAATCGGTTGGCCATTGATCAACAAAGTGAACTGACCGACTTCCGGGTGAAAGCCATACAGCAATGCGGCCAGCAGGCACCCTAGCGCGATGATTTTCCAGCTGGTATGTCGAGGAATACGCGTCGTCATGGCACTTCTCAGCGACTGGATTGTTCTTCGATCAGGCCATCTTCATACAGCCGTAACTTGATGTCCTGACCATCGACCGTGCCGATCACGTCCAAAAAATGCAGATCGACGGATTCCGCTTCGATGACCTTTATGCCCGGATAGCGTTGTTCCATGGCTTGCATTTGCGGGTAAGACAACTCGAAAAATGGCACTTCCTTGGCCAGTTTCATGATCTTGCCATTCACCGCAATCACCACATCCCAGCTGACCACCGGCCGATTGTTTTCGGTTTTGTCGGCTTCAATTTCAAATCTAACCAAGCCGTTGTCGTCGATCTTGGACACCTTGCTGATGTTGGGTTTATCGATGATGTTCAACGCGGTGGTTTTGACGGCGTCGGGCAAGCTGTCGAACGGTACTTCGCTGAGGGTGGCGGCCAAGGCGCCGTGGCTTAGTAAGCAGAGAGCGAACAGATAAATCAAGAGTTTGCTGCAAGACATGATGTCCTCCAAGAGTTCAAGTATCAATTGAGTGAGATGAGCCATGCGATCGATTGCCAAAAATGCCGATCCAGCCACCGGCAATCTTACGGGCAATCGACAGCAAAATCAGCGGTACCGACAGGCCTGCTGGTGCCGCCAGAAAGCGAGGCCGCCAACTCGGCGCAAACTTGGCTTTATACGCGTAAAGGCCTTCGAAATGGTAAAACTCGCCGGCCAAATCAAATATTACGTTGCCGATTTTGTGCCAAAGTGGCGCCAAAGGCCGCCGCTCCAGGCCCGCAAGCGGCGCCATGCCCAGCGAAAACCAACGATACTGCTGGCTTTGCGCCCATAGCATCAGTTCGGTAAACAGATAATCCATGATACCTTTCGGGCTGTCTTGATCATAACGCATCAAGTCGATGGAAATTTCCTCGCGGTTGTCGGTTTGCCAGAGGTTGGCGAACGCCCGGATTTGGCCCTTATCGTCTTTGACGACAGCTATCGGGGTGCGGCATAAATAGGTTGGATCGAAAAAACCCAACGAAAAGCCTTTTTCTTGCGTACGCTTGCCGGATAGCCAGTCGTCGGAAATACGCTGCAATCTCGGTAAAATCGCTGGCACGTCCGGGCCGGGCAGAATCTCGAAGCGGTAATTCAACTTGGTGAACTTGTTCAGGGCACCGCGTTGGGATTCGCGTTGTTTGCCTTTCAAGGAAAATTCCCATAAATCCACTTTGGCTTCTTCGCCCAGCTTGAACAGCGACAGGCCAAGATCCAGATAAACCGGCAACAGTTTCTCGTTAACCTGATAAAACACCGTTGCGACGCCGTAATGGTCGGCCTGTTCCCGAAATTGCCACAGCAATTCTTCGAATTCGCGTGGTTCGCCGATCGGATCGCCCATGGCGATCCAGTATTGAGAGATCGTGGTAAACATTAGGAAGGCGCTGCGCTTTGCGCTCCAAAATAAATATTTATCCCCCAAGAGGGCTAAGAAGCCTTGGCAGTCGGAGCCTTGGGCAATCAGGCGTTGAGCTTCATCCAGCTCATCGGCATCAGGTTTGCGCAAAGTGAAAGGCTGCGCCACGCCAAACAGGCGGAACAAGATGTAGCAGCTGGTGATCACGGCCAGCAGCAAGGTGGCACGCAAAAAACGGGGCGCACTGCCTTCGGTGGAAAATTGCCACCAGAGTTCATGAGCATAGGCTGTGTCGCGATGGGCGAAAAAGCCCAGCCAGACCGTGGTCGCCAGGATCAGTGCAATCATCGCCAGCCAGTAGCGGGAGAACGGCATGTGCCATAACGATGACGGGCGGCTGAAATGGCCCCGACAGGGTATGAAAAGCAGCAAGATCAGGGTCAAGACCAAGGCTTCGTGCCAATCGAAGCCTTTCAGCAGCGATGCCAGGATGCCGATGCTCAAGAGTATCACGCTGCCATGCCAGGCGGTGTCGATTTTCAGCCGGATGCCGCGGGCCAGAAATATCAGTAACAAGCCGGCCAAGCTGCCGGTCAAGTGCGAGAGTTCCATCACCGGCAGTGGGACGATGTCGCGCAGCCAATCCATCACGTCCGGATTGGTCGGGATGGAGCCGGACAACAGCAAAATGCCGCCGGCCAGCAACAGCAAAACGGAATAGAGTTGCGGCAGTACGGCGGTCAACAGGCGGCCGAGATTGTCGGCCGCGGCGGTTAGCATTGGCCGCCGGGCGTAGAGTTCATTGCCAATCAATCCCAGGCCGGCGAGCATCAGCGGCACGAAATAATAGATGGCTCGGTACAGTAATAACGCGCCAACCACGAACAAATGTTCATCCTGGTCGATGCTGTCGGACAGCAGCCAGAGGAAACCGCTCTCAAATACCCCAATACCGCCGGGAACTTGGCTGATTACGCCAATCACTTGCGCCACGACGAAAACCACCAGAAAGCCGGCAAAACCCAGTTCAAGTTTGCCGACCAAGAGAACCCATAACACCCAGGACGACAACACCACATCGACACAGGCAACCAGCGTTTGCCAGCTGGTCATGGTTGCCGAGGGTAGGCACAGTTCGAAGCCTTGCAGGCGTATTGGTCGACGCCAGAGTAATACCGCAAGCCAATAGCCGGCGAGCGATAGCGCGCAAATCGCCGTAATCCAGTGGATGATGGCCGGCTGCGAGTTTGAAGGCGGTAAAAACAGCGGTAGCAGCAAACTGCCGATCAAGCCCAATGTCAAGGCACCCAACAAGTAGGTGATGGCTTGAAACAGCGAAATTTTCAGAATATCCCAGCCTGGCACACCCCACTTGGAATAAAAGCGGTAGCGCACCGAACCGCCGGCAGCCCAGGCGTGTCCCGTGTTATTGCTGATGGCATAACTGAGCAGGGCGGCGGCGATCATTTTCGGTAATGGAATGTCGGCATGGCCGGTAAAACGCAGTGCCAGCCAGTCGTAGGCGGCCAACACCAGATAATTCAACACGGTCAACGCCAGCGCGGCCAAGACTTGCAGCCGGGGTGTGGCTTGCAGGTTGGCCATGATCTCATCGAGACCATGTATTTTCAGTTCGTTGTGCACGATGACCAAGGCGCAGGCAAATAGCGCCAAGGGCAGAAAATAGCTGATCTTTCGCAGCGCGTGGCAGAATCCTGTACGACGGATCAAGGCGATAACCTCGGTTTATTCCCAGGTATGGCGGGGATAGACATCCATGATCTGTTGCGCCAGTTTGGGATAGTCTTGATCGAAATGGTGGCCGCCCGGTAATTCCAGTAATTTGGCGGCGGTGTTCTCCAGGTTCTTGCAGCCTTGATGGGTATTTTCCTCCTGGCCGTAGACGCACAGGATTTTGTCGGCCGGTATCCGCGCCAATTCCGGTGCCAGCGGCGCTTCGCCGTCTTGCTTGCCTAGCCAGCCCGAGACATGAATCTCGAAATTGGCTTGTTCGCCGGGAGCCAGTAACACCAACTGTTTGATCGCGTTTTTATCCGTGCTGGGCAGACGATTGTAGATGGCTGGCAAAATGTCGGCGCCGAAGGAATAGCCGATCAGGGCGAAGGACTTGATGCCGCGGGTATTTCGATAATAAGCCAGTGTCGTGCTCAGATCGAGCGCCGCTTGCTCGGGCGATTTGTGTTTCCAGAAATAGCGCAAGGCATCGATGCCGACCACCGGAAAACCCGCTTTGCCCATTTCTTGGGCCACGGAACGATCCAGGTCGCGCCAACCGCCATCGCCGGAATAAAACAAGGTCAGAGTCGAATAGGGTTTGTTTGCTGGCACTTCCACAATCGGCATCGGGGGCGCCGATGAATGGCTTTGGCCTAACAAATTGTTGATTTCGTCGATCGTGACTTGGGGCAATGGCGTGTCATACGGGGCAATCACGGTATCCGCATTGGGCTGCGCTCGAACGAAGACGCCGGTCTCAGCCGGCGGTTGGTCGGTCCAGGCGACGCGCCAGTGATTACGCGAGGCCCTGTCGGGCGAAAACTTCAATGTGCGGCTGGATTGATCGATCTCGAAGGGCGGACATAGATTGACGTTGTTCGGAACATGGACGGAAAAATCGATCGATAAGTAATCGGTGTTTTTGCTGGGGTAGGTCTGTGCGGCTAAAAATGCCAGCAAGGCGCCATCGCCAATGCCGCCGATGATGCTTTTTTCGTAGCCTTTGATTTCAGCCCAGTCGGCCAATTGCTGCATCGGTTCGGCTATCGCGGTGGCGTCCAGGAAATGATTGCACGAGGCTGAAAGCTCCCTGAAGGCTTTGTTACTGTCTATGATCGCCACGGCGCTACCTTGAGCGGCGATTTGTTTTGCGAGCTCTTGCAGTACAAATTGCCGGCTATTGACGAACAGCAGGCTCAAGCCGGCGGCGGCTTTATCCGGTTTGGCCACCACCACGTCGCCAAAATAGCGGGTTTTCAATTGGGTTTGCAGAGGCGGCGAGGGCAACCGATGCTTGATATGCCATAGCACTGTTATACAAAGTAAGGCGCTGGCAAGTACGATCAGTAAGGGTTGGAACGGCAGTTTCATAGTGATGTTTCCGTCTAGAAATGGACAAATTGCTTATGGAATGACGTGGCGATAGAAAATTCGTTTGGCAAGCTCTGCACTTAGCAAATACAGCAAAATGATTAAACCCAAGGTGCCTAAAATATGTAGGGGTAGTGGGCTAAAATTCAGTGCACTCGCTACCGGTGAATAAGGCAAGGCTAAGGTGATCGCGACGATCATGGTTGTGGCTAGTAAGAGGTATTTCCCAGGCCGACTAGCGAACATGGGGAAATGGCTGCGGACCACAAAGACGATCAAGGCAGCCGAGATCACCGATTCGGTGAACCAACCGGTGCGAAATTGTTCGACGGGAACCTGCAAGGTCAGTAGCACAGCGAACGTCAAAAAATCGAACAGCGAACTGATCATGCCAAATACGACCATGAACCGGCGTATGAATTGGATGTTCCAGCGCCTAGGACGGTTCAACAGGTCTTCGTCGACATGGTCAGTGGCAATGGTCATTTCTGGAAAATCAGTCAGCAGATTGGTCAGTAGAATCTGCTTGGGTAGCAGCGGCAGGAACGGCAGAAATAGCGAGGCACCGGCCATGCTAAACATATTACCGAAGTTGGCGCTGGTGGCCATGAATACATATTTCAGGGTGTTGGCAAAAGTGAGGCGGCCTTCACGAATGCCGTGCAGCAGCACTCTAAGGTTTTTTTCCAGTAGTACGATTTGCGCGGTTTCCTTGGCGACGTCCGCGGCGCTGTCTACCGATATTCCGACATCGGCGGCGTGAAGTGCGGAAACGTCGTTGATGCCGTCACCCATGTAGCCAACCACGTAGCCAGCCTTCTTCAAAGCGACGATGATGCGTTCTTTTTGATTGGGCTCTACTTCTGCGAACAGATTGAACTTAGCCACCTGATGGATCAGCGCGCTTTCACTGATGCTGCCAATCTCTCCACCGGTCATTAGCTTTCTGCCGTCCAGGCCCAATTGTTCGGCCACGGTTTCTGCTACTAAGCGATTGTCCCCGGTAATGATTTTTAGTGTCACGCCTTGTGCCTTGAGCATGGCGATGGTTTCCGTGCAGTCTGGCTTCGGAGGATCCATGAAGGTCAAAAAGCCCAGAAAACACAGGTCAGTTTCATCTGCCTTTGTTATCGTGCGGCTGCCGGGCATAGGTTTGTAAGCCAGCCCCAGCGTGCGAAAGCCTTGACTGCTGTAATCCGCATAGCGTGCCTGTATGACATCACTAACTGCGGTTATCGGTTGCCGTGAGCCGTGTTCGTCTTCAGCCTCGCTGCAGACTGCTAAAATATTGTCCAGCGCGCCTTTGCAGATCAACAAGCTAAAGCCGCCGTCCTCCACCAACATGCTCAAACGCTTGCGATGGAAATCATAGGGAATTTCGTCTACTTTGCCGTTCGGATCGACATCGAAGGTTTTGAAGTCTCTGACTGCCTGATCAATCGGGTTATTGAAGCCGGTTTCAAAATACGAATTCAAATAGGCGTAACGCGCCACTTTCTCGCTAGGTTTTCCAAAGACATCCAACGCTTGTTTGAGTTGTATTGTGCCCATTGTCAAGGTACCGGTCTTGTCGGAGCACAATACATTCATGCTGCCAAAGTCCTCTATTACAGACAGTTTTTTGACGATGACTTTTTGTTCGGCCATGCGTTTGGCACCATGGGCCAGGTTAACGCTAATAACCGCGGGCAGCAATTGCGGCGTCAACCCTACCGCCAAGGCTAGCGCAAAAAGAAACGACTCCATGACCGGTTTGTCGAGATAAACGTTGACGGCAAAAATCAGTATTACCAAAATCAGCGTCACTTCCATCAACAAATAACCAAAACGGCGTATGCCACGCTCGAATTCGGTTTCCGGCGCCTTGAGATTGATGCGCTCTGAGAGTTTGCCGAATTCGCCACGGGTTCCTGTTGCCACCACCAGTGCCGTGGCGCTGCCGCTTTGCACGTGCGACCCCATCCAAAGACAATTGTGGCGCTGGCTCAAACTCACGCCAATGGCAATATCACCGGGTGATTTTTCGGCGGGATAGCTTTCGCCAGTCAGTATCGCTTCATCAACGAACAGATTATCAGTCGTAAGTAATCGGCAATCGGCAGGGATGATGTCGCCGGCTCTCAGAGTCACTATATCGCCCGGCACCAAATGCTCGGCTGGCAACTCTGACTGAACGCCATCGCGTAACACGGAGGATTGGATTTGCACCAGGGCCATGAGCTTGCCAACCGCATCCGCAGCGCCTTTTTCCTGCCAGAAGCCGAGCAACGCGCTGATCAAGATTATGCCGAGTATGATCAATGCATCCAGCTTGTCGTGCAGATAAAACGACAGCAGCGTGGCACATAACAAAATCAGGATAATTGAGCTTTTGAATTGACCTAGCAGCAACTGCCAAGCTGTGACGGCGTGGTGATCGCGCAAACGGTTGTGACCGTAGAGTTTCAGACGGTGTTCGGCTTCTTGTTGGGATAGTCCCTGCGCCTGGCTTTGCAGTTGGGTGAACAAGGCGGGGAGCGGTATGTGCCAAAACGGTGCAGTCGGTTTGGTTTCTAGGCGTTTGATTGACATGACAAGCTCCCCCTCGACATTTAAAAGCGGCCCTAATATCGGCTATTACGATAGAACCACATTTGGTAAAGGCTTAACAGGATTTGTACCCCCATCGACAGCCCCATCAATGCACCGCTCAATACCACGACATAAGCAAATTGGGCAACATGCTTGGTAATGAACCAAGACAGCACGTCCAACAGCATGGCCACGAACGGGATCACCACGGCGATGCGCTTGACGTAAATGTTCATGTCGCACAGCAGGAAGATTTTGCCGATGAAATACAAAATGAAGGCAATGCCGAACAAGTGGATGTGGGACACTCTGACCAAGGCCGGTAAGGTCGCCCCTCCGGCATTTGCCACTTCGGCGACGCCGGCGTAATGAGTCAGGTCCGGCAAGGAAGGATTCTCGCCGGGGTTGTGGCAGTGCGTGCAGTCGCGGTTCAGGATCGGCGCGATGTCTTGCTGATAACCCGTTTCTTCCGCGCCCTCTTGTATCCATTTCAAAATCACTTCCTTGTCGCTCTTGTATTTCAAATTCGGTTCCATGATGCCGTTGATCGCCGAACCCAGCCGGGTTTGGTTATTGGAGCCGTGATACATGATGACGATGTCTTCTATCGAAAGTCCGGGCTTGCCGTCCCTGCCTTGGTGGGTGTAGACCATGTTGATCAAGGCCATCAGGTAAGCCAGGCCTATGGTCAGCAGGAACACGGTATTCAAAATCCGTTCGCTGGTGGAAATATCGCAAAAGCGTTGATAGCGATGGGGTGCTTGCATGGTGTTTGGATTTTCCTATCAAAAAAGACCGGCACCTCGGTGCCGGTCAGGCGGGAGGCGACTATGAAACGGTGAGGCACAGCATAGTCACACGACAGTCGTTAAAACGTCAGCCAGGCATTGAAATACAAGGGTTTGTTATTCGAAGCATTGCGGCTCACGATGTTGGTGCGTGGCAGCCGGAGTTTGTCAAAAGTTGACGAACACCGAAGCCATTGCCAAATGCCGCATGGTGGCATTTTCATGCTTGGCGTCATCGACAATCTGGTTCAGATAGCCCATTTCGGTGCGCACGTTTTTGTTGAAACTCCAGCCTAACCCCGCAAAAGCGCGGTTTTGATCGAAACCGGATTTGCCGCCCCATTCGGTGGTATTGACCCGGTAAAACGCTTCGTCCCAGGCGATCAGGCTCAGACGCGGCTCGAATTCGAAAGGGTGCATGAATTTGATCATTTGCCGCGGGCGTTCGCGCAGTTGGTCGCCGCGCAAAAAGTTGGTCTCCCACATCGTGCGGAAGGTGAAGGTGCCGATGTCGGTTGGCAACACATAACGAAACGCCGGCCAGATGTCTTGTTGAGCAATGTAATCCTTGCCAATGTTTTGCGTCGGCAGCCAGGTATAGCCGGCCCAAATCGTGGCGCGGTCGCTCAGTGAGTAACCTGCTGCCGCGCGAACCATGCCTTGATACCAGTGGCTCCAGTCACCGTCGAAACGCGATTGACCTTCCAGCCAAATGCGGCCATTTTTCAGCGAAGGATCGATGAACTCCATGCTGCCTTCGGTGACGGCTTGCAGCCAGGCGCCGGAGTCTTCGGTAAGGTCGTCGGCGGACACTGGGATGGCAAAAACGGATAGCATCGCCAAAACCCACAGGCGCAATAAGGGTGTTGCAAGAGTCGCAGGCATATCGATCTCCAGGAAATTGGTAACTGACTGGCTTTAGCCGGTGGCCGCTTGCGGCGATGTGGCCGTTAGCTGAGAGCAACGCCCATACCAGCCGTAATACAGGGCAAAAGCCACCAAAAAAACCAGATAACCCGACCATAAAATGTCGGAAAGGTAATGACCACCGGCGGTCATCCGGGTCAATCCCAGCGTCCCGGCCAGGCCTAACGTCAAAATCAAGCAAAGCGCCTTATAGTTTTGTGCCAGAAAATACAAGCCAAAGAAGGCGTAACCCACCGAGCAATGCCCGCAAACGAAGGATTTGTCCGGGGTTTGGCCGACTTTCAACGGCGGAACATAATCGTATTTCCCGCCAAATTCCTTGGTGTGAACCGGCCGGGGACGCCCCCAGTGGTCTTTCACCACCAGATTCACCAAGATGCCGGGTCCCAGCGCTATCACCAGCAGGATATAAAGAGCTTGGCGTCTGAATATGCGGGCATCGTCATGGATATGGCTGGCCAGGTACAGCAGGAAGGCCAGGATGCCGGCGCCCACGGTGAAGGGAAAAGCATAGTCATAGAGTGCCTTCCACAGCCACCAATGTTGTTCGGGCCAGACGTCGCGCACTAGCTCCGGGTGGTAAAACAGCGTCGCCGCCTTGTGATCCAGGTCGGTAAACCAGAACAACAAGGTGGTCGATAAGGTCAGGGACAGCCATGTCAGCAATTCGTAGTGGCAGCGCAGCAAGATCATGATGCGGCTTCCTTACAATACGATTTTGCGTCTGGCGGACAAATGGTGAGCCGAATAACGCTCATGGTTGTCCAGACCGAGGATTTCGCAGTGGCCGCCGGCCTGGTTGTAGTCTTCCGCGAAGTGATGGATGAATTCCATCACCGTATGGTCGATCAAGTCGGTCTCCGAAAGATCGAAGAATACGTTTTGGCCCGTGGGAAAGTCCGCCAATAAACTTTTCAAGGTGATGAAATTGGAGAATACCGCCGCACCCGATACTTCGATGTGATAGGTGTCGTCATCGGTTTGATGTACGTGGTAGGCCATCGAAAAAGCGTTGCTCAATTTCAGGCCGCGGCTGAGATGGATGCCCAGTTCGACCACGATGCCGATGGCCACGCCGACCAGTAAATCCGTCGCCAACACACCCAGAATGGTAATCACGAATACCGCGAAATGATCGACGCCAACGGCCAGGGTTTTGGCGAATTCCTTAGGCGATGCCAAGCGAAAGCCGGTGAACACCAGCAGTGCCGCAAGCGCTGTCAATGGAATCTCGTGGATCAACTTCGGAAACAAGGCCACGAAAATCAACAGGAATAAACCATGGAAAAAGTTGGCCCAGGCGGTTTTGGCGCCGTTGTTGATGTTGGCCGAGCTACGGACGATTTCCGCGATCATCGGCAAGCCGCCGATCATGCCGGCGATCAGGTTGCCAATGCCGACGGCGGTCAGGTCGCGGTTCAAATTCGAATTGCGTTTGTAAGGGTCCAGTTTGTCGACCGCCGAGGCACTGAGCAAGCTTTCCAAACTGCCGACCAGCCAGATGGTCAATACCGCCAACCAGAATTCGGAGGTAGCAATTTTGGAAAAGTCAGGCCAATAAAAGCCGGCCAGGAAGTTTTGTGGCACGGCTACCAAAAACGCAGGGCCGACGGTGAATTCGTGATGCGGCAGGATTTCCGCATTTGGTAAAAACAGGTATTGGTGGCTATGGTCCAAATCGAAATATTGGCCGAGCGCCAAACCGGTCAATACCACCAACAGCGGCGCCGGGATCATCTTCAGGGTCGGGTGTTTGATCAGCGACCAGGCAATCAGCAACAGCAAGCCGATCCCTCCGATCAAGGACACTTCGGGGTTGAGGTTGAGCAATGAGTGCGGAATCTCGGCGATGGTGCCCAGCAGGGATTGGGCTTCCGGCTTCACGCCGAGCAAGGTATGAACCTGCTTGGCCATGATGATGATGCCGATCGCCGCCAGCATGCCATGTACGACCGAAGACGGGAAAAATGCGCTGAGCTTGCCGGCCTTGAAAATGCCCAGCAAAATTTGCAATACGCTGGCTACGACGATGGCGGCCAAGGTGTAACGGTAGCCCGCCATCGCATCGCCCTGGCCCAGCGATTGCACCGCATCGACGATCACTACGATCAAACCGGCCGCCGGGCCGTTGATGGTGACATAGGAGCCGTTGATACGCGACACCACCACCCCGCCGATGATGGCGGTGATGATGCCGGACATTGGCGGGAAGCCGGATGCCATCGCGATGCCCAGGCACAAAGGCAGCGCGATCAAAAACACCAGAAAGCCGGATAGCAGATCGCTACGCCAGTTTTCGAGCAAGCCGGGAAGCCCGGTTTTGGGAAGAGCAGCTATCGATGGAGTGGACATGGTTTTTCTCTGCAACAAAGGAAAACCACAGTAAAGCCAAAAGCATGCCATTTTTTGTGAACCTTGATCTGTAAGGCTTGGCACGCGATTTCAGGTGAATTTCAACCACGATTCAGGCGCTCGCCGGGGATCATTCAACCAAGCGTCTGGTTGTTTTAAACCGTATGGTCGCCAGCGGACAAAATCAAACCGGATATTGAGGGAGAGGGCGAACGGAATTTAAAGTGCTCAAGTGATTTTTTCAGGATTAAGAACCGATGGATGAAATCCAGAAAAAGGAACTATGAACTGCATTCCAAAAGCGTCAAGATCCGGTCGAAATTGTAATCCTCGATCAGCCCTTTGAGCAGATCGGCTTCGGCGGGAAAATCTGCACGTAAACGTTCAACCATGGCTTGGGCCGCTTCCACGTCCAGCATGATGACCATTTCTTTCAATTCGTGCCGTAACTCGCTGGGCAACGCATTCAGATGGGGGAGGTCGTCGATGTTTATCGGGGCATTCGGCTTGGCATATTCAAAATGCAAATCGAGGATACGGCCAATGGTTTCGAACAATACTTGAGCTTCGACGGGTTTGCTGAGCATTTCGTTACACCCTGCGGCAATCACCGTACTTTTGTCCTCCTCGAAGGCCGAGGCGGTCAGCGCCACAATCGGTACCGAGTCCCCGCCTGGCAGGGCGCGGATGATGCGGGTGGCTTCATAACCATCCATTTCCGGCATGCGCATATCCATCAATATCAGCTGAGGCTGCAAACTTTGGAATAATTCGACACCTTCACGGCCGTTGCTGGCAATCGAGACTTCACAGTCGATTTGCTTGAGCATTTCGGCGGCCACCCGCTGGTTGTCCGGGTGATCCTCTACCAGCAAGATATGCGGAGAGGGCTGGCCTGGCATCAGACCGATGATGCGGTCACCGGTTGCATTGGCCAGCGGTGCGACGGGCTGCAAGGGTATCGTGAAATAGAAACGGCTGCCCTCGCCCAACGTGCTTTCAACCTGCAATTCACCGCCCATCAGACTCACGAAATTACGGCTGATGGCCAGTCCCAATCCCGTGCCTTCGCCCTTGGCGATCCCGAATTCGGTTTGGTAAAAAGGATGAAAGATTTGTTCCTTTTCTCCCGTTGCGATACCGGGCCCGGTGTCGATGACCTCGAAACGGATGTCCTGTCCAGCGCCTGGGGTGACGATGAGGCCGACCTGGCCGTGTTCGGTATATTTGACCGCATTGCTCAGCAGGTTGATCAACACCTGCCGTAAATGATGGGCATCACCAAGTACAAAGGTTGGTAGATTTTCGAAACAGTCGACGAAGAACGTCAAACCTTTTCCCTTGGCGCGAGTCCTGATCATTTCTTCGACCATGTTCAGCGTCGCCAGCAAGTTAAACGCTTCCTTGACGGTGGTGGTTCGCCCGGCCTCGATGCGTGAAATTTCCAATACATCGTTGATCAGGGCCAATAAATGGTTACCGGAACGATTGATCGTGGCAATATTGCGCTGCTGATCTTCCGGAATGCGCGGGTCACGTTCCATGAGCTGGGTAAAGCCCAAAATTGCATTCAGCGGCGTGCGCAACTCATGCGAAACATTCGACAAGAACAAGGTTTTGGAACGACTCGCGGCTTCAGCGGCGTTCTTGGCTTCGACCAACTGGGCTTCCGCCTGCTTGCGCACGGTAATGTCGCTGACGAAACAGATAAACCGGGCCTTGCGGTCGTCTGCCTCCGCCTGATAGTAGTAAGTCACGCTGATTGGAATGATGTGTCCGTCTTTATGACGCACTATCGTTTCGATGGTGGCCGCGATCGCTTCGCGCATGTGTTCAAAGCGCGCTTGGAAATTTTCCAGGGTAAAGTTAAGATCGATGTCGATAACGCGCAATTGCTGCAATTCGGCGGGCGTGTAACCAAATAATTGCGCGCCGTAATCGTTGACGTAGAGGAAACGGGCGCTGGCAAAATCCACCCAATGAATGCCGATACCGGCCTTGTCCATGGCAAACTGGGTGTCGGACAAGCGGGCGTTGCTCTGCAGCAATTCTGCCGTGCGTTGCCGCACTTCCTGTTCAAGATGATCCTTGTAGCGCCTGAGCTCCGCTTCGATTTGCTTGAGCTCGGAAATGTCGGTCGAAATGCCGCACAGCGCATAAATCGAGCCATCATCCTGCCGCAAGGGCAGTTTGACCGTTAAATAGTGAGTGAGTCGGCCCGTTTTCAGGTCGATATTGGCTTCCTCGCAGCGCAGGACTTCTCCGTCATCCAGCACTCGTCTATCATTGCCATGTATTTGCCGCACGGTCTCGGTTGCAAAGAAGCATTCATCGCCTTGTCCGATGATGTGCCTCAGCTCGGCTCGAAACAAATCGCGCGTCCGGCGGTTGGCATAGGTATAACGCCCCGCGATGTCTTTCAGATAAATGAAGGCATCGACATTGTCCAGAATCGTGGTTAGCTTGGCTTCGCTGGCCCTGCTTTGTTTTTCCGCCGCGATCCGCAGTTTGGTTTCCAGCTTCAACGCCAGATAGCTTTGATACAGATTGATCAACAAGCCCGCCATGACCAAGATGTAACTGAGCTTTTTCAACAAATGAGCGACATTGAATTCGGTATCATTCAAATGCGTGGAAAAGGGCATGAAGGTAGTTTGCGTTGCCAGGCCCACGATCAACGACAACACCAGCCAATGCTCAAAATCGTTCCGGGGCCATAAGCCTTTACGCAAATAACCGATCAGCGCGCATAAAAAAAACAGCGCCGGGGCAAAATCGTAAGGCCTTGGAATCGGCCAATCCGGTTCCGTTGCCGCCGGCAGCGGAAACAAGGCAAAGAACAGAAAGCAGGTCAGGGTGGCCAACCCCGTGACCCAGAAAATGAGAACCGTTCTATGCCGGTAATCTGGATCATGGCGGTGTTTGTACCAGAGCCACCAACTCATGAACAACATCACCGATAGAAACAAGCGCGACGCAAACCAGCTCCAGGGCACCAGATGCGGATAATCGGAAGGCATATACGGCAAGAAGAACGCCGATGTCACCACGGTATGGTAGGCATCAAGAAAACCCGTTCCCAGAAAGGCCGTACCAATATAGAGAAACTGACTGTCGCGCTGGCTGAAATAGCGGATCAGCGCCAGAATGCCGACCAAAAACGCCAACAGCGTCGCCAGCGACTCCATCACGGTATGCAGCGACTGACTGCCTTGCCAATCGGCATCGCGAAGGCCATAACTGGCCAAAAGCAATGCCAATACCAAAAGCAGATAACTATCCCGACGATTGATCAAATAAGTAGCTGCGCGCATGCTGATGAAAATTCAAACGGATGATCCTGCATTGTATATGAGGATATCCCCAACTTCAGAAGAAGGAATTTCTTGACCAACAAATTGATGCGAACGGATGACTCAGCGTTATATATCAAACCTGACTTGCAAACCACATGTTTCATTCCCCTATCGTTCATGAAGGCTGTGCATCGCCCCGGCAAATGAAAGATCTAGCTGTAGGAGCGACGCATGGTCGCGAATTGAAGCCATTTATCGCGACTGTGCGTCGTTCCCACAATGACTTTCAGAGTAAAAGCTTCAGTGCGCGGAGTCCTTTCGTGCCGAGTCCTTCGGGTTAGGCTTGGGGCGAACGGAGTTTGAAATGCTCAACTGATTATTTGGGATCATTCAGCATGTTAGGTTTATGAGTGAGCCGACAAGGTGAGACTATCCAGATTCAACCGGTCAGCCTGGTTTAAATCAACCAATGTCACCTGAAACTCTAGCTGGCGTGTTGGTGCGCAGCCGATACGGCGCGGCTTGCAGTCATTTGGCATGCCATGTGCTGAAGTGGAAAGCGAAGGGCCTAGAGTCCAGCGCGATTTTCCGATTATTCAGATTGCCTATTGCGAAGATGTCCCACTCTCAAAGTCATATTTCAACCAACGGCGGCATCGATCTCGATGCCATCATTGTTCATATCGCCCATTGGTTGCCTAGCCAGGGGCCGATCAAGGATTTCATTCATCACAATACGCTGCATGCGGTGCAGGATCATCCTTTCCATGAGGGAGTGGCGATAGCGGCTAAAGTATTCGGCGCCAAGAGTTATCTGCCGCTGACTGATTATTTGCAACGCTATCACGAAGGCCGCATCAATGACCGGGCCCTAGATTGGGCTATCGCTCAGGCCGGTGTTGGCGCCGAGGAAGAGCGGGTATTGCGGGCGGAATTGTTCGAGCCCGATCATCATAGCCATTATCCACCGTTGTCGCTGGCCAACCACGGTATTCGTAGCGCCTGGCTGAATTACTTGGAACTCGATCTGAACGCCTTGGTGCATCCCGTCATGTTTCGCCTGTTGAGCAATTTCCTCGACCAGGGCATCAGTCGCTGGGCGTTGCCGAAGCCCGGCGAAAATTTTTGGGATTGCGTGTTGCGTTTGGTGCAAAACAGCCTGTTGCCGTTGTACCCCTTTCATCAAGCGTTGGTGCGGGACATGCTGGATCAAGGCCCCGAGCAGGTTATCCGGAACTGTCTGGATAAAATAGTCGGCGACCCGAGTTTGTATGCCCAGTATTTGTTGGAAGTGTTGCTGGCGCACCCCGGTTGGTCAGGCATGGTGCGCATCATCGAAACCCAGCCCCAGGCTTTGCTTGCGCCGCGTTCGATTTCGTTGAAGCAATTGTTGGCGGTGGAATTGGCTTGTGAGCTGGCTTTTCTGGATAAAAAGCGCGGGCACAGATTCATCAAAATTGCCGACTTGCCTAATTTGCAGGCGATCCCGTTGCTGGAGCGCGATGCCGTCAAGCCGCAAGTGCCATTAAAAATGCGGGTTTGGCATGAGGCGATGGAATGGTCGCTGCACTCCGAGTTGTTGGAAGCCTTGCGCAGGCAACCGCCGGCGGTACTAGGCCGTGCTCAGGCGGCCAAGGTGCAGGCCTTGTTTTGCATAGACGATAGGGAATGCTCGTTGCGACGTTATCTGGAAGAACTCGACCCAGGCATCGAAACCTTCGGCGCGCCGGGCTTTTTCGGCATCGATTTTCTCTATCAAGGCTTGGATGATGTGTATCCCGTGGCTCAATGCCCGGTGGTCATCAAGCCCAAGCATCTGGTTCTCGAATCCAACGGCAAGGCCAAGGTGGAGAAAAAACACAATGGCGACAAACTGTCTGACCTGCATTTTGGCGCGCATTCCATGTTTCGGGGCTGGCTGTACACGCAAACCATAGGTCTGGCCTATGCCTTGCGTCTGGGTTGGAGTGTGTTGCGGCCGAGTGGGCAGTTGCCGGGCATCCAAAGCTTGAGCGAGGTTGATGCGCATGGTCATCTGCATTTATTGCGCGAGAGTGATGAGCCGAATGAAGAGGGCTATTTGCTGGGCTTTTCGCTGTCCGAAATGGCCGATCGGGTTGGCAGTCTGCTACGGAATATTGGGTTGATCAAGGATTTCGCACCGTTGGTGCTGGTGGTCGCCCATGGCTCCAGCAGCGTCAACAACCCGCATTTTGCTGCTTACGACTGCGGTGCTTGTGCCGGCAAGCCCGGTGCACCGAATGCCCGCGCCTTTGCCTGGATGGCCAACCATCCGTCGGTGCGGGCGATTTTGCGCGAGCGCGGCATCGATATACCCGAAGGTACGCATTTCGTGCCGGCGCTGCATAACACCAGCCGCGATGAAATCAGTTATTTCGATCTCAACGATCTGGATAAAACTACGCGTACGGCCTTGCATGAATTTCAACACACCATGCAGCATGCCTTGCAGCGCAATGCCCGCGAGCGTTGCCGCTGGTTCGAATTGGGGCCGAAGTCGCCGGATAATCAGGAGGCCCACAGCCACGTGATGGCTCGCGCTTCCTCGATTTTCGAGCCGCGTCCCGAACTCAACCATTCCAACAACCTGTATAGCGTGGTTGGACGGCGCAGTTTGACCCGGCACCTGTTTCTGGACCGGCGCTCATTTTTGCAGTCCTACGATCCTCTGAGCGATGGCGACGGCGCTATTTTGGCCAGGGTGTTGTCGGCGGTGATTCCTGTTTGCGGTGGCATCAATCTGGAATATTTGTTCTCGCGCATCGACAACTCGGTGTACGGTGCTGGCACCAAGCTTCCGCACAACGTAATCGGTTTGCTTGGCGTCGCCAATGGTGTGGAAGGCGACTTGCGCACCGGCTTACCGTCTCAAATGATTGAAGTGCATGAACCGGCCAGGTTGTTGCTGGTGGTGGAGCAAACCACCGCGATCGTCGATAAGGCGGTCGCGCAGCTTGGCGCTTTGCGGGAATGGTTGGACAACGAATGGATCCGCTTCGTGGCGTGCGACCCGGTGAGTCACGCATTGTTTTTGTATAGCCATAACGGTTGGCAAGCCGCTGAGCCGGCCACCGATCATCCGCTGCCGGCCGCCAGCCGGTCGGAAAAAATCATCGTGGGGCAGACCCGAACCATACCGGTGCATCAATTGGAAAGGAGATTGGCATGAGTGTGTTTTTATTGGCCTGTGTATTGTTGCCCTTGTTGGGGTTTTTGTTGATATTTTTCAGCCCCGACAATGAGCATCGCATTGCCGCCATCAGTCTTTGGCTGACGCGGTTAAAGGGGGTCGCGGTGCTGGGGCTGCTGACATTTTGGGCGGCCAGCGGCTTTGAGAATTACGAGTATCAGTGGTGGGTGCTGTACGAGCACGACGATTATCAGTTCCCGGTGCTGTTTTTCCTGGATAGGGTCGGCGCGGCGTATTTGTTCGTGGTTTGGACGGTGTTTTCGGCGATCGTCAAATATTGCCGGGTTTATCTGCACCGTGAAACGGGTTACAAGCGCTTTTTCCAGGCCATTTTCGGTTTTGCCTTTGGCTTGAACCTGATCGTACTGGCCGGCAGTATCGACATGCTGTTCGCGGGTTGGGAAATCGTCGGCATTTCGTCGTTCCTGTTGATCGCGTTTTACCGGCATCGTCCTCAGCCGGTTCGCAATGCGCTGCGCGCTTACACGATCTACCGTTTTTGCGATGTCGGCTTGTTGATGGGTACCTGGATGAGCCATTTGCTGTTTCATGACAGCCAGAATTTCAGCCGGCTGCTTGCGATGTTCGAGAACCAGACCATACCGCCTACGGGTTATGCCGCGCTGTCGTTGTTGTCCTGGCTGATCATCTTGGCGGCGTCCGGCAAGTCGGCGCAATTTCCGTTCTGTTTCTGGCTGCCGAGGGCGATGGAAGGGCCGACGCCGTCCAGCGCGATTTTTTACGGTGCCTTGTCCATCCATTTGGGCGTGTTTTTATTGCTTAGAACCCTGCCGATCTGGAGTTACAACGTCCTGCCGCGGCTGATCGTGTTGAGCATTGGCGTATTGACGGTGTTCGTGGCCTCGCTGGCAGAAAAAACCCAGTCCAATATCAAAGGCCAAATTGCCTATGCATCGATTGCCCAGGTGGGGATCATGTTCGTCGAGTTGGCATTGGGATTGGAAGGCTTGGTATTGCTGCATTTCATGGGTAATGCATTCCTGCGTTGCTACCAGTTACTGGTGTCGCCGTCCATCGTCGCCCACTTGTTGCGGGTGGCGGGCAATGTCAACAGCGATTTTTATATCAAAAACAACGAGAAACTGACCTTTTTACCGCCATCGATTCGGGATTCCTTGCCGGAGGTGTTGCAAAACACGTTGTATGTCTTTGCCTTACAGGAAGGGCAGTTGGAATTGCTGGTGCGCAAGATTTTATGGGAGCCGCTGAAAAAACTCGGCAACCAAATCAATGCCTTGAGTTTGTGGGTCAAGTGGGTCACGGCTATCGGTTTGCTGACGATTGTCGTGATGGGGCCAACGGGCGCCGGCGGCATGGACAAGACCTATTTGGCCATGCCGGTATCGTTGGCGATGGCACTGGTGTCATTGAGTGCGTTCAGCAACAAACACAGTCCCTTTCAGGTTTGGCACGGCATAACCTCGAGCAGCGTGTTGGCCGGTGTCGCCGTCTGGTTGATGGCACCGCATGCAGGCGCCGATGTGATGCTGTTTCTCAGCGGTATTGTGCCGTCCTGGTTGCTGGGCCTGGTGGCATTGCGGATGCTGTTGCGAAACGCCGATTTTGCCGCGGCCCCTTTTGTCTATCGGGCTTTTGCCGAAACCCGGCCGGGTTGGTCGCTGATCTTGTTCTTGGGATTTCTCGGTTTGGCCGGTTTTCCGATCACGCCAGCGTTTCTTGGCGAGGACTTGTTGCTGTCGCATGCCAGTAGTCAACATCCCTGGTTTGCGCTGCCCATCATGGTTTCGTTCGTGATCAATGGTATCGCCGCCGCCAGTATATTTTTGCGCTTGTGCATGGGGCGGCCGGTCGAGCTGAGGCAAGCAAACTGCTAAACTGCGGCTTTGTTTTTCCATGGACTGAAACATGACCGATAAATCCCAGTCGCTGGCCATCTATGGCTGGCTTTCGATCGCCGCGGCCCTGGTCACGATAGCCTTGAAGAGTTATGCCTATTGGTTGACGGGGTCGGTCGGTTTATTGTCGGATGCGTTGGAATCTTTGATTAATCTAGTGGCGGCCGTCATCGTATTGATCGTGTTGAGCATTGCGGCTAGGCCGCCGGATGACGGTCATGCTTATGGTCACGAGAAAATCGAATATTTTTCCAGCGGCGCCGAAGGCATCATGATTTTGTTGGCGGCGGTTAGCATCGCGTTTACCGCCTGGGAGCGGCTATGGCATCCGCAGCCCTTGCAGCAACTGGATGTGGGCATAGCCATTTCCGTGCTGGCGTCATTGATCAATTTGATCGTGGCGCGGATTCTAATCGGTGTGGGCCGTCGGCGGCAATCGATCACACTGGAAGCCGACGGCAAGCATTTGATGACCGATGTCTGGACCACGGTGGGCATCCTGGTCGGTATCGCGCTGATCGTCGTCGCCAATCGCCTGGAGCCGGCGCTGGCTTTGGCAAAGCGTTTGGGGATGTCGGGGTGGGAAATCCTCGATCCGATTATCGCTATTGCCGTGGCGTTGCATATCGTATTGACCGGCTTGCATTTGATTCGGCGTACCGTGTCGGGCTTGATGGATGCCGCCCTGCCCGCGGAGGAACTGGCCGAGATCGTCGCGGTCTTGGAGCAATTCGTGGCCTCGGAGCGGATTGCATATCATGCCTTGCGTACCCGTTATGCCGGCGCCCGGCGTTTCATGTCGGTACACGTGCTGGTGCCCGGGGACTGGAGCGTGCAGCGCGGCCACGATCTTTTGGAAACCATAGAACGACAGATCAGCCAGCGCTTCGATACCATCGATATCGATACCCATTTGGAGCCCATCGAGGATGCGGCGTCCTGGCGGCATTAATCGCCTGTTAAGCCTCGATCAAGCGTAAATTCAGCTCGCGGGCGCGGCCTTCGTTGATCTTGAAACAACGCATCTCCAGCACGCCTTTGGTGTTCAATGAAATGATCAGATGCAAAGCCTCGGGGTAGCTGGCTTGTTCCAGATCGGTGGGCGAGGGTTCGGCCGGCGCGCTGGGGTGGGAATGATAAATTGCGAACAGTTTTTGGCCCGCATCGCGCATTTGTTTCATCGCGCTGATTTGCTCGCGCGCATCCAACAGAAAACGGTTTTCCGGGGTGTCGGCACCATTGCTGACCGGATAGCAGTTCACCGGCTGGCCATTGGCGTCGGCGCCGATCAGGCCGCAAACTTCGGCGGACGGCGACTGTTGCGCCAGGTGCAGTAACTGATGGGTTAGTTTACGTGGTAAACAAATTTCGTCGGTGTTCATGTCGGTTTCCATAGTCCTGAAGTCACGCGGGGATTGCCGCCCAAATCGCTGTGCGTTTTGACCTGGCGGTAGTTCAAGGCCGTGAAGATGGCCTGTACTGGGTTTTGCTGATTGTAGCCGTGTTCGATTAACAAATGTCCGCCGTTTTTTAAATGCTGGCGCGCTTGTTCGGCAATCAGACGGATGTCATGTAAGCCGTTTTCCGGGCTGACCAAGGCGCTTTGCGGTTCGAAGCGGACATCGCCTTGCTTTAGATGCGGGTCGCTGTCATCGATATAGGGCGGATTACTGATGACGAGATCGAAGTCCCGATCGCTCACGTTATCGAACCAATGTGATCGTAGCAAATGCACATTGCCGGTTTTGAGTTGCTCGGCATTCTCCTGTGCCACTTGCAAGGCCGCCGGGCTGATGTCGGTGGCGATTACGCTGGCCAAAGGCCTTTCCGCGGCCAATGTGATCGCCAAAATGCCGGAGCCGGTGCCGAGATCGATGATCTTGCTGGCTTGCTGGGCCGGTAAGAGGTCGAGGCTGAGTTCGATCAACAATTCGGTGTCGGGCCGCGGAATCAACACGTCCGGGCAGACTTTGAAAGTCCGCGACCAGAATTCGCGCTGCCCGGTCAGGTAGGCGACCGGCGTGCCGTGCCTGCGTTGCGCTATCAGTGCCTGGAACTGCGCTATTTGCGCGGGGCTTGGGCAATGTTGCGGCCAGGTGCGCAGAAACGTGCGGGTTTTTTGCAAGCAATGACACAGTAGCACTTCGGCATCCAGTAGCGCGGTTTCCGAGACCGCAGATAACGCTTGACCGGCTTGAGCCAGCAAGTTTTGGATCGAGTCCGCGCTAGGGTTCGCCGAATCAGGCATTGCCCAATTGTGTCAGCAATTCCGCCTGATGCTCGTGGATCAAGGGTTGAATCACGTGTTCCAGGCCGCCTTCCATGATTTCTTCCAATTTGTACAAGGTCAAGTTGATGCGGTGGTCGGTCAAGCGGCCTTGCGGGTAATTGTAGGTGCGAATGCGTTCGGAACGGTCGCCGCTGCCGACTTGCAAGCGGCGGCTTTCGGATTGTTCGGCTTGCTGTTTTTCCTGTTCAGCGGCCAACAAACGCGCTTGCAATACAGACATCGCGCGAGCGCGGTTTTTGTGCTGCGAGCGTTCGTCCTGACATTCGACGACCACGCCGGTCGGAATGTGGGTGATGCGGATAGCAGAATCGGTCCGGTTGACGTGCTGGCCGCCGGCGCCGGAGGCGCGGTAGGTATCGATGCGCAGGTCGGCCGGGTTGATGTCGATTTCGTCGACGCTGTCGACCTCCGGCATGATCGCGACGGTGCAGGCCGAGGTATGCACGCGGCCTTGCGATTCGGTTTCCGGTACGCGTTGCACCCGGTGGGTGCCCGATTCGAATTTCAATTGCGAATACACGTTTTGCCCGCTGATGCGCATGATGACCTCTTTATAGCCGCCATGCTCGCCGCGGTTTTCATTGATGATTTCTACGCCCCAGCCTTGACGCTCCGCATAGCGTTGATACATGCGCGCCAGGTCGCCGGAAAAAATCGCCGCTTCGTCCCCGCCGGTGCCAGCCCGTACCTCCAGGAAGATGTTGCGGTTGTCGTTGGGATCTTTGGGTAATAACAGAATTTGCAATTCCTGTTCGAGTTGCTCGCGTTTTTCTGCGGCGGCGGCGATTTCCTCTTTCGCCATTTCCCGTAATTCCGGGTCGCTGTCCTTGGTCATTTCCTGGGCCGATTCCAGATTGGCTTGGTTGTCCTGATAGGCTTTGTAGCAGGCGACGATAGGCTCGATTTGCGCGTATTCCTGGCTTAGGCTGCGGAATTGGTTCTGGTTGTTCTGGACTTCCGGCTGCGTCAGCAGGGCGGTGATTTCCTCGAAGCGTTCGCCGAGGTTTTCCAGTTTGGTTCTGATCGAGGGTTTCATTGGGCAATTTATAATTTGAAAATTTCGCGCGAGGCGGCGATTAAGTCATGGCGTTCGTTGGCGCCGGCCTCGCGCAATTGCGCGCAAGGGGTGTGAATCAGTTTGTTGGTCAATGTGTGGGCCAGACGTTGCAGCACTTCGTCGGCCGCGGTGCCGCTGTTCAGTTGAGCCAGGGCTTTTTGCAGCACTTCGTCGCGGGTGATTTCCGCCTGCTGGCGAAAGTCACGGATGGTTTCCTGCGCGCCTTGTGAACGCAGCCAGGCCAGGAAATGTTCGACCTGGGTGTCGATGATTTCCTCGGCTTGCTCGGCGGCGCGGCGGCGCGAATCCATGTTTTGGTTGATGGTGTTTTGCAGGTCGTCGACGGTGTAAAGATACACGTCGCGCAATTGCTCCACTTCGGCTTCGATGTCGCGAGGCACGGCCAAATCGACCATGAACATCGGTTTGTGCTTGCGTATCTTGATTGCGCTTTCGACACGCCCCTTGCCGAGTATCGGCAAGGGGCTGGCGGTGGACGAAACCACGATGTCGGCTTCGGCTAGATGCGTGGGTATTTCCGATAGCGCGATCGCATAGCCGTTGAATTGCGTGGCCAAGGCATGCGCCTTGTCATAGGTGCGGTTGGCGATGATGATGCGGCCTATGCCGTGTTGATACAGATGACGGGCGGTCAGTTCTATGGTTTCCCCGGCGCCAATCAGCAAGGCGGTTTGTTCGGACAGTTTGTCGAAAATCTGTTGCGCCAGTTGCACGGCGGCGAACGCCACCGAAACCGGGCTGGAGCCTATGGCGGTGTCGGTGCGTACTTTTTTCGCGGCGGAAAACGTATGCTGAAACAGCTTGCTGAGGTTTTTGCCTAGCGTGCCGGCTTGATAGGCGGCCTGATAGGCGGTTTTCATCTGTCCGAGAATTTGAGGCTCGCCCAGTATCATGGAATCCAGGCCGCATGCCACGCGGAACATGTGTCGGATGGATTGGCTATCCGTGTAGCTGTACAAATAAGGGGTAAACTCGGTGGTCTTGAGCGCCTTGGTCGCCGCGATCCAATCGATCAGCGGTGCTTGGTCGTCGTTTTCCGTATTGCAATAAAACTCGGTGCGATTGCAGGTGGATAGGATCGCCGCTTCGGAAATGCTGCCGACATTGCGCAGGTTTTTCAAGGTGTTATCGAGCATGTCCGCGGGAAACGCAAGGCGCTCGCGGATCGAAACCGGCGCTGTGTTGTAATTTATCCCTACCGCAAGAAGAGTCATTATCTGGAAACGAGAGCCCATTAAAATAGGCTTATTTTAAGTAATGCATTGTTTTTGTCCAAATAGAATGCGTCGATAGTCTGAACTAATGGAATTTTCTGATAATCTATGTCACCAAATCTTACCAAACCAGGTCGTTTGAATTGCATGAAAAAATGGATAGGTGCAGCACTATTTTGTTCTTTGTCGAGTTGCGCGATTGCGCCGGAAACGACAACAGAAACTGAATCCAAAATTACGCCTCAAGAAGCCTTGGCGCCTCGCGTCAACAAGAACACGGTTATCGATGAGGAAGTGCTGTATCTGTTGATGGCAGCGGAACTGGCCGGGCAGCGAAGTCAATACGATTTGGCGCTGGACGCCTATCTGCAAGCGGCCAAACGGGTGGATGATCCCAGAATCGCGGAACGCGCCGTCAAAATCGGCATGTTCCTGAAGGATGAAAAACGCACGAGCGAGGCGTTAGAGATTTGGTTGTCCAAGGATCAGCAAAATTTGTCGGCAAGAAAATTTGCGGCTTTGCTGGCGATCAAAAACGGTGACCGCAAGGCGGCAGCCGATAATTTGGATGCTATTTTTCAAGAAGATCCGGCGGGCTTCGAAGGTGGCATGCTGGAAATGCTGAAATTGCTGGAAAAGGAAGGGCGTACGCGGTTCATTTACGACGTGCTCGAGGATTTGATTCAACTGCATCCCGATCAATCCAGCTTATTGTTTTTGCAAGCAGTGGTTGCATCGATTTTGCAGGACAATGAGTTGGCTCAACTGAAGATTAGCCGAGTGCTGGAACTGCAGCCGGATTGGAACAAGGCGATTATTTTTCAGGCGCAATTGGCTGGTCGTAGCGGCGATATGGCGAAGGCGAGAGAGTATCTGGAAAAGGCCGTCAGGCAGGCGCCCGATGACCGGCAGCTGAGAAAGATGCTGTTGGAGGTCATGGTGAATACCGGTGCCTTCGATGATGCGATTAAGCTTTGCCAATCGGTATTGGAAGAGACGCCGGATGATGGTGAAACGCTGTTTACGATTGCGCTGATCTATATGCAGCAAAACCAGTTGGACAAGGCCGATAATTATCTGGAGAAGTTGCTGAACAATCCCGAATGGGAAGGTCAGGCCAGTTTTTATCTGGGCAAGATCGAAATTGAGCAGCAACGTCCGGATAAGGCATTGAAGTGGTTCGATCGTGCGGGGGCTAGTGGCTATGGTTTTGATGCCGATATGGCCGCCATGTCCGTGCTATTGAATCAGAAGCAATTGGATGAGGCTGAAGCGCGCATCAAAAAAATGGATGGCAAATATCCGGATCAGCATCTGCGCATCATGATGATGAAGGCGGAGCTTTACAATCACTGGGATAAGTATCAGGAAGCCTACGATGTGTTGACGCTGGCATTGAAAGATGCGCCCGAAAGTCGAGATGTTTTGTATGCGCGGGCCTTGATCGCCGAAAGGTTGGATAAATTGGATGTCGTCGAGTCTGATTTACAGAAGATCTTGGCAAAAAATCCGGATGACGTCGGTGCGCTGAACGCGTTGGGTTATACCTTGACGGACAGGACGCAGCGCTATGCCGAAGCCGAGCAATATTTGCTCAAGGCGTTGAGTTTGCAGCCTGACGAAGCGGTAATCATCGATAGTTACGGATGGTTGCTGTTCAAGCAGGGTAAGCATGATTTGGCGCTGGAATATTTACGCAAAGCCTATGAAAAACAGCGGGAAAATGAAATTGCCGCTCACATTGCCGAAGTGTTATGGGTGATGGGTAAAGAAAAGGAGGCAAAAGAGTTTTTTGATCCTATTTTTAAAAAATTTCCGGATGATGAATATCTGTTGAAATTTAAAAACCGCTTTTTGCCTGCCGACTTATGATGCGGCAAATCGCAATTTTATGTCTACTGTTGTTGAGTGCTTGTTCCATGGTGCCGGAAAAGCCGCTCGAGGATTATCAGCTGGGGCAAATGCAGCATTTGCAGCAGAAAAAGCAATGGGCTTTTGAGGGGCGTCTGGCTTTGGTCGATGAAAAAGATTCGGTTTCCGTTTCTATTGCTTGGCAGCATGATGAGGCACGAGATGACATTGAATTGGTGGGGCCCCTTGCGCAAGGCCGGGTGAAGATTTCGGTTACGGCCGGGAGGGTCGAGGTCGATGACGGTGAGACTCGAAATGTGTATTACGGAGAGTCTGAACGAGTCGTTGCCGAACAATTGGGTGTGGATATGCCGGTTAATGCCTTAAAATTTTGGGTGTTGGGGGGTAATGCGCCGGAACAGACTTTTGTCGAGCAGCCGGGGGGGTTCTACCAGGATGGCTGGCTGGTTCGCTACCGGGAGATGCAAAAAGTTGGTGAATGGCTGTTGCCGAAAAAAATGACAGCAGAAAAAGACAAGGCAAGAATTAAACTAATTGTGGATCAGTGGAATTTTCCGTGACAACGAGAATGGATTTTATGGCTGGATGGGGCGAAAGATGGCCTGCGCCGGCAAAATTGAACTTAATGTTGAGGATTACCGGTCGCAGGCCAGATGGCTATCATCTGTTGCAAACGGTGTTTCAAATGCTCGATCTATGCGATTGGTTGACGTTTCATCCGGTTGATGATGGCCGTGTGACTCTGCGAAATCCAATCTCCGGCGTTCCAGAGCAGGATGACTTGACTGTTCGGGCGGCTAATTTGTTGAAGTCTCATACCGGCTGCGTGCGCGGAGTTTGTATCGATATCGAGAAAAATCTGCCTATGGGTGGTGGTTTGGGTGGTGGAAGTTCCGATGCCGCTACAACCTTGGTAGTTCTAAATCGGCTTTGGGGCTTGGGCTTGTCGAAGCGTGAGTTGATGGATTTGGGCTTGAGGCTTGGTGCCGATGTGCCTGTGTTTGTGTTTGGTTGTTCGGCCTGGGGCGAAGGTGTGGGCGAGGATTTGCAGGCAATAACGTTGCCGGAACAATGGTTTGTCATCATTAAACCGGATTGCCATGTGAATACTGGAGAAATTTTTTCTGCAGAAAATTTGACAAGGAATAGTGCAGTCATTACAATGAGCGACTTTCTTGCAGGGGATAATCGGAATGATTGTTCGGAAGTAGTTTGCAAGTTATATCGGCCGGTGAAAGACGCAATCGATGCGTTGTCATTCTATGCGGAAGCGAGATTGACGGGGACCGGTGCATGTGTGTTCGCTCAGTTTTGTAACAAGGAAGATGCTGAGAGTGCGTTAGAAGGATTGAAAGATCGGTGGCTGGTGTTCTTGGCTAAAGGCTCGAATCAGTCTGCGCTCTACAAGAAATTAGAACAGGGATGAGTCAAATCAGTTTATTGGGCTGTCGCCAAGCGGTAAGGCACGGGGTTTTGATCCCCGCATACCTAGGTTCGAATCCTAGCAGCCCAGCCATATCTCTACACAAACAAATCCTCGGGAGTCCTTGAATGCGTGATGCTTCGATAATGGTATTTTCGGGTAATGCCAATAAGGCATTGTCTGAGGGTATTGTGAGGAAGCTCAACATGCGCCTGGGTATGGCGTCGGTTGGTCGCTTCAGTGATGGTGAGATATTTGTAGAAATCGAGGAAAACGTTCGGGGTCGGGATGTGTTCGTGGTGCAGCCCACGTGTTCTCCGACGAATGAAAACCTGATGGAATTGCTCGTGATGATCGATGCCTTAAGACGGGCATCGGCGGCGCGTATAACCGCGGTAATACCTTATTATGGATATGCGCGGCAGGATAGAAGATCGAGGTCGGCTAGGGTGCCGATTACCGCCAGGCTAGTGGCCGATATGATAGGTCAGGCCGGCGCCGACAGGGCGTTGACCGTGGATTTGCATGCGGATCAAATTCAGGGTTTTTTTGGAATCCCTGTGGATAATGTTTACGCATCGCCAATTTTATTGGGTGATGTTTGGCGGCAAGAATATGAAAATTTGATTGTCGTGTCCCCTGATGTGGGGGGGGTTGTGCGGGCTAGGGCGCTTGCGAAGCGTCTTGGGGATGCGGATCTGGCGATCATAGACAAGCGTCGTCCCAGGCCAAATGTGTCTGAGATCATGCATATCATCGGTGATGTCGAAGGGCGGACCTGCGTGATGGTGGATGACTTGGTGGATACGGCAGGTACCCTGTGTCACGCTGCTTCGGCATTAAAGAAGCATGGTGCGCTTAAAGTGGTTGCTTATTGTACTCATCCGGTTTTATCGGGTGCGGCGGCCGATAATGTCAGAAATTCAGTGTTGGATGAATTAGTAGTGACGGATACGATTCCGCTGACCGATGAATTGAAATCCATAGGAAAAATTAGGCAGTTGAGTGTCGCTGAGATGCTGGCTGAAACGATACGGCGGATAGCTGTTGGCGAGTCTGTTAGCTCGCTTTATGTAGATTAGTTTATAACTATTGAGTAGTGCTTGTAGAACAGGCTTTTGGAGAAAATAATGGCTAACGTGTTTGAATTTGTTGCGGAAACTCGCAGTGCAACGGGTAGTAGTGCGGCGAAAATCGTTCGTCGTCAAGGCAAAGTGCCGGCTGTGATTTATGGCGGCAGTGAAGCGCCTGCGATGTTGGTTTTGGATCACAATGAGTTGTTGAAGCAATTGGCTCACGAAGCCGTTTACTCGCATGTGTTGGATATCAAGGTTGACGGCAGGACTGAAAAAGCTATTTTGAAGCACATTCAGCGTCATCCGGCGAAGCCGCAAATTCTGCACATCGACTTTATGCGCGTCGACGAAAGCCATAAGGTTAAAGTCCATGTTCCGCTGCATTTCATTAATGAAGCGACATCTATCGGTGTGAAAAAAGGCGGCGCCGTCAGTCATGCCATGGCTGATGTCGAAGTAGCTTGCATGCCTTCCGCATTGCCTGAGTTCATCGAGGTCGATATGGCCAATGTCGATGTGGGTGTTACTTTGCATTTGTCCGATCTGGTTTTGCCTGCAGGGGTAGAAATTCCGGAATTGCAACAAGGTTCTGAGCATGATCATCCGGTTGTGCAGATCTCAAAACCGAAAGGCGAGAGCGCTTCCGAGGAAGCTTCTGCATAATCATGCGATTGCTTGATGATTAAGCTGATCGTGGGTCTCGGGAATCCGGGGCAGCAGTATGAAAGAACCCGGCACAATGCCGGGTTTCTTTTTGTGGATCACTTGGTTGGGGCGCAAGGTGCGCGATGGTCGGCCAATACTCAGTTCCAAGGGGAGGTTGCCGGTCTCGATATATCGGGGCATAAGTTGGTCTTGTTGAAGCCGATGACTTTTATGAATAGAAGTGGCTCGTCGGTAGGTAAGGTGCTACGCTACTACAAATTCAAGCCTGATGAGTTGTTGGTGGTTCATGATGAATTGGATCTGCCAGAAGGCTCGGTAAAAATGAAGCGTGATGGCGGGCATGCGGGGCATAATGGCTTGAGGGATATTATTGCTCACATCGATACACGAGATTTTTTCCGCTTGAGATTGGGTATCGGTCGACCCTCGAATGGGGGTAATGTCGCTGATTATGTGCTCTCCAGGCCTTCATCTCAAGTGTTCACGATTTGGGATGGTCTGTTTGGTCGCCTGGAGGGCGAAATGAACGCGCTGATTTCAGGTGATCTGGCTGCGATTAATAACAGTCTTGCCCAATAAATAAAAAATTTTTAAGTTTTTTGAAAAAAAACTTGACCGAGTTGGTTGATGTAAGGATAATGACCAAATTACATGAAGGAGGGGTTCCCGAGCGGCCAAAGGGATCAGACTGTAAATCTGCCGGTTCTACCTTCGGAGGTTCGAATCCTCCCCCCTCCACCATCAAATTTGAATTGGATCTGCGGGTGTAGTTCAATGGTAGAACTCCAGCCTTCCAAGCTGATCACGTGGGTTCGATTCCCATCACCCGCTCCATTTTTTGGCTACGGTAATGTCGCTCATATAGCTCAGTAGGTAGAGCACTTCCTTGGTAAGGAAGAGGTCACCGGTTCAAATCCGGTTATGAGCTCCAGTTTTGATTAATTGTTCTTCTAGGGTGTTTTCGTAATGGCTAAAGAAAAATTTGAAAGAAAAAAACCGCACGTAAACGTCGGTACGATTGGTCACGTTGACCATGGTAAAACCACGCTGACTGCAGCCCTGACCAAGGTAATGGCGGAGTTGCAAGGCGGTGAAGCAAAAGCTTTCGATCAAATTGACAATGCCCCAGAAGAACGCGCACGTGGTATCACTATTTCTACCTCGCACGTAGAATATGAGTCAGCTACGCGTCACTATGCGCACGTAGACTGCCCAGGTCACGCCGACTATGTTAAAAACATGATCACCGGTGCGGCCCAAATGGACGGAGCCATCCTGGTTTGCTCCGCGGCCGATGGTCCTATGCCGCAAACCCGCGAACACATCCTGTTGTCTCGCCAAGTAGGTGTGCCCTACATCGTGGTATTCCTGAACAAGGCCGACATGGTTGACGATCCTGAGTTGATCGAGCTGGTTGAGATGGAAATCCGCGAATTGTTGAATCAATACGAATTCCCAGGCGACGACACTCCGATCATCGTGGGTTCGGCGTTGAAAGCCTTAGAGGGCGAGCAAAGCGAAATCGGCGTTCAATCTGTCGTAAAACTGGTTGAAGCCCTGGATACATATATCCCTGAGCCAGAGCGCGCTATTGACGGCAAATTCCTGATGCCGATCGAAGACGTATTCTCGATTTCTGGTCGCGGCACCGTGGTAACCGGTCGTGTAGAGCGCGGTATCATCAAAGTCGGTGAAGAAGTCGAGATCGTTGGTATCAAAGACACCATCAAAACCACCTGTACTGGCGTGGAAATGTTCCGCAAGTTGCTGGATCAAGGTCAAGCGGGCGATAACGTAGGTGTGTTGTTGCGTGGTACCAAACGCGACGAAGTAGAGCGTGGTCAAGTCTTGGCGCACGTAAATAGCATTAAACCGCACTCACATTTCAAAGCAGAAATCTACGTCTTGTCAAAAGACGAGGGCGGTCGCCATACCCCATTCTTCAACGGCTATCGTCCGCAGTTCTACTTCAGAACCACCGACGTAACCGGTGCGGTCGAGTTGCCGGAAGGTGTTGAAATGGTTATGCCTGGCGACAATATCGCGGTAACCGTGAAACTGATCGCGCCGATCGCGATGGAAGATGGTTTGCGTTTCGCAATTCGTGAAGGTGGTCGTACCGTGGGTGCGGGTGTCGTTGCCTCTATCATTGAATAATTCAATCGATAGCTGAGTTAAATGTTTCTGGAATAGGTCAGTAGTTCAATTGGTAGAGCAGCGGTCTCCAAAACCGCAAGTTGGGGGTTCGAGTCCCTCCTGGCCTGCCACCAGAAATACATTCAAAAAATAGAAAATTAAAATGAACGCACAAGCAGAAGAAGTTACCTCGGTAGCAGATATCGTAAAACTGGTAATTTGTCCAGTTTTAATAACGGCCGGCGTAGTTGCGTTCTATCATTTCTCTGATTTAATGCTGTTATATCGTGTATTGGGCTTGGTCATTATCGTGGCTTTGTCCGTCGGGATATGCTTTACCACTGCCAGAGGGCGAGCGGTATGGCAATTCATTGGCGAGTCCAAGCAGGAAATGAGGCGTGTGGTTTGGCCCACCAAAGATGAGACGGTCAGGACTACATTGTTAGTGTTTACAATGGTCTTTGTTGTTGGTCTGATCCTTTGGTTGTTGGATATGTTTTTATTCTGGGCTGTACAGCTGCTGATGAATCAGGGGATGCAATAATGTCTCTGCGCTGGTATGTGGTACACGCCTACTCAAACTATGAAAACAAGGTTAAACAGGCGCTTGAAGAGAGAATAAAACGCGAAGGCCTAGAGCAATATTTCGGCAAGATTCTGGTTCCAACCGAAGAAGTTGTCGAAATGAAGATGGGGCAGCAGCGGAAAAGCGAAAGAAAGTTTTTTCCAGGCTACGTCCTGGTGCAAATGGAACTTAATGACGAAACCTGGCACTTGGTAAGGAATGTGCCAAGGGTCTTGGGATTTATTGGTGGTGCATCCGACAGGCCTTCGCCAATTTCGGATAAGGAAGCCATGGCAATCCTGAACAGAGTGGAAGAAGGCGTCAATAAGCCTAGGCCCAAGATTCTGTTTGAGGTTGGTGAAGTCATTCGTATCATTGACGGTCCGTTCAAGGATTTCAATGGTAGTATCGAAGAAGTCAATTACGAAAAAAGTCGCCTGCGAGTATCGGTGCTGATTTTTGGTCGGTCTACACCTGTGGAGCTTGAGTTTGTGCAGGTTGAGAAAGTCTAATTTCTCATAAGAAAATTTTAGGGATCCCTGCCATTTTTAATGGCGGGGATTTTTGTTTGTTGGGGAGCCTAAAAGCGTTTGTACCCGTTTAGGAGTAAAAAATGGCAAAAAAGATTGATTCCTATATCAAGCTGCAAGTAAAAGCAGGCGAAGCGAATCCTAGTCCTCCGGTTGGTCCAGCGTTGGGTCAGCGTGGTGTCAACATCATGGAGTTTTGCAAGGCGTTCAATGCGAGAACCCAAGATGTCGAAAAAGGGCTGCCACTGCCTGTTGTTATCACTGTCTATAGTGATAAAAGTTTCACCTTCGTTACCAAAACACCCCCCGCTTCCATTCTGTTGAAAAAAGCCGCTGGCATTAAAAGCGGAAGCAGCAAGCCTAACTCCAATAAAGTAGGTACCGTAACTCGTGCGCAGTTGGAAGAGATTGCGAAAACCAAAATGGAAGATTTGAATGCCGCCGACATGGATGCGGCAATTAGAATTATTGCGGGAAGCGCTCGCAGCATGGGCTTGAACGTGGAGGGCGTGTAATGGCTAAGTTGAGCAAAAAAGCAAAAGCAATCAGAGAAAAAGTCTCCAGCAGCAAGCAATATTCTGTTGCCGAAGCCGTGAGCTTGTTGAAAGAATTCGCTAACAGCAAATTCGATGAATCGATTGATGTCAGCGTCAACCTGGGTGTCGATCCGCGCAAATCCGATCAAAATGTGCGTGGCGCCTCCGTATTGCCGCATGGTACGGGTAAAAGCGTACGTGTTGCAGTGTTCACCCAAGGTCCTAATGCCGATGCCGCCAGAGAAGCCGGTGCCGACGTCGTGGGCATGGATGACCTGGCCGAGCAGGTCAAACGTGGAGAAATGAATTTTGATGTCGTGATCGCTTCGCCTGATGCAATGCGTGTGGTCGGTCAATTGGGTCAAATTCTGGGGCCGCGCGGTTTGATGCCTAACCCAAAAGTCGGCACCGTGACACCCGATGTCGTTACAGCGGTAAAAAATGCAAAATCGGGGCAGGTTAGATACCGTACCGACAAATCCGGCATCATTCATTGTTCGATTGGCAAAGTGTCTTTTGACGAAAATTCGATCAAACAAAATTTGGAATTTCTGATTGGAGACCTGAAAAAAGCCAAGCCGACGGCGGCGAAAGGCGTTTATCTGAAAAAAATCTCTCTTTCTTCAACCATGGGCCCCGGTCTGTGGATCGATCAAAACAGTATCGAAATCTAATACAAAAGACTTTGGGTTGCCGAGTCCTTCGGCAACCGTCAAAGACCGTAGGTGCATGACGCTTAATTATCCTACGCAGACGGGAGCTCTAACCAACTGTGGTGAAAGAAACCGTAAGGGGCATCGCAAGATGCGTTTCATAGCTCCTGATTCATATCGGGAAACTACCGGAGGTAGATGTGGCACTCAATTTAGATGGCAAAAAAGTTGTCGTAGAGGAAGTTGCTGAATTCGCCGCTAAAGCCCATTCCGCTGTTGCGGCGGAATACCGTGGTTTGACAGTTACTGAGCTTACAGAGCTGCGCAAAACCGCGAGAGAAACGGGTGTTTATTTGCGCGTAGTCAAAAACACTCTGGCAAAACGTGCGGTCGCTGGAACTGAGTTCGAATGTATGCAGGACAAGCTGGTTGGTCCGCTGATTCTGGCGTTTTCTATCGAAGACCCAGGTTGCGCGGGACGTTTGATCAGCGAGTTTTCAAAAACTCATAAAAATCTCATTGCCAAAATCGTAGCGATTGGCGGTCAAGCGTATGACGGTTCCGAACTGGACCGTTTGGCGAAATTGCCGAGCCGCGATCAAGGTATCGCAATGCTGATGTCAGTCATGAAGGCTCCAGTCGAAAAACTGGCTCGTACCTTGGCTGCGGTCAGAGACGAGAAAGAAGCTGCATAAATCGATTCGACTAGTTAATACGCATAAAATAGAGGAATATAAAAATGGCAATTTCAAAAGAAGATATCTTGGAAGCAGTTGCGAACATGACTGTTATGGAAATCGTTGATCTGATTTCCGCCATGGAAGAAAAATTCGGTGTATCCGCGGCCGCGGCCGTTGTTGCTGCCGCGCCTGCCGCCGCTGCCGTTGAAGAAGAAAAAACCGAGTTTGACCTGGTTCTGACCGGTTTCGGCGACAACAAAGTTGCGGTTATTAAAGCCGTACGCGGCATCACCGGCTTGGGCTTGAAAGAAGCCAAAGACGCGGTAGAAGGCGCACCAAGCACATTGAAAGAAGGCATCAGCAAAGCCGAAGCCGAAGCTGCTAAAAAAGAACTGGAAGCAGCAGGCGCAACCGCCGAGATCAAATAAGTATCTTGATCTGCATATCAGGCATAAGCCTACCAAACCGGGCTGACGGCATTTTGCCGTCGGCCTTTTACTGCTTGTAAAATGGGCAGTAGTAATAATCTCTGACGACGAAGGTATAGAAGCAATATGGCCTATTCTTTTACCGAAAAAAAGCGTATCCGTAATAATTTTGGGAAAGGTTCAGAAGTTCTGGATGTTCCCTATCTCTTGGCAACACAAATCGATTCGTATGCAAACTTCTTGCAATTGGGTGTTCAACCTGAAAAACGACGTAATCAAGGTTTGCATGCCGCATTTTCCAGCGTATTTCCGGTGGTTAGCCACTCAGGTTATGCGGTGCTCGAGTATGTAAAATATCGCTTGGGGGAACCCACTTTCGACGTAAGAGAGTGCCAACAGCGCGGAGCTACCTTTGCTGCGCCGTTGAGAGTTTTAGTGCGTTTGGTCATTTATGACAAAGATGCGCCGGCAAATACGAAAGTCGTCAAAGACATTCGTGAACAAGAAGTCTACATGGGCGAACTGCCCCTGATGACCGACAATGGTACTTTTGTGATCAACGGTACCGAACGGGTCATCGTGTCGCAATTGCACAGATCGCCCGGCGTGTTCTTCGATCACGACAAAGGTAAAACCCATTCATCAGGCAAACTGTTATTCAATGCCCGCGTAATTCCTTATCGTGGCTCCTGGTTGGACTTCGAGTTCGATCATAAAGATGCGGTGTATGTCCGTATCGACAGACGCCGTAAAATTCCGGCTACCATCCTGCTGCGGGCCTTGGGTTACGACAACGAAGAGATGATCAGCATCTTCTTCGATACCAACAAATTTTCATTGAGTGCCGATAAGTTCATGTTCCACGTAATCCCCGAAAGATTGCGCGGCGAAATGGCGGTATTTGACATCAAACACGACGGCGCCGTACTGATCGAAGAAGGACGGCGCATCACCGCGAAACATGTGCGCCAACTGGAAAAAGCGGGCGTTACTGAAATCGAAGTGCCTAGAGACTACCTCTATGGCAAAATTTTGGGCCATAATGTCATCGACACCTCGACCGGCGAGCTGATTGCCAGTGTCAATGACGAGTTGACCGAGCCATTATTGCAGAAATTGATCGATGCCGATGTGCGCGAAATCAATACGCTATATGTCAACGACCTGGATCGCGGTCCCTATATTTCCAATGCCATGCGCTTGGATACCACCAGTAATCGAATGGAAGCGCTGGTAGAGATCTACCGCATGATGCGTCCTGGCGAGCCACCGACCGCGGAGTCCGCTGAAAATCTGTTTGAAAACCTGTTCTTTACCGACGAGCGTTACGACCTGTCAGCCGTGGGCCGGATGAAATTCAACCGTCGTCTCGGTCGCGAAGAGATCGAAGGTACGGGTACGCTCAGCAAGGAAGACATCATCGACGTATTGAAGGAGCTGATCAAAATCCGGAATGGCAATGGCGTCGTGGACGATATCGACCATCTGGGTAACCGCCGGGTGCGTTCGGTGGGCGAAATGATCGAAAACCAATTCCGCATCGGCTTGGTCCGAGTTGAGCGCGCGGTCAGAGAGCGCTTGACCCTGGCCGATTCGGAAGGCTTGATGCCGCAAGAAATCATCAACGCCAAGCCTGTGTCAGCCGCGGTCAAGGAATTCTTCGGTTCCAGCCAGTTGTCCCAATTCATGGACCAAAACAACCCGTTGTCACAGGTTACCCATAAGCGTCGGGTATCGGCGTTGGGTCCAGGCGGTTTGGCGCGTGAACGTGCCGGGTTCGAGGTGCGCGACGTTCACACGACCCATTATGGCCGGGTATGTCCGATCGAAACGCCGGAGGGGCCAAACATCGGTTTGATCAACTCCTTGTCGGTTTACGCCCGCACCAACGAATACGGCTTTTTGGAAACCCCGTATCGCAAAGTCGTCGATGGCTATGTCACCGACCAGGTGGATTACATCTCCGCGATCGAAGAAGGCGAATATGTGATCGCGCAGTCCAGCGTGGCCGTCGATGAAAATGGCAAGCTGGTCGAAGGCCTGGTGTCATGCCGTTACAAAGACGAATTCACCTTGGCATCTTCGGATACCGTGCAATACATGGACGTATCGTCCAAGCAGATCGTATCCGTGGCGGCGTCCATCATTCCGTTCCTGGAGCATGATGACGCGAACCGGGCGTTGATGGGGTCTAACATGCAGCGGCAAGCGGTTCCGACGTTGAGAGCCGAAAAACCGCTGGTGGGTACCGGCATGGAACGTGTCGTGGCCAAAGACTCGGGTGTAACCGTGGTCGCCACTCGCGGTGGTCGTATCGAGGCCGTGGACGCGGGGCGCATCGTGGTGCGGGTCAATGACGATGAAACCGTTGCCGGTGTACCAGGTGTGGATATCTACAATCTGATCAAATACACCCGTTCCAATCAGAACACCTGTATCAATCAAAAACCTTTGGTCAAGCTGGGCGACCTGGTTAGAAAAGGCGATATCCTGGCTGATGGCCCTTCGACCGATTTGGGTGAATTGGCATTGGGTCAAAACATGTTGATCGCGTTCATGCCTTGGAACGGTTATAACTTCGAGGACTCGATCCTGGTTTCCGAGCGAGTGGTGAAGGAAGACCGTTTCACGACTATCCATATCGAAGAAAAAACCTGCGTGGCGCGTGAAACCAAGCACAGCCCGGAAGAGATTACCGCCGATATTCCAAACGTCAGCGAGGAAGCCTTGTCCAAACTGGACGAGTCCGGCATCGTCTATGTCGGTGCCGAAGTCAAAGGCGGCGATATTCTGGTCGGTAAAGTGACGCCAAAAGGCGAAACACAACTGACGCCGGAAGAAAAATTGCTGCGCGCGATTTTCGGTGAGAAAGCCGCCGATGTAAAAGATACTTCGCTGCGTGTGCCGAACAACGTGCGCGGTACAGTGATCGACGTACAAGTATTTACTCGCGACGGCGTCAAAAAAGACAAGCGTGCGTTGGAAATCGAAGAAGCAGAAATCAAACGTTATCGTAAGGATTTGGATGATCAATTGAAGATCGTCGAGCACGACATCTTTGCGCGTGTGAAGTCGACTCTCCTAGGTAAGAAGGCCGAAAAGGGGCCAAATGGTTTGAAAAAAGGCGAGGAGATCGTTAAAGATTATCTCGAAACCTTGACGCATTCCGAGTTATTGAAAATCAAGACTCAAGACGAAGATGTCAACGTCTATCTGGAAACCATCGCCGAACAAGTCGAACAACAACGCAAGGAATTCGACGAGCGTTTCGAGCAGAAGAAAAAGAAAATCACCATGGGCGACGATTTGGCGCCAGGTGTGTTGAAAATGGTCAAGGTTTATTTGGCCGTCAAAAAACGCATTCAGCCCGGTGACAAGATGGCGGGCCGCCATGGTAACAAGGGTGTGATCTCGCAAATCGTGCCGATAGAAGACATGCCATACACGGCCGATGGCAATCCAGTCGATATTTTGTTGAATCCGCTGGGTGTACCGTCACGCATGAACGTCGGACAGGTGTTGGAGACACACTTGGGCTGGGCTGCGAAAGGCTTGGGTATCAAGATCGGCAAGATGTTGGAAGCACAGGCCAAGGTGCAAGAAATCAGAGGTTTCCTGGAAAAAATTTATAACTGCAGTGGCAGAAAAGAGGACCTCAGTTCCTTTTCCGATAAAGAAATCCTGGAGCTTGCGGCGAATCTGGTGGGCGGCGTGCCGATGGCGACCCCTGTATTCGACGGTGCCTCGGAAGAGGACATTCGTACCATGTTGCAATTGGCAGACCTGCCCGAGCATGGCCAAACCACATTGTATGATGGTTTGACCGGTGAACCGTTCGAGCGTGAAGTCACCGTGGGTTATATGTACATGCTGAAATTGAACCATTTGGTCGACGATAAAATGCATGCCCGTTCAACGGGGCCATACAGTTTGGTGACTCAGCAGCCGTTGGGCGGTAAGGCCCAGTTCGGCGGACAACGTTTCGGTGAGATGGAGGTGTGGGCGTTGGAAGCCTATGGCGCAGCATATACCTTGCAGGAAATGCTGACGGTCAAGTCGGACGATGTTACCGGAAGGACTCGTATGTACAAAAATATCGTCGATGGTAATCACACAATGGAAGCCGGTATGCCGGAATCCTTCAACGTATTGGTCAAGGAAATACGTTCGTTGGCAGTCAATATCGAAATGGAGCAGGAATAACCTGCTTCTAGCTGGATGACTGGAATCTGGGCAATAATGGTTAACATTTAAAGAGGATAAGCTCTTGAAAGATTTAATGAATTTCCTAAAGCGTCAAGGTCGTACCGATGATTTTGACACTATCCGTATCGGCTTGGCATCACCTGACATGATTCGTTCATGGTCCTATGGTGAAGTCAAGAAACCGGAGACCATCAATTACCGTACTTTTAAGCCGGAAAGAGACGGCCTGTTCTGCGCCAAAATTTTTGGCCCTATCAGTGATTACGAATGCTTATGCGGTAAGTACAAGCGTTTGAAACACCGTGGCGTCATCTGCGAAAAGTGCGGCGTGGAAGTCACTTTATCCAAAGTCCGCCGCGAACGCATGGGCCATATCGAATTGGCCAGCCCGGTTGCACATATTTGGTTCCTGAAATCACTGCCTTCCAGAATTGCATTGTTATTGGATATGACATTGCGTTCGATCGAACGCGTGTTGTACTTCGAAACATTCGTCGTTACCGATCCGGGTATGTCGCCGCTGGAAAAAGGCCAATTGTTGACCGACGAAGAATACCTGAATGCGGTTGAAGAGCATGGCGATGATTTCGTCGCCAAAATGGGCGCTGAAGCGATCTATGATTTGTTGAAATCGATTGATCTAAAGGAAGAAATCAATATTCTTCGCGAAGAGATCAATTCGACCAGTTCGGATACCAAAATCAAGAAGTTTTCGAAGCGCTTGAAGGTCATCGATTCCTTGTTGGCTTCCAATAACCGTCCGGAATGGATGATCATGCACGTATTGCCGGTGTTGCCGCCGGAATTGCGCCCATTGGTGCCTCTGGATGGTGGCCGCTTTGCGACATCGGATTTGAATGATCTTTATCGCCGCGTCATCAACCGTAACAATCGTCTTACACGCTTGTTGGACTTGAATGCGCCAGACATTATCGTGCGTAACGAAAAACGCATGCTGCAAGAAGCGGTCGATGCCTTGTTGGATAACGGTCGCCGCGGTCGTGCAATCACGGGCAGCAACAGAAGGCCTTTGAAATCCCTGGCCGATATGATCAAGGGTAAACAAGGCCGTTTCCGGCAAAATTTGCTGGGCAAACGGGTCGATTATTCGGGGCGTTCCGTTATCGTGGTAGGTCCTACCTTGCGCCTGCACCAATGCGGGTTGCCGAAAAAAATGGCACTGGAACTGTTCAAGCCGTTCATATTTAGCAAGTTGCAACTGCGTGGTTTAGCCACCACCATCAAGGCGGCCAAGAAAATGGTCGAGCGCGAAGGAGCCGAGGTTTGGGATATTCTGGAAGAAGTCATTCGCGAACATCCGGTATTGCTGAACCGGGCGCCGACGCTGCACCGTTTGGGTATTCAAGCGTTTGAACCAATCTTGATCGAAGGTAAAGCGATTCAATTGCATCCGTTGGTTTGTAGCGCGTTCAACGCCGACTTCGACGGTGACCAGATGGCGGTGCATATTCCGTTGTCGATCGAGGCACAATTGGAAGCACGTACCTTGATGATGGCGACCAACAATATTTTGTCGCCTGCCAATGGTGAGCCAGTCATCAACCCGTCGCAGGACGTGGTCTTGGGGTTGTATTACATCAGTCGTGAAAAGGTCAACGCCAAAGGTGAGGGGAGTATATTTACCGATCTCGCCGAAGTGATGAAGGCCTTGGATGCAAAGGCTGTCGAGCTGCAAAGCAAAATCGAGCTCAGAGTCACTGAAAAATTGAAAAATGCCGATGGCGAATTCGAAACCATCGTTAGCAGGAAGAAAACAACCGTAGGTCGAGCGATTATCTGGGGCATCGTGCCCGACGGCATGCCTTACGAGTTGGTCAATGTGGATATGACCAAGAAAAATATTTCTCGGTTGATCAACTATAGCTATCGTTATTTGGGCATCAAGGAAACGGTAATTCTGGCGGACCAAATCATGTATTTGGGATTCCGCTACGCCACGCGTTCCGGAGTTTCATTCGGTATCGAGGACATGGAAATCCCGGCCAAGAAAGCGGACATCATTCGCGCCGCAGAAGCAGAGGTCAACGAAATCCAGAACCAATATTCGTCAGGTCTGGTCACCGATGGCGAACGCTATAACAAGGTCGTCGACATTTGGTCTCGTGCGAACGATCAGGTTGCGAAAGTGATGATGGAAGGCCTGGGTGAGGATGAAGTCGTTGACGCCAGCGGACAGACGGTCAAGCAGAAGTCGTTCAATTCCATTTTTATGATGGCCGAATCGGGCGCGAGGGGATCCGCGGCTCAGATCCGGCAGTTGGCGGGTATGCGCGGTTTGATGGCCAAGCCGGACGGCTCCATCATCGAAACGCCGATTACAGCGAATTTCCGTGAAGGTTTGGACGTGTTGCAATACTTCATTTCAACTCACGGTGCGCGTAAAGGTCTGGCGGATACCGCGCTGAAAACCGCGAACTCGGGTTACTTGACTCGACGTTTGGTCGACGTGGCCCAGGATTTGGTGATTGCCGAATCCGATTGCGGTACCGAGAACGGTCTGACCATGATGCCTATCATTGAAGGCGGCGATGTGGTCGAGCCATTGGTCGAACGAGTATTGGGCCGGGTCGCTGCGATAGATGTCACTAATCCTGCGAGCAATGATGTGTTGATTCCAGCGGGTACCATGATTGACGAGAATCTGGTAAGCGTGCTGGAGGATCACGGTATCGATAAAATGATCGTGCGTTCCGTCATTACTTGCGAATCCAGACAGGGTGTGTGTGCTAAGTGTTATGGTCGCGATTTGGGTCGAGGGCATCTGGTCAATATCGGCGAGGCTGTTGGTGTTGTCGCCGCTCAGTCTATCGGTGAGCCTGGCACACAGTTGACCATGCGTACGTTCCACATTGGTGGTGCGGCATCGAGATCGGCTGCTGTCAGCAATGTTCAGGTCAAGTCCGCCGGTAGTGCGAAGCTGAACAACTTGAAGACGGTCAAAAACCGCGAGAACAATCTGGTGGCGGTTTCCAGATCGGGCGAGGTTGGCGTGATGGATGAATACGGTCGCGAACGCGAGCGTTATAAAATTCCTTATGGCGCAGTGTTGTCCATAGAAGACGGTAGTCCGGTCAAAGCTGGCGATATTATCGTCAATTGGGACCCGCATACCCATCCAGTTATTACTGAGGTAGATGGTTTTATCCAATTGCACGATTTTATCGATGGGGTGACCGTTCAGGAACAGTCGGATGAGGTAACAGGCTTGACTTCACGCGTGGTTACCGATCCCAAGCAACGTAGCGCTGCGGGTAAGGAATTACGGCCTATGGTTCGATTGATCGATGAGCACGGTGGCTTGATCAATCTGCCAGGCACCGATATACCGGCACAGTATTTCTTGCCTGCGGGTGCAATCGTCAGTGTTAAAGATGGCGGCGAAGTGAAGGTCGGCGACGTGCTGGCCCGGATTCCACAAGAATCCAGTAAAACCCGGGACATCACCGGTGGTTTGCCGCGTGTTGCCGACTTGTTCGAGGCGCGCAAAACTAAAGATCCTGCGATTTTGGCGGAGGCAACCGGTATGGTTTCGTTTGGTAAGGAAACCAAGGGTAAGCAGCGCGTCATCATTACCGACGCTGAGGGTGAGCATTACGAGACCCTGATACCGAAATGGCGACATATCACGGTATTTGAAGGTGAATTCGTCGAAAAAGGCGAGACGATCGCCGAAGGTGAATTGACGCCGCATGACATCTTGCGTTTGCGCGGTGTGGAAGAGTTGGCTGATTACCTGGTCAAGGAGATTCAGGATGTTTACCGGTTACAAGGGGTGAAAATCAACGATAAGCACATCGAGGCGATCATTCGTCAGATGTTGCGTAAAGTGGAAATCACCGCTTCAGGTGAAACGGATTTCGTCAAAGGCGAACAGGTTGAGCGTACATTACTCAATGCGGTCAATGAGCAAGCCGAGAAAGAAGGCAAGATTCCTGCAAGTTACGAATCGCTGTTATTGGGTATTACCAAGGCGTCACTGGCGACCGAGTCCTTCATATCCGCGGCATCCTTCCAGGAGACCACTCGCGTGCTGACTGATGCCGCCGTTAGGGGTATCAGCGACAGTCTGAATGGTCTGAAGGAAAACGTCATTGTCGGTAGGTTGATTCCAGCCGGTACCGGCTTGGCGTATCATGAGCAGCGCCGTAAGAGAAGGGCAATGGAGTCGGCGCCGGAAGTCGATTCCGCAATCAGCGCCGCCGAAGCAGTGGATGTTGAAGAGGCCCTGAAACAGGCACTCAACATTGAATAAAAAATAACCAAAAGTTCTTGACCATGTGATGAAGAGGCGGTAATATGCTCTGCTCACATGAGTCAAGAGATTTGGGTCTGGCAACCGTGGCCTGCGAAAAGCTTGTTTGCGGGTTTTTGTTTGTTACAAATTGCATATCGGAGTAGTTAAGAATGGCCACGATCAATCAGTTGGTCCGTAAGCCTCGTGCTAAGAAAGTCGAGAAAACCAATGTGCCTGCATTGGAAGCATGTCCTCAAAGAAGGGGGGTTTGTACCCGTGTTTACACCACGACGCCGAAGAAGCCGAACTCGGCCTTGCGTAAGGTGGCAAGGGTCAGATTGACCAATGGGGCTGAAGTAAGTAGTTATATTGGTGGTGAAGGGCATAATCTGCAAGAGCACTCTGTTGTGTTGATCCGCGGTGGTCGTGTCAAGGATTTGCCAGGTGTGCGTTACCACGTTGTTCGGGGAAGTCTTGATACTTCTGGTGTGAAAGATAGAAAGTGTGGTCGCTCCAAATATGGTGCGAAAAGACCTAAAAAATAAGGGCTGTTAACCAATGTCTAGAAGAAGAGTAGCTGCAAAGCGAGTAATCAATCCGGATCCGCGCTTCGGTAGCGATATGCTGTCGAAGTTTATGAACATGATTATGCAGGACGGTAAAAAGTCCGTAGCTGAAAAAATTGTTTACGGCGCTTTGGATGTTATCGAGAGCAAAGGTCATAAAGAATCTTTGGAACTGGTTGCGAAAGCGCTGGAAAATGTTCAGCCTCGCGTTGAGGTGAAATCACGCCGCGTAGGTGGTGCGACGTATCAGGTGCCTGTCGAGGTTCGTCCGGCGAGACGAGTTGCATTGTCCATGCGTTGGCTGATCGATGCGGCTAGAAAACGCAATGAAAGAACCATGGCTGCAAAGTTGGCTGGTGAGTTGCTGGATGCTTCGGAAGGCCGTGGTGCAGCTGCTAAGAAACGCGAAGATACGCATAGAATGGCTGAAGCAAACAAGGCGTTTGCTCATTATCGCTGGTAAGCGATAGCCTTTTTGGGTGGTTGATATGGCACGGAAGACGCCAATAGAGCATTACCGTAATATCGGGATCATGGCTCACATAGATGCCGGTAAAACAACCACTACCGAGCGCATTTTGTTTTACACCGGTGTGTCTCATAAAATGGGTGAGGTGCATGATGGTGCTGCAACCATGGACTGGATGGAGCAGGAGCAGGAAAGAGGGATTACGATAACCTCGGCTGCGACTACCTGCTTTTGGTCGGGAATGGAAAAACAATATCCGCAGCACCGTATCAATATCATCGATACGCCGGGCCACGTCGATTTTACGATAGAAGTAGAGCGCTCGCTGCGGGTGCTGGATGGCGCGTGTGCGGTTTTTTGTGCCGTAGGTGGTGTGGAGCCGCAATCGGAAGCGGTGTGGCGTCAAGCGAATAAATACCATGTTCCCAGGTTGGCATTCGTCAATAAGATGGATCGTGTCGGTGCCGATTTTCCGCGTGTTGTGGAGCAGTTAAAAACTCGGCTTGGGGCATCGGTTGTAGCGATGCAACTGCCAATTGGTTCTGAAGATGGATTTGTCGGTGTCATCGATCTGGTCAAGCAGAAAGCGCTTTACTGGAATGATGCTGATTTGGGTGTCACGCATGAGGAAAAGGAAATTCCTGCGGAAATGGTGGGCATGGTCGCCGAATATAGAGAGCTTCTGATCGAGAGGGCGGCAGAAGGTTCCGAAGACCTCACTGAGAAATATCTGGAAGACGGTGTTCTTTCGGAAGAGGAAATAAAAAAAGGAATTCGTGATCAAGTGCTGCAAAATAGCTTGGTTCCGGTTTATTGCGGTTCCGCCTTCAAGAATAAAGGTGTTCAGTGCTTGCTGGATGGAGTCATCGAGTTTTTGCCTGCGCCAATAGATAAGCCCGCAGTGAAGGGAATGCTAGAGGGGAGTGATGAGGAGCAGTTGCGAACGGCTGGAGATGATCAACCGTTTTCAGCGTTGGCATTCAAAATTGCTTCAGATCCCTTTGTAGGGATTTTGACATTTTTTAGGGTTTACTCCGGTGTGCTGAAATCCGGTGATGTGATCCTGAATGTCGCGAAAGGAAAGCGTGAGCGGGTTGGTCGAATTGTCCAGATGCACGCCAATAGTAGGGAAGAGGTTGGCGAGGTCAGGGCGGGCGATATAGCTGCTGTAATCGGATTAAAAGATGTCACCACGGGTGATACGTTTAGCGCCATGGAGGCTCCGATTTTGTTGGAAAAAATGGAATTTCCAGAACCCGTTATATCGGTTGCGGTTGAGCCAAAAACAAAGGCGGACCAAGACAAGATGGGGGGGGCGCTCGCGCGTTTGGCGCAAGAAGATCCGTCGTTTCGCGTAAATACGGACGGTGAATCGGGGCAGACCATTATCTCGGGAATGGGTGAATTGCACTTAGAGATAATCGTTGATCGGATGAAGCGGGAATTCAACGTTGCGGCAAATGTAGGGGCACCGCAAGTGGCCTACAGAGAAACCATTCGCAAAACGGTAGAGTGTGAAGGAAAGTTCATTCGGCAAAGCGGAGGGCGCGGACAATACGGTCACGTCTGGCTGCGTTTGGAGCCAAGGGAATTAGGATCGGGTTATTTGTTCGTCAACGAAGTAGTTGGCGGGGCCATTCCGAAAGAATTTATTCCTGCGATCGATAAAGGCGTACAAGAACAAATGGAAAATGGCATAATAGCCGGCTTCCCTGTGGTAGATGTAAAAGTTAGTTTGTTCGATGGGTCATATCACGATGTCGATTCGAATGAAATGGCTTTCAAAATTGCAGGATCAATAGCCTTCAGGGATGGGGCAGAAACTGCAAATCCTGTATTGCTCGAACCCATTATGAAAGTCGAGGTGGTAACGCCAGAGGATTATATGGGTGAGGTCGTCGGTGACATCAACCGGCGTAGAGGCGTAATACATGGTATGGATGATGTGCCTGCTGGTAAAGCGGTCGAATGCGAAGTTCCCATGGCAGAAATGTTTGGCTACGCAACCGATCTGCGCTCTGCAACGCAGGGACGGGCGACATACAGTATGCAGTTTGAAAAATATAACGAAGCACCTGCAAATATTGCGGAAGCTATAATTAGAAAAGTATCTTAAATCTTTGTAAATATTAGGTATTGACTCATGGCTAAAGAAAAATTTGAAAGAAAAAAACCGCACGTAAACGTCGGTACGATTGGTCACGTTGACCATGGTAAAACCACGCTGACTGCAGCCTTGACCAAGGTAATGGCGGAGTTGCAAGGCGGTGAAGCAAAAGCTTTCGATCAAATTGACAATGCCCCAGAAGAACGCGCACGTGGTATCACTATTTCTACCTCGCACGTAGAATATGAGTCAGCTACGCGTCACTATGCGCACGTAGACTGCCCAGGTCACGCCGACTATGTTAAAAACATGATCACCGGTGCGGCCCAAATGGACGGAGCCATCCTGGTTTGCTCCGCGGCCGATGGTCCTATGCCGCAAACCCGCGAACACATCCTGTTGTCTCGCCAAGTAGGTGTGCCCTACATCGTGGTATTCCTGAACAAGGCCGACATGGTTGACGATCCTGAGTTGATCGAGCTGGTTGAGATGGAAATCCGCGAATTGCTGAATCAATATGAATTCCCAGGCGACGACACCCCGATCATCGTGGGTTCGGCGTTGAAAGCTTTAGAAGGCGAGCAAAGCGAAATCGGCGTTCAATCTGTCGTAAAACTGGTTGAAGCCCTGGATACATATATCCCTGAGCCAGAGCGCGCTATTGATGGCAAATTCCTGATGCCGATCGAAGACGTATTCTCGATTTCTGGTCGCGGTACCGTGGTAACCGGTCGTGTAGAGCGCGGTATCATCAAAGTCGGTGAAGAGGTCGAGATCGTTGGTATCAAAGACACCATCAAAACCACCTGTACTGGCGTGGAAATGTTCCGCAAGTTGCTGGATCAAGGTCAAGCGGGCGATAACGTAGGTGTGTTGTTGCGTGGTACCAAACGCGACGAAGTAGAGCGTGGTCAAGTCTTGGCGCACGTAAATAGCATTAAACCGCACTCACATTTCAAAGCAGAAATCTACGTCTTGTCAAAAGACGAGGGCGGTCGCCATACCCCATTCTTCAACGGCTATCGTCCACAGTTCTACTTCAGAACCACCGACGTAACCGGTGCGGTCGAGTTGCCGGAAGGTGTTGAAATGGTTATGCCTGGCGACAATATCGCGGTAACCGTGAAACTGATCGCGCCGATCGCGATGGAAGATGGTTTGCGTTTCGCAATTCGTGAAGGTGGTCGTACCGTTGGTGCGGGTGTCGTTGCTTCTATCATTGAGTAAAAAAGATGGCTAATCAAACTATCCGAATCCAATTGAAAGCTTTCGATCATAAGCTGATTGATCAATCGGCCGGTGAAATTGTTGAGACGGCGAAAAGAACAGGAGCCCAGGTTAAGGGGCCGATTCCGCTGCCAACAAGAAAAGAGCGTTTCACCATTCTGATCTCGCCGCACGTCAATAAAGATGCGCGTGATCAGTATGAATTGAGAACCTACAAAAGGTTGCTGGATATTGTCGAGCCAACCGATAAAACCGTGGATGCATTGATGAAATTGGATCTTGCAGCCGGGGTTGATGTTCAAATTAAGCTTAAATAAAAGCTAGAAATAATTAGAGGAATTGGCAGATGTCAATAGGTCTTGTTGGTCGTAAATGTGGTATGACCCGTATTTTTTGTGAAGATGGTACTTCAGTGCCAGTGACTGTATTACATATCGATTCTAATCGTGTGATTCAAGTCAAGAGTGTTGAAAAAGACGGGTACCGTGCGATTCAAGTCGCAGCAGGTGACGTGAAATCTTCAAAAGTAAACAAAGCCATGGCTGGTCATTATGCGGCAGCTAATGTTACTGCGGGTCGTGGTTTGTGGGAATTCAGATTAAAAGACGATGAAGGCGTTGAATTGTCTGCCGGTTCAGAATTGACTGTAAATGTCTTTGAAGCTGGTCAAGTGATAGATGTATCGGGCACGAGCATTGGTAAAGGTTTTGCCGGTACCGTGAAACGACACAACTTCAGAACCCAAGATGCGACACATGGTAACTCCAGATCGCATAGGGTACCTGGATCAAATGGTATGAACCAAACGCCAGGTCGCGTCTTTAAAGGTAAAAAAATGTGTGGTCATATGGGCGCGGCCAAGACCACTGTCCAAAATTTGACGATTCATTCGATCGACGCGGAAAGAAGCCTGATTTTGGTTAAAGGTGCTGTTCCTGGTGCTAAAGGTGGCGATATTGTCATTACGCCTGCAGTCAAAATGTTAAATAAAGGTTAAGTTATGAGTCTGCAAATACCTGCTATTAGTAATCAAGGTTCAGCGTGCGACGTATCAGAAGCCGTTTTCGGCCAAGATTTTAACGAAACACTGGTTCATCAGTTGGTGGTTAAGTACATGGCTGCCGCTAGAGCCGGCACGAAAGCCCAAAAAAACCGTTCTGCGGTTAGTGGTGGTGGTTCTAAACCTTTTCGTCAAAAAGGAACAGGTCGCGCGCGTGCTGGTACGACAAGAGGGCCGATTTGGAGGTCTGGTGGCGTTGCTTTCGCAGCTCAGCCAAGATCGTTTGATCAAAAATTAAATAAAAAAATGTACAAGGTCGGTATCCGCTCTATTTTTTCTGAGTTGTTGAGACAAGAAAGAATTGCCGTGTGCGACGACATTATGCCTGCGGCGCCAAAAACAAAAGAATTTCTGGCAAAGGTTAAAAACATCGACGCGAAACGTTTGTTGGTAGTGGTTGATGAATTGAACGAAAATTTGATTCTGGCAGCAAGAAACCTGCCTTATATCGCAGTGATGACTCCTAGCAGCGTTGATCCAGTATCCCTGGTATCTGCCGACAAAGTCATTGCAACGACTGCAGCTCTTAAGCAGATTGAGGAACGTTTGGCATGAGTATTCAAAAAATTAAATTAGCGAGCGTGCTGTCTGCGCCGATCGTTTCGGAAAAAAGCGCTATAGCTGCAGATAAAAATAATCAATTTGTATTTAAAGTGGCAAAAAACGCGACCAAATTACAAATCAAAAACGCAGTCGAGCTCATGTTCGATGTAAAGGTTGAGTCCGTGCGGGTTTTGAATGTAAAAGGCAAAATTAAACGCTTTGGTCGCACATTAGGTAAAAGATCGGACTGGAAAAAGGCTTATGTCAAATTGCAGTCTGGCCACAGTATTGAATTAGCAACAGCTTAAGTTAAAAGATCAATAGGAGCGGTAGAAGAGCATGGCTATTCTAAAATCTAAACCGACATCTCCGGGTTCTCGGTTTGTAGTGCGTGTACAAAATAATGATTTGCATAAGGGTAAGCCATTTGCGCAACTACTAGACAAAAACGGCAAATCCGGTGGTCGTAATAACACAGGTAGAATTACTACCAGACATATCGGTGGTGGACATAAAAAGTTCTACCGCATTATTGACTTTAAGCGCAATAAAACCGAGATTCCAGGTAAGGTTGAAAGGATCGAGTACGATCCAAATAGAACAGCCAATATTGCATTGGTTTTGTTCAAAGATGGTGAGCGTAGATACATCATTGCGCCAAAAGGAATCGAAGTAGGTCAAGAAATCTTGAGCGGCGAAACGACTCCGGTAAAACCGGGAAACTGCATGCCGTTGAGGAATATGCCGCTGGGTACCACGATTCATTGCGTTGAATTGAAGCCTGGTAAAGGTGCGCAAATCGCAAGAAGTGCCGGTACTTCAGTGCAATTAGTCGCTAAAGATGGCGCGTACGTGACAATCCGTTTGCGTTCTGGCGAGATGCGTAAAGTATCCTCAGATTGTAGAGGTGTGGTTGGTGAAGTATCTAATTCAGAGCATAACCTGATTTCATTGGGTAAGGCTGGCGCAAAAAGATGGAGAGGCGTTCGTCCGACCGTGAGAGGTGTGGCAATGAACCCGGTCGACCACCCTCATGGTGGTGGTGAAGGTAGAACATCAGGTGGCAGACACCCGGTTTCACCTTGGGGTACACCGACAAAAGGTTATAAAACTCGCAAAAATAAACGTACTGACAACATGATTGTTAGACGCCGTAAGCAAAAATAAGAGGTATTACACGTGCCGCGTTCAATTAAAAAAGGTCCATTTATTGATCATCACTTGCTGAAAAAAGTTGAAGAAGCAGTGAGAACAAATAACCGGAAACCGATTAAAACTTGGTCAAGAAGATCCATGATCAGCCCGGATATGTTGGGTTTGACCATAGCTGTGCACAATGGCAAACAGCACATTCCTGTTTTGATCTCGGAAAATATGGTCGGTCATAAACTGGGCGAATTTTCGCCTACAAGAACCTACAAAGGCCATATTGTTGATAAAAAATCGAGATAGGAGTGATTGTGGAAGTTTCAGCAAAATTGAGTAATGCTCCGCTATCGGCTCAAAAAGCTAGATTGGTGGGTGATCAAATCCGCGGTTTGCCGGTGGAAAAGGCTTTGAATGTTCTGAATTTCAGTTCAAAAAAAGCGGCAGGGATCTTTAAGAAAATATTGGAATCTGCCATCGCGAATGCGGAACATAATGAGAGCGCGGACGTAGACGAGTTAAAAGTATCAACTGTTTATGTGAATGAAGGCAGAACGATGAAGCGCATTGCTGCGCGTGCGAAAGGTCGTGCGAATCACATACTGAAAAGAACTTGTCACATAACAATTAAAGTAGCAGAACGCTAATAGAGGTAGAAAATGGGTCAAAAGGTTCATCCCACAGGCATACGTCTAGGGATCGTTAAAGATTGGACTTCAAGATGGTATGCAAATAGCCAGAACTACCCTGTTCTTTTGTTACAAGATTTGAAGGTTCGCGAATATATCAAGACAAAGTTGGCGCACGCATCTGTCAGTAGGGTGCAAATCAACCGCCCTGCTAACAATGCAAACATTACGGTCCACACAGCGCGTCCTGGTATTGTGATCGGCAAGAAAGGCGAGGATATCGATGTTTTGAGGCAAGATATCTCGAAAATGATGGGCGTACCTGTTCAGTTGAACGTAGAAGAAATCAGAAAGCCAGAGCTGGATGCCTATCTTGTTGCCGAGAGCATCGCGCAACAATTGGAAAAACGGATTATGTATCGCCGCGCGATGAAGCGCGCTGTGACTAATACCATGCGCTTGGGTGCTGAAGGTATCAAAATCACCGTTGCTGGCCGTTTGAACGGCGCTGAGATCGCTCGTACCGAATGGTACAGAGAAGGTCGTGTGCCTCTGCATACTTTGCGCGCCGACATCGATTACGGCACAGCTGAAGCAAAAACTACATACGGTATCATCGGCATCAAAGTCTGGATATTCAAAGGCGAAGTATTCGACATGGATGCGCATACTGCTTCTTTAAACTCTGATTCTAAAAAATAGTTGAAGGAATAAGACAATGCTTCAGCCGAAAAGAACGAAATTTCGAAAACAGCATACCGGCAGAAACAACGGAACAGCACTCAGAGGTTCCTCCGTCAGTTTCGGCGAGTATGGATTAAAATCTATAAGTCGTGGTAGAATGACCGCCCGTCAAATTGAGGCGGCACGTAGAGCGATCAGTCGTCACGTTAAACGGGGCGGCAAGATCTGGATTCGAGTATTCCCTGACAAGCCAATTACGAAAAAGCCCTTGGAAGTACGTATGGGTAAAGGTAAAGGTAGTGTTGAATACTGGGTAGCTCAAATCAAACCCGGAACAATGCTGTTTGAGATTGAAGGGGTTTCTGAAGAGCTTGCGCGTGAAGCGTTTAGTCTGGCAGCGGCAAAACTACCAGTCAAAACAACATTCTCTGCACGGACAATAATGTAATGAAAGCGACAGAACTAAGAAGTAAATCAAAAGATGAGTTAATGGCCAATCTTTTGGAGCTGGCTCGTGAACAATTCAACATGCGTATGCAAAAAGGCGCAGGTCAGCTGGTCAAGTCAAGTCAAGTGAAGCAGGTTAGACGTGATATAGCTCGTATCAATACTGTTCTAACCGAAATGGCGAGAGGCTAACGATGAACGAGAATTCGGCAAAAATCCGTACAGTAACTGGTCGCGTGGTTAGCAATAAGATGGATAAAACCGTTTCGGTTTTAGTCGAGCGTCTTGTTAAGCATCCTGTTTATGGCAAGTATGTAAAACGTTCGACAAAATTCCTGGTTCATGATGAAAACAATCAATGCCAAGAAGGTGATGTCGTTTCGATTGCCTCATGCAGACCATTGTCGAAAAACAAGACCTTTAGATTGGTAGAAGTGTTAGAAGCTTCTAACAAGTAATTAATTAGAATTTAGTTGGGAATTTAAAATGATTCAGATGCAAACTAGCCTTGACGTCGCCGATAATAGTGGTGCAAAAAAGGTCATGTGTATCAAAGTATTGGGCGGCTCACACAGGCGCTATGCTGGTATTGGCGATATTATCAAGGTCAGCGTTAAGGACGCTATGCCGCGTACGCGCGTCAAAAAAGGCGATGTCTATAATGCGCTGGTAGTAAGAACGAGAAAAGGTGTTCGTAGAGCAGACGGTTCGGTAATCCGCTTTGATGGCAATGCTGCCGTCATTTTAAACAACCAACTTCAGCCGATTGGTACCCGTATATTTGGACCAGTAACAAGAGAATTGAGAGGGGATAAGTTCATGAAAATTATCTCGCTCGCTCCTGAAGTTCTTTAATTATTGGGTATTAAAATGCAAAAAATTAAACAAGGCGACGAAGTCGTCGTGATTGTAGGTAAGGATAAAGGCAAGCTAGGGAAGGTTTCGAAAGTTTTAGAAGATAATAAGGTGTTGGTTGAAGGTGTCAACATTGTCAAAAAACACCAAAGAGGGAATCCGAATCTGGGTGTTTCTGGTGGCATCGTCGACAAAAACATGCCTATCGATGTGTCTAACGTGGCTTTATATAATCCTAAGACTAAAAAAGCGGATCGCGTAGGATTTAGAATTCTGGAAGACGGAAAAAAAGTCAGATTTTTTAAATCAACCAAAGAAGTTGTTGGTCTATAAGGTAATAAAGCAATGGCTAGACTAGAAACCAAATACAAAAATGAAATTGTGCCCGCTATGCAGGCTCAATTCGGATATGAATCCATTATGCAGGTCCCAAAGCTCACTAAAATCACTCTGAATATGGGCGTTGGTGAGGCGATTGCTGATAAAAAAATTCTACAATCAGCCGTAGCAGACATGGAAAAAATCGCAGGTCAAAAAGCAGTTGTCACATTGGCTAGAAAATCTATCGCGGGTTTTAAAATTCGGGATGATATGCCAATCGGTTGCAAAGTGACCTTGCGTGGCGCGAAAATGTATGAGTTCTTTGATAGATTGATTACTATCGCAATTCCTCGTATCCGTGACTTTCGCGGCATGAATTCCAAAAGTTTTGACGGTCGCGGAAACTATACCTTAGGTATTAAAGAGCAGATTATTTTTCCTGAAATCGATTACGATAAAATCGACGCTCTTCGTGGTATGGATATTTGCATTACAACAACTGCAAAAACCGATGAAGAAGGTTTGGCATTGTTGAAGCAATTTAATTTTCCATTCAAAAACTAAGGGCGGCAGTCATGGCAAAAAAATCAATGATCGCACGTGAAGTAAAGCGCGCGTCTTTAATTAAAAAGTATCAAGCAAAAAGAGAATCATTGAAAGAAATTATTAGATCACCTAATAGTTCTTTTGAAGAAAAAGAAAGTGCTCAACTCCAATTACAAAAATTGCCTAGAGACTCCAGCAAATCGAGATTGCGTAATCGCTGCAATTTGACCGGACGCCCGCATGGCTATTATAGAAAATTTGGCCTCAGCCGTAACAAGCTGAGAGAAGCTACCATGCGCGGTGACGTCCCTGGCGTTACAAAAGCTAGCTGGTAACTCTGTTCCTAAGGTCTTTGGAGATTATTAATGAGTATGACAGATCCAATTGCAGACATGCTGACCAGAATCAGAAATGGTCAGTCTGCAGGTAAAAAAAGTGTAAAGATGCCTTCCTCAAAGTTGAAGTTGGCAATCGCAAAAGTGTTAAAAGATGAAGGCTATATCACGGATTATAAAACCGAGCAAAATGGCAATCATACGGAAATGACCATTGATTTGAAATATTTCAATGGCGTACCTGTGATCGAGAGTGTAAAAAGAGTTAGTCGTCCTGGCTTGAGAATTTACAAATCCAAGGATGAATTGCCAAAAGTTTTGGGAGGATTAGGTATAGCAATCGTATCTACATCCAACGGTGTTATGACCGATCGTGCCGCACGTGCAATCGGTCATGGCGGCGAAGTCATTTGTACAGTTTGCTAAAGTTTAGGAGATATCATGTCAAGAGTAGCAAATGCTCCTATAACAGTTCCGGCGGGTGTTGACGTAAAGCTGAACGGTAATCAAGTTATCGTAAAAGGCAAGCTGGGAGAACAGGCTTTTGGTTTGCACGAAGCAGTCAAATTAGATATCGGGCAAAACGAAATTAAAGTTAGCTGGGATCAAGATGTAAAAAACGCAAAGGCGTTTGCGGGTACGGCCAGAGCCTCTATAAACAATATTGTCAAAGGTGTCTCTGAAGGCTTTGTCAAAAAAATGCAGCTGGTTGGTGTTGGTTACAGAGCTCAGGTCAAAGACAATTTGTTGACATTGTCTTTGGGTTATTCAAACCCAGTCGAATACATTGTGCCTGCGGGTGTAACGGTTGAAGCTCCTTCTCAAACCGAGCTTCATGTCAAGGGCAGTGATAAGCAACAAGTCGGGCAAGTAGCGTCCGAAATTCGTGCTTTCCGCCCGCCCGAGCCATATAAAGGCAAAGGTGTAAGACTAGCCGACGAATACGTCGCCCGTAAAGAAGCCAAGAAAAAATAGGTAAACAGATGGATAAGAAGTCCGCCAGGTTAAAAAGAGCCTTGAAGCTGCGTTGTAAAATTAAAAAATTGGAAGTCAACAGACTAACGATTCATAGAACCTCGCAACATATTTATGCCCAAGTCCTAAGTGTCGATGGTAAATCCACTTTAGCATCTGCATCTACTGTACAAGCCGATATCAAAGGCTCGGTCAATAACACGAGCAACATTAAAGCCGCTATCGAAGTGGGCAAAAAAGTTGCCGAAAGAGCGATTGCCGCAGGCGTTACCGAAGTCGCCTTCGATCGTTCAGGTTTTAAATATCATGGTCGCGTAAAGGCATTGGCTGATGCTGCACGTGAAGCTGGATTGAAGTTTTAAGGGGAATCAGAATGGCAACAGCACCAGCTCAAGGTAGCACAGACGGTTTGCAAGAAAAACTTGTCAACGTTAGACGTGTGGCAAAGGTTGTTAAAGGTGGTAGGGTATTCGGCTTCGCAGCTCTTACGGTAGTCGGTGACGGTGAAGGCCGTGTAGGTTATGGTGTGTCAAAAGCACGTGAAGTTCCGGTTGCTATCCAAAAGTCGCTGGAGCAAGCGCGGAAGAACATGAAAAAGGTAGCGTTAAACGGCGGTACTTTGCAGTATTCAGTCATGTCTACAACCGGCGCGGCAAAAGTTTACATGCAACCTGCATCGGAGGGTACGGGTATCATCGCAGGTGGTGCGATGCGTGCTGTTTTCGAAGTAGTAGGCGTGCATAACGTGTTGGCAAAATGCATCGGTACCAGCAACCCGATTAACGTGGTCAGGGCAACAATCGATGGCTTAACTGCGATGCATGACCCAAAACAAATCGCGGCGAAACGCGGTTTGAGTGTCGAACAAATTACAGGATAATTGCCATGGTAGCCAAAAAATTAAGTGTGACTATGACTAAAAGCAAGCATGGTCGCTTGAAAAGTCATCAAGAATGTTTAAAAGGTTTGGGGCTGCATAAAATTCGGCAATCAGTTGAGGTTATCGATACTCCCGAAAACCGCGGAATGATTAACAAAATTGCATACATGCTAAAAGTCGAGGAAGTTTGATGTACCTTAATACTATTCAGGCATCATACGGTGCACGCAAAAAAGCCAAGAGAGTCGGACGCGGTATCGGCTCCACAGATGGAAAAACCTGCGGCAGGGGGCATAAAGGACAAAAAGCTCGTGCTGGTGGTTTTCATAAAGTAGGTTTCGAAGGCGGTCAGATGCCTTTGCAAAGACGTTTACCAAAGGTCGGCTTTACCTCTCGCATGAAGAAATACAGTGCGGAAGTTAGGCTGGGAGAGCTGAATTCGATTACGGCTGATGTTATAGATCTGCAAGTCTTGATTGATAACAATGTCGTTCCTGTTTTTACCAAGAAGATTAAATTAATAAAATCAGGTTCGATTTCTAGGGCTGTTTCTCTGAAAGGTATATCCGTAACTGCTGGCGCACGAGAAATCATCGAAGCGGCAGGTGGTAAAGTCGAGGCTTAAGTGAGTACGAAAGGGTATGATGTTTCAGCTGGAAAATTCCAGTTTGGAGAGTTGAAGGCTAGGCTACTATTTGTCTTTGGTGCATTTGTAGTTTATCGCGTTGGGGCTCATATACCGGTGCCCGGTATTGATCCCAGTGCGTTATCAGCAATGTTCGCACAACAATCGGGTTCTATTCTGGACATGTTCAACATGTTCTCGGGTGGTGCTCTGATGAGGCTTAGTATTTTTGCGCTTGGCATTATGCCCTATATCTCTGCGTCGATCATCATGCAGTTAATGACCATAGTCATTCCTGCGATGGAGCAAATGAAGAAAGAGGGCGAGTCTGGGCGGCGTAAAATCACGCAGTACACCCGATACGCAACAGTCGTGCTGGCCATGTTCCAGTCCATTGGTATTTCCGTTGCCTTGCAAAATCAGACTGCCGGCGGTATGGCGGTTGTTATCAACCCTGGAGTTGCCTTCGTTGTCGTGACTACTCTTACCTTGGTCACGGGTACCATGTTCTTGATGTGGCTGGGTGAGCAAGTAACCGAGCGCGGTATTGGTAACGGTATTTCTTTGATCATTTTTGCGGGTATCGTTTCCGGATTGCCATCTGCAATTGGTGGTACTTTGGAGTTGGCTAGAACCGGTGAAATGAATCCTGCTTTCATTGTGTTGTTGTTTGCAATCTCTATTGTGGTGACAGGTATCGTGGTTTTTGTTGAGCGCGCACAACGTAGGATTACCATTAATTATCCGAAGCGTCAGCAAGGTAACAAAGTTTACGCAGGCCAGTCTTCATTCCTGCCATTGAAACTGAATATGGCTGGAGTGATTCCGCCAATTTTTGCCTCGAGTATCATACTTTTTCCTGCTACAATTGCCGGCTGGTTTGGTCATGTTGATGGTTTTGCTTGGCTGCAGGATGTTTCTACGGTCCTATCACCTGGTCAGCCTGTGTATGTCATGTTTTATGCATTGGCTATTATATTTTTCTGTTTCTTCTATACGGCTCTGGTATTCAACTCAAAGGAAACGGCGGAAAATCTGAAAAAGTCCGGTGCGTATCTGCCGGGTATCAGGCCAGGTGTGCAAACCACTGCATATATCGACAAGGTTATGACCCGCTTGACGCTTGTTGGAGCAATATACATCACCTTGATTTGCTTGCTGCCTGAATTCTTGATCGTTTATTGGAATGTTCCGTTTTCATTTGGTGGTACTTCGCTATTGATCATCGTTGTTGTGGTAATGGATTTTATTTCCCAAATGCAGACGCATTTGATGTCACAGCAATACGAAAGCTTGATGAAAAAAGCAAATCTTAAAAGAAATTAAATTATTGTAAGGAGTTTGCCGTGAAAGTACGTGCATCAATAAAACCAATTTGTAAAAACTGCAAAGTTATTAAAAGAAGCGGTGTTGTTCGCGTCATCTGCAAGGATGGTCGTCATAAACAGCGTCAGGGTTAATTTTGTGTTTTTAAATAAAAATGTTATAATTCTCGATTAACTTAAGAATCAAACTTTAGGAGTATCTGGATGGCTCGTATAGCCGGTATTAACGTAGCTGATCATAAGCATGCAGAAATTGCATTGACTGCTATATACGGAATTGGAAGGCAGACAGCAAGGCTTATCTGCGCTAAGGTTGGCATACAAACTACCGTAAAGATCAAAGATTTGACTGAAGATCAAGTGGAGTCGATTCGCAAGGTGATTTCAACGATGACGGTTGAAGGCGATTTGCGTCGTGAGGTTTCCATGAATATCAAACGTTTGATGGATCTTGGATGCTATCGAGGAATTAGGCATAGAAGAGGTCTGCCGCTGAGAGGTCAGCGCACCCGTACAAATGCAAGGACCCGCAAAGGCCCTAGAAAACCAGTTACAAAATAAAGTTTTTATATAGGCAAGTTAATGGCAACCCAAAACCGTGTAAAAAAGCGCATTAAAAAAGAAGTGGCCGACGGCATCGCTCATGTGCATGCTTCTTTTAATAATACCATAGTAACAATCACCGATAGAAAAGGTAATGCTCTATCTTGGGCTACTTCTGGTGGTTCAGGCTTTAGAGGTTCAAGAAAAAGCACACCATTTGCCGCTCAGGTTGCTGCAGAAAAAGCAGGCCTGGTTGCACAAGAGTACGGTATGAAAAATCTGGACGTAATGATCAAAGGTCCTGGTCCAGGCAGGGAGTCTGCCGTGCGTTCATTGAATGCGCTTGGCTTTAAGATTTCTAATATCGTGGATGTTACGCCGATTCCACATAATGGCTGTCGTCCCCCTAAAAAGCGCCGCGTATAAGGTTTTGGAGTAATAAGTAATGGCTAGATATATTGGACCCGTTTGTAAATTAAGCCGTCGAGAAGGAACTGATTTGTTTCTGAAAAGCAGAGGCAAATCCCTGGAAAGCAAATGCAAGCTTGATCAAAGACCTGGTCAGCATGGCGCTAAGCGTACCAGAAACTCAGACTATGCGTTGCAGTTGAGAGCAAAGCAAAGACTTCGTCGCATTTATGGTGTTTTAGAAAAACAGTTCCGGAACTATTACAAGGCTGCCGATTTGCAGAAAGGGGCAACCGGTCAAAATTTGCTTAATTTTTTGGAATCTCGTCTGGATAACGTCGTATACAGAATGGGATTTGCCTCTACAAGGGCTGAAGCTCGACAATTAGTTTCGCACAAAGCTGTTCTGGTAAACGATCAACTGATCAATATCCCATCTTATCAGGTCAGTGCTGGCGATAAGGTTAGCTTGCGTGAAAAAGCAAAGAATCAGCAACGGGTTAAAGAAGCTCTGGTAGTGGCTGAACAATATGGTTTTCCACAATGGGTTGAAGTGAGTTCAAAAGAAATGAGCGGAATTTTCAAGTCCCTGCCTGATCGGGTTGATCTGGGTTCCGAGATCAATGAGCAGTTGGTTGTCGAGCTCTATTCTAAGTAATCATTTGGATTAAAGTATGCAGAGTTCTATTGCTGGTTTGTTAAAGCCAAAGTTAGTCGAAGTAGTTAGCCATACAGCAAACCACTCAAGAATCGTTATCGAACCGCTTGAGCGCGGTTATGGGCACTCTCTTGGTAATGCGCTTCGCCGCGTTATGTTGTCTTCCATTCCTGGTTGTGCAGTTACGGAAGTATCTATTGCGGGTGTCTTGCATGAGTTCACCACTATTGAAGGTGTTCAGGAAGATGTTATTGACATCTTGTTGAACCTGAAAAAGCTGGCGGTCGTTCTGCATGGCAAAGACGAAGTAATGCTAACGTTGTCCAAGTCGGGCGTCGGTCCTGTCACTGCGGGCGATATCGATGTATCCAGCAATGTAGAGATCGTAAATCCAGATCTTGTCATCGCAAACCTGACGCAAGATAAGCAGCTGGATATAAAAATCAAGATAGAGCGAGGAAGAGGCTATATTCCTGCCGCTGTTCGTAAAGAACAGATGGATGATGCGCCAGTGGGTGTTCTGATGGTCGATGCGGCATTCAGTCCAATCGTCAAGGTCGCTTACCACGTAGAGACTACTCGAGTCGAGCAACGGACCAATCTTGATAAACTGGTGATCGAGCTTGAAACCAATGGCACCGTCGATCCTGAAGCGGTAATTAAGCTTGCCGCCTCGATACTGCATGACCAGTTGTCAGTGTTCGTTGATTTCGAAAAAGTCAAGGAGCAAATGCCGGAAGAAAGCGTGGTCGAAGAGGAGACCTTTGATCCGATATTGCTAAGACCGGTTGATGATCTCGAGTTGACCGTTAGATCGGCTAATTGCCTTAAAGCGGAGAACATTTTTTACATTGGTGATCTTATACAGCGAACTGAAGTGGAGTTGCTACGTACGCCAAATCTAGGTAAAAAATCTCTCACCGAAATTAAGGACATTCTAGCAATTAAAGGTTTATCCCTGGGTATGAGGCTTGAAAATTGGCCGCCAGAAAATCTGGTAGATCAATCCCAGATCGGTATTTAATAAATAGGCACATTGAAATGAGACATCGCAAATCTGGAAGACAATTAAACTTAAATAGCAGCCATAGAAAAGCCTTGTTTAGCAATATGGCGTGCTCTTTGTTCAAGCACGAATTGATTAAAACCACATTGCCAAAAGCGAAAGAATTGCGTATGATGGTAGAACCATTGATTACGTTATCAAAAGAAGATTCTGTAGCGAAAAGACGTCAAGCGTTTGCTAAATTGGGCGATCGTGAAGTTGTTACTAAATTGTTCAACGATCTTGGTCCTCGTTACAAAGAAAGACAAGGTGGCTATCTGAGAATCATCAAATGTGGCTTCAGACCAGGCGATGATGCGCCAATGGCCTATGTCGAGCTAGTAGATAGAGCTTAATAAAAAATATATTGCTGGTGTAGCTCAGTTGGTAGAGCAGCTGATTTGTAATCAGCCGGTCGCGGGTTCGAGTCCCATCGCCAGCTCCATATAAATCAAGGCCTTACGAGAAATCGAAGGCCTTTTTTATTTTCTGGGGTTACGCCGGGGTTACACTGTAATAAATCAAACCTACTTAATCAGTCCTAAATCCCGCTTTTGATCCTTCAATATTGCGGCTATCTGTCTCAATAGTTGCCGGTGTCCGCCTTTGTAGGCATTACGCGCGGCCTTTGCCTTGCCTTCATCGGTTCGCGGCCCTGTGCTGCTTTTCCAGGGCTTCCATTGCCTGATCGCCGCCGATTGTTTCGCCCGTTGTTCCGCCGTCCAATGTCTCGCCATGGTTCACCGTTAATAGTTGGTTTTGCTGATTTTGATTTTCCGCCGTGTGCGTAGATGGTAGGCCGTTATTGATCTGCTGCGGCCCGTTGGCAATGTTCGCCTGTTTCGCGTAGACAACCGGCGGATTTTTGATATTGCTCAGGGTTTCCAGCGTCATTCGACATTGATTTTGCGCCTTAAGCGCCAGCTTTAGGTTTGCTTCAAACTGCGTTAGATACTCTTGCCGTTGCGCCCTTGTTGCGAGTAAATGAAATAGGCTCTCAAGGGTTTGGGCTTGGCTTAACAGCATCGCTTCGGCCCTGTCCATGCTATTTGCTTTAAGTGCTTTGCTTTGCGCTTTAAGCTCGGCTATCGTTTCGTTAATCCCTAAACTTTCCGGTAATGTCGGGTTTTGCCATTGCCGAATAGTCAGCCCCGCTTGTGTCTCAGGTTCAAGCATACAGCGGGCCATTGCAGCATCTGCGCTTTCGTCCTTGCGCTGTACCACGCTCAAAACGCCATTGTCTTTTGTGGGTGGTGTTGGTTTGCCTTTCTTAGTCATTATTGCCCCGCGCTGGTTTCGGATTCATTTTCAACAAAAAGGCCGCGTGTTCCGCGTCCCTCGCCTGTACCTGCATCGGATTACCTGCCGGTGTCCAGACAGTTACCAGCAACTCATGATTTTTTGACTCTGTGGGGTTTGCGACTGTGACACTTGCGACTTTTGCGACAGTTGGCCGGGTTTCGGTGTCTTGTGTCGCAATTGTCGCAACTGTCAACGTCGCAACAGGTACAGTTTTGCTTTTGTGGATCAATGCCGACAGCGCCATCATTCACCCCCTGCCAGCAATGCCGGATTGATTAAAATATCTTTCCGGCGGCCTTCCATCACCAAACGCGCCCGGCCTAATTCGTCCAATTCCTGCAGGGCGTTTTTCAATGCGTCCTTATCTCGAACCGGCCCGGATCGTTGCGCTTCACGCCTAGGGATAATATGCGTCCGTTCTCGTCTGCAATAATCAATCAACCAAGCATCCAGCCGCGCCGCGTTCGCCAGCTCAACCGGCAAGGCAAGCTCACCGAAAAACCGCCGGGCTTCCGATAAATGCCATGCGGCTATTCTGCTGGCGCTTTCAAAACTATCAACATCAACCGCGCCGCCGATTTCCTTGGTGAAGCCATGAAACAGCGCCGCCAATCGTGCCGCGTTATCGGCGGTCTTGCTGGCAACGTCTCTAACGTCGTACAGTTCACCGCTCGCTTTCAATTCGATTTCTATGGCATCATGAAAGGCTATCCAGGCCGCCTTTGCCGCGGGGGTGAATGTCAACATTACCGGATCAAGGCCGCCTTGCTCGTTCAACGGTGCCGGGTTGTTTAATATTTCGGTAATGCGTTGATGAAACCGCGCCAGCTTGGGCCATGTTTCCGGCGGATCGGTAAACGGCCTGCTGCCTTGGGTTGATTCGGGCCAGGCCACCAGGAACCGCGCCAGAAAGCCAGTACCACGCGCCAGCCCGCCCGACTTATCAAAGAACGCCCGCAAGGTTGCCTCTTGAATCTGCAAGGCCACGGTAAGCCGTGCGTCCTTCACGGTGAAGGATTCCGACGACCGGCGGCCTATGGATAATGCGCCGCCATCCCATAGCACGTTTAACAAAGCCATGTTCCGCATAACAGAATCCTTGCCCATGCCATGCGCCCCAAACACTACGCCCGCCTCACTCGATACCACGCCCGCGCTAGGCCAGTTTTTAGCCAGGGTATAGGCCAAGTTTTCCGGGGTTTCATCGCCCAATATCAGCCGGGGGATTCTCGGCGGTTCGGGTTTTGATCGTTCCAGCTCAATCAAATCGTCCTTTTTATCGCGGGTATTGCTGCCCTTTTTGCCCGCGTCCTTGATCGCCGATAATAAGCCTTCTCGCTCGGCATTCCAGGCCGCCAATTCCGCCGCGTAATCCTTCAGCAAAGGCGCGGCAAGTTCTAACTGTTCTGCTTCATATTGGCGGATCGCCGAAGTAAAAAAGCCGTCGCAAGTGGTTTTGCGTTCGCCACTGTCGGCAATGCTCAACATGAACAAGCCAGTCGGCCCGGTTAGCCTCTCAGCCCGCTTAATGTCGCAATGGGATTGCAGCGCCAGCGACAGCGCCCCCAATGCTGAACCCGCCACCAATGGCAACGGCGCTTTGATAAAGGCCGCCACTTCTTCCACGGCTTCCCGGATCGTGTCCGGCAAGGCGTCCAGTGGGTAGGCTTCGGGGTTGATTTTGGCGGTTAGGGGGTGCGGCTTGGGCCAATGGCTTTCAGTGCTATCTGTCGCAATTGTCGCAACTGTCACTGTCGCAACGTCCCGGATTTTAATCAGTGCATTCCGCACGGCACCCGTGCCGCGTTCGCTCCATAGATCCCAAAAGTCGCATTTTTGGCCGTCCAATTCAGGAACCGCCACGCGCCCGCCCACCGCTTGCGCCGCTTCAGTGGCGGCCTTCAATCCGGGATTGCTGCCGTCCGGCTTGATGTCGTTATCTGCCAGCAAAACTATTTCGGCATCCGGGGCCAGTTTGCGGATTGCCATTGCAACGTGGGATAAATTTCCCGCGTCCATTGCTGCCACTGCTGGCGCTCCATCCACGGCATGAACCGCCGCCACGGTTGCCAATCCTTCGCCGATTAACACCCGGTTAGCGCCGCTGATTTTGCCCAAGGGATGAAAGCCGCCGCGCTTGCGTCCGCCTTTCAGGTAATCTTTTTCGCCGTCTGAATTGATCGCTTCAAGCGTCCAGATTTTGCCATCATCGCCATAGATCGGAATCAGCAATACATCCATCCAACCGCGTTGCGTCCATGCGCCACGCTTCACCCTGGGGCCAAAATCAACGGCTTTCTTGATCGCGTAAGGGTGTTGGGTTGGATCGGACAAAGCCCCCGCCAATAATTCAGCCGCATGTTTTGCCACCGCTTCATGCTGGCGCAATTCTTCGGCTTGGCGTTGCTGGCGCTCGGCATCGATGCGTTGCTTGAAGGCCGCCCGCTCTTCGGCGGTATAGGTGCGCTCGGTTTCCGCTTGCCAATGTTCATCTAAGCCAGTGGAGAAGTCACCAAACACACCGCCGCGCAAGTCGTCGAACAACTTGCACCATGCCGCATCATTACCGCGCCCTTTGTCATAACCGGGGAAGCGGTGCAGCTTACCGGGTTGGATCGTGTCCGGCGGTTGCAGGCCGTGGGCTTGAATGGCCGTTTTGAAGGATTCGACAGCATTAACCATGCAGCACCCCCACGAAAAACAGCCAAGGGGCCAACCTGTAAATGGTGGCTTTCAAGCGGTAATGGATCGGGTTAGAATGGCTTGCCTGAAATGATTTTGAAGCCGTTGCCAGTTTGCCGACTGGCGCGGCTTTTTTGTTGCCCGTCATATTGCCCCCTTACGCCGCGCCAATGGTGCGAGAGTCAAGAAAGGCATCTAGCGCCGATTTCCGGTATTTAACCAGTCGGCCAACCTTGATAAACGGGATTGTGTGGCGCTTGGTGCATCGCCACACCTCAAGGGTGCGGGGTGTTACACCGATATAGGCCGCCGCCTCGGTGTTGTCTAATAGTTTATCGTCGGTTTTGCTTGGATTTGTTGCCATGTCGTGTAACCTCTTTGGGTTTTGTTAAACATGGCAGTAGATTATTTATTCGCCCTCTTAATATCGAAGATACTCAAAAGGTTATTTGGCATCGAATCTTCCAATGTACTGGAACATTCGCGGCCTATTTTGCCCTCGAATCTTCCAGAGAATCGCCGCCTAATTTAGCAAGCGCCTTTCTCACGTCGTCATAAGTCGTATCAATATCGGGTGCGTTGATTACAACATTAGCGGCAATTGCCATTGCTTTCATAATATCGGTGGTCAGCATGAAGCCGTGTTGCTCGGTTAGTAAATTGCCAAAAGCCCTTAGATATTCAGCTTTAAGGCTTTGCTTTCTGGAATCAATAGCCGCGCCAATCACGCCGCTTTCACTGGGTTTAAACTCTTTGGCGACTTTGCTCACCGTCTTGAGTAGCTCCGATAATGGCGGGGATTTCTCCCATGCGTAACGTAATGTATTACGCGCTTCTTCGGCTGGATCAATGTCCGGCTTTTCGTCCATTGCGACGATCTGAAAAACAATTTCAGGTTTTCCCGCTGGATCAATTTCGGTTTGTTCGCTTTCCAATGTTTCGCGTTGTGGCAGATCGCCCAACACATAACCGCGCATTGCTCGCCACATATAAAGGTTATGGTCGTCCATTTCGTGATTGTCGGTATTGCGTAACAAACTGGGGATATAGAAAAACTCACCAGGGCATAAAACGCCAGTTTCGCCAATTCGATCTAACAAGCCCGCCAATTTGTCGGCGGTTTTGGCTATTTCATCCCGTAATTCCGCCGCTTGCTTTAAGCCTTCTCGATAAGGCGAAAAATCCAACCGTGCCGACCACGCGGCATAAATAAAGCCGTCGAATTTCCTTTGCCGCTCCGAATCCTCATCATCAAAAAAAGCGTTGGTTAAAATCTGATAGGCTTCCTTCATTCGGGCATCGTGTACCAGCCGCTTAATGCTCGCAATGTCACGCGCAAAGTCATCACGGTATTTTGTTTGTTCGGCTTTACTCTGGCGTAATTTAGTTATTTGAAATTGAATCGTGTCATTATCTAGCCTTGATTGTGACCATTCATTTATACGATTTTGAATTTCAACAAGCCTTGCCTCACATTCGGCCAATGCTGGCTCATAGTGGCCTAAAAAATGTATCGCATGACTTCGCGCCCCTTCCGGGACAAAGCTGGGAAAATCCATCAAAACACCTCGTCAAAGTGTTGTCGTCAGTGAAAGGATTAACCCGCAACTGGTTGACGATTCCAGCTTTCAGCCGCTAAGCCTAGCGGGTTAAATTCGGTTTATTTTGCTTTTTTTGCCTTTAGCTCTACCACTTCGCCCGCTGGTCTTAGACCTGCCGCCGCCAACATTGCGCCGGTGGCTCTATCAACGGATTCTCTAACCGGATCAAGGTCAAGACGCGCATAGATTGCAGTTGTTGACGGTGATTTGTGATTGAGCGATTTACCAACAATCGCCAATGATGCGCCGGTTTTGGCTTGCCAACTGCCAAGGGTGCGCCGTAAGTCGTGGATGCGTAAATCGTCAATGCCCGCGCGTTCTAGTACCCGTTTCCAGGCTTTCTTTGGCTCAACGATATGGCCGGTCGCACCATTGCCAGGAAAAACCCACGGGCCAGCATTATCAGCTTTTCGGTTGCGTAGAATCTCCAAGGCTTCGGCGGTCAGGGTGACGGTTTGCGGTTCGCCGTTTTTGGTGGTCGGTATGCGCCATTCTGCCCGGTCAAAGTTGATCTGTGACCACTGCATTTCTTGTACGTTTGATCGCCTTGCGCCTGTGAGCAGCGATATTAGAAAGTAATCGCGCAAGATTTCGTTTTCCTCTTCGGCCAGGGCAGAAAAGAAAGCCGGTAATTCATCTGCCTGCAAAAAGCGTTCGCGCTTGGTTTCCGGGTATTTTTTGATTCCGTGTGCCGGGTTTGCGCCTTTGAATAGCTTTTTCTCATTGGCATAACTGAACAGGCTAGACGCCATCGCAATGACACGGTTTGCCGTGGTGGGGTGTTCCTTGCCGATTTCAGTATGCAGTTTGCCGAAGTCGGTATCTTTGAACTGCGACAGCTTGCGCTTGCTCCACTTGCCAAGATACAGGCCGAAGTCGTAACGATAACTCCGCTTTGTTTTCTCCGATAGGAACGCGCCGCGTTTGTTGCGCCGGTGCTGTAAAAAGTCGTCGAACAGCTCTTGCAAGGTGGTTTCGGTTTTTAATGCTCTGGCGTCGTTGTTTGGGTTGATCCCTTGAACAAGTAAGCCATTGAGCCGGGTTGCTTCGGTTCGGGCCTGTTCAACTGTCATATCAGGATAGCGCCCTAGGGTTACACGTTCGGGATTCCCGTTTTTTACCCGTCGAAACAAAGAAAAGGTTTTTGCGCCGTTGCTGGTAACGCGCAATTGTAGGCCGTTGGTTTTTGTGTCGTGGTAGGTCGTACGGTTGCCGGTTTCCGGTAAGGGTAGGGCATCCAATGCGGCCTTGGTAAAGTTGATCTTGTTATCTGCCATATTTACACCTTCCGGGGTTACAAAATTTGCCGGGGTTACGCCGGGGTTACACGGTAGAGCAAATTTAGGGAAATTTCGTGTAACCCCGTTAAGGTCATAATAGGCTTTATTCTGCGGTTTGTAAAGGTTCGTTAAGGTTGGTTAATCAGCCGGAAATGCAAGGCCTTCAAATTTGTAATCAGCCGGTCGCGGGTTCGAGTCCCATCACCAGCTCCATTATTAAAATCAAGGACTTAGAGAGTATTTTCTAAGTCCTTTTTTTATGCCTAAAAAAAATTAATAAGCGGATAATAAGCAGGATTTTTCAAATTTGTTCCAACTCCTTCCAAGAAAAATCTAGCGCTATAGGCGTTACAAACGAAAAATCAAGGTTTTTGCTAAGCACTGAATCATACTCATGTTTACCCATCCCGACCAACCTTCGCAAATACGACTAATTCTACTTTGTCAGAATATCCATGAGTTCGCACTCATACATGTAAGGGCTCGCGTTTGAAAACGGTCGGGCTCGCATTTATCGCTATTTTGGGCTCGAATTAAATGCAAATAAAATTGTACTCCGGCTCAGATTATCTGCAAATGAGCTTGCATTTATCAGGTCCGGCTCGCAATACATATTCGCGGGCTCACAATAATTGCAAATGTAAGATGCCCCGATTTCGTCTCATTTATGTCAACAACCCGTACTTTATTCGGCTTCTTTCGCAAAGAAGACGGCGGCCTTTTTTAGTATCTCGCGCTCCATCCGCAGTTGTTCGTTTTCCTTGCGCAATCGGATCAATTCGTCATGATCCCCCAGATTCAGGTAAGACTTTTTTACCGCCGATTCGTTGGCCGAAGGCTTGCGTTCCGCTCGTACCCAGCGTCCCAGGGCACTTTGCGATATGCCCAAATGATCGGCTGCTTGCTGCTGGCTGTAGCCTTTTTCAAGAACCAGTCTGGCGGCATCTTGTTTAAATTCCAGGCTGTATTTTGGCCGATTGTGTTTTTTCTCGTTACTCATGGTCACCTCTGCTAGCAGTATAAATTCTGCCTTTAGAAGTGTCCGGATTTATTAGACCATTTCAGAAACCAGGTGGATCATAATTCCGAGTAAAATAAACTTCGTTACGTGATCTATCGAACCGAATTACAATCAGGACAGACTGCTGTGGCCACCCTATTTCAAATACCGCAAAATCACCCGCAACGATTTACCTTACATAACGAGGTACACGCTAGGGCTCCTTCGATTCCTAGTTTACCGGTAAGAGCCAGTTATCTTGCCGTGTCGCTATCCAGCGATGAAAAAAACCAGGAACGTAAACATCTAGTGGCGTTATGTCAGCGGTTCGGTAGTGTGCCTCCAGATCCAGATGTCGATCACTTCAGTGCAAGCTTTGATTCATTTCAGATGAGTTGGGAGCAGCATGGTGAATTTAGTGCCTATATCTTTTACGCCTATGATACGACGCAAGAACCGTTTGCGGAGCCCGCGTTAAAAAAAGTCCCAGTCGATTGGTTGTCTCAGATTGGCGGAAAAGTGATGGTGGCCGCGCATGCGAGCATTGTTTCGCCAGAGAGCATTCATTACCACGATGAAATGGATTTATCGCCGATATCAGCCTATTTTGCCGGTAATGCGATTGTTGGTGCCAAAGTAAGTGGCGGTGCCGCTTCTGTTTTTACGGATTTTCGCATTCATGTCGATGGCTTTAGTCGTTTTTTGGTGGTAAACCACGATTTAAGAACGGCGCAAGCGGGAAGGCTATTGCATAGGCTGTTCGATATTGAGGTTTATCGGGTCATGGCGCTATTGGCGTTTCCGATTGCGCGCAAGCTGTATCCGGAATTGAAAAAAGCCGATCGCCAACTGTATGCCATCACGAATTCCATGACTCAGGCTGATAATGATGACGCCAAATTGCTGGATGAATTAACGGCGCTGGCGGCAGAAGTAGAAAATCATATTTCATCCCATCAATTCCGTTTTGCGGCGGCTAGTGCGTATTACCAGTTGGTTGGACAGCGTTTGGTCGATTTACGGGAAGTACGCATTCAGGGCATTCAAACCCTGGGCGAGTTCATCAAAAGGCGACTGGAGCCTGCCATGAACACCTGCAATTCAATATCTCACCGCTTTAATCTGGTTTCGGAACGGGTCAGCAATGCCAGCCAATTATTGCGAACCAAGGTCGATATCATTATCGAGCGTCAGAACCAGGGCTTGCTCGCATCCATGGCCTTGCGCGCGAAAATGCAATTACGCATGCAACAAATGGTCGAGAGCATCTCTATGGTTGCGATTACGTATTATGCCGCAAGTCTTATCGGTAAAATCGCCGAAGCCCTGCACGCGCTAGGTTGGCATGTCAATCCTGAATTCGCCGAGGGTGTATCGATTCCGTTCATTCTGATCATTATTGCCATCAGCACCAAGCGAATTCACAAAATAATCGCCAATACCACCGACTCCTAGCAGGCAGGGGTTTTAAAACAGGATAACCATTGTGTATTTTATTCGGCGGGCGAAGCGTGATGTCCTTCATGCCCCGGCAGCACCGTGTTTCCGTGTTCCGCGATTTGGGCGTCGATCCAGGCATGTATCGCATTAAGCAACTGGGGATATTCGGTGGAGAAATGGATTTGGCCGCCGTTAGACAAGGCTTTGTATTCATATCTAATGTCATCGGGCTTCGCGGCTTTCATCTGAGCCAGCCCCGGCATATCAGGGCCATGAAATCGCTCGGTCGATGAGAAATCTCCTTTTTTGAATTCCTCGGCGGTTTTACGCAGATATTGCTGGATGCGCTTGATTTGCTGGGTGTCGCCGGCCGATTTCGCGGTGATATGCATAATGCCGCCATGCACCGTTTGAGAAAAGGATTCCACGGATTGGTCGACTGCATAAGGTAACTGTTGTCGAGCACTTGCCTCACTCTTTCCGGCAACCGATTCTTTTGCCTGTGAAGCACTAAAGCAAAATGAAAGAGCCAGTATAAACAAAGCCATTTTTTTCATGTTCATCTCCTCGCCGATAGACAAAAGCAATTTCTACAGAGCTCAAGCATACAAGGAATTACCAAAGTTGCGAGAATAATTTCAACCACGTAATTTTTTAATGGGGGAGGCTATTCAGGTGCGACAAGCCAAACGTAAACTTGAACTCATTGGGGTTCGAAGTTTTAAAACGCGATTCAACAATGCTATGCTCATGACGCCAGCGCCGACATGTCTGTTTATTCCAAGAGGAGTCGAGGCGCTGATTACCCTAATTACTCTAGCCGCACTCTATGAGACAACCAATTTCCCTTCGCTTACCGACTCATGAGTAACGACACGTTGCAAATTCGGCGCATTGGCATCGACACCTACCACGAAAATGTAGCGTATTTGAATAGGGAATGCGCGATTTACAGGGCCGAAGGTTTTCAGGCATTGTCGAAAATCAAGGTTTGTGCCAACGGCGCCAAGGTATTGGCCGTGCTCAATGTGGTTGACGACAGTTCCATTGTGCTGCCCGGCGAGCTTGGACTTTCCGAGCAGGCGTTCAATCAGTTGAACATCGCCGAGAAAGCCCTGGTGACCGTCGAGCATGCCGAGGCACCCGAATCGATGGACGCGGTAAGACGCAAGATCAATGGCGAACGTTTAAGCCAGGAGGATTTCGACAGTATTACCAAAGACATCGTCGATACCCGTTATTCAAAGATGGAAATGGCGGCTTTTTTGGTGGCGACTGGACAAAACAACCTCGACCGCGACGAACTGCTGTATTTGACTCGCGCAATGCTGGAATCGGGCGAGCGCATGAACTGGCATGAAGCGTTGGTCGCAGACAAACATTGCATCGGTGGCATACCGGGTAACCGGACTTCGATGCTGGTCGTGCCCATCGTGGCTGCCCACGGTATGTTGATTCCCAAGACCTCGAGCCGTGCGATCACTTCGCCGGCGGGAACAGCCGATACCATGGAAGTGTTGGCGGAAGTCAACCTGCAGCCGGAGCATCTGCATGACATCGTGCGCCAATATCGCGGCTGCCTGGCCTGGGGCGGTACCGCCAAACTGGCGCCGGTCGACGATTTGCTGATTTCGGTCGAAAGACCTCTCGGTATTGACTCACAAGGGCAGATGGTGGCCTCGATCCTGTCGAAGAAATTGGCTGCCGGTTCCTCGCACTTGTTGATCGATATCCCGGTTGGACCGACCGCAAAAGTCAGATACATGCGGCAAGCCTTGGCGTTACGCAAATTGTTCGAATTCGTCGGCGATCGGCTGAATCTTCATCTGGAAGTCATGATCACCGATGGTCGCCAGCCTATTGGCCTCGGCATAGGACCCGTGCTGGAGGCGCGCGATATCATGAAAGTGTTGGAAAACAATCCCGACGCGCCATTCGATTTGCGCCAAAAATCTTTGCAATTAGCCGGACGGATCATCGAATTCGATCCAGATGTCAGAGGCGGACAGGGGTATGCGATTGCGCGAGACATCCTCGACTCTGGAAGGGCCATGGCGAAAATGAACGATTTAATCCAGGCACAAGGCGCGAAGCCGATCGATTTGACGCCCGGTACTCTATGTCATGAGGTATTGTCTGAACAAGACGGCGTAGTGACACATATCGATAATTTCCAGATGGCCAAAATCGCCCGTATCGCCGGCGCGCCAATGGATAAAAAGGCAGGCGTGGATTTATTGAAAAAACTCGGCGATAAAGTTCATGAAGGCGAGCCGATTTACCGTATTCATGCCGAATTTCCGGCCGACTTCAAGTTCGCACAAAAACTTGCGGTCGGCGACAGCGGCTATACGATCGGTAATGAAGAACATATCTTGAAACCCCTGGTGCCTTTTTATTGAACATGTTGCTGCTCGCTTTTCCCGATTATTGCGCACCTAGCCAAAGGTTGGCCGAAAAGTTCAATATTCCATGCGAGCGCGTCGAGGTGCATCACTTTCCCGATGGCGAAAGTCTCATTCGGCTGCCGGTTGACTTGCCCGAGCACGTTATCGTTTGCCGCAGTCTGAACCAGCCCAATGATAAATTGATCGAATTGTTGTTATTTGCGCGCACCGCCAGAGAGCTGGGCGCCAAGCGCCTGACACTGGTCGCGCCGTACTTGTGTTACATGCGTCAGGACGTTGCCAACCGACCGGGCGAGGCGGTTAGCCAGCGCATCATCGGCGAACTGCTGGCCGAACTGTTCGATGACGTCGTCACCGTAGATCCGCATTTGCATCGCATTTCCCGTCTGCGGCAGGCGATTCCTTTGGATAACGCGATCAGTATTTCCGCAAGCCCCACGCTCAGCGAATTTCTCCGCAATCGCTTCGATAAGGCGTTGTTATTGGGGCCGGATAGCGAATCCGAACAATGGGTGGCCGGCATCGCGGACGTCATTGGCTTCGATTATGCCGTTGCCGATAAGATACGGCGTGGCGACCGTGAGGTCGAAATCACCTTGCCTGACTTGGACTTTACTCGGCAGGACGTCGTCATCGTCGATGACATGGCCAGCACAGGTCGAACCATGGCCAGGACGGTAGCCTTGCTGCAAGCAGCAGGTGCAGGGGCGGTATATGCCGTGGTCATTCATCCCTTGTTCTGCGGCGATGCCGAAATGCTGATTCGAGCCGCCGGCGCCAGGGCCATCTGGAGCACAGACAGCATTGAGCATCACACCTCCTGCATCAGGCTGGATGAGCTGCTAAGTTCCGCGCTCAAAGCACTTCCATAGCTTTTTGGGTTCCAGCGATCGGGTCGAGGCTCTGACTGGGTTTGTCAGGATTCTGCTGCTTCAAATGCAGAATTGGTTCATTTCTTTCCAGTGTTGATTGAACCTAACGGCAGTAAGCCCATGAAAATCACAAAATACACGAAAGAAATCATTGTGCTATGAAGCTTATCGATTCACCTGTTCGATGCTGCTCTTAGCTCTTAGGCGTGATAACTGTTTGAGACTTTTCGTGATTTTCGTGGACCAAATGATTTTTCTAGGTTGAATGCCATGTCGGAATCGATGATAGGAAAGCCATTCCTGTGATCAAACGCTTTCTTGCCTCGTATTCGGGAGACGTGCCTGTGTCACATTTGGCGAAATACTGAAAAGTATGGCTAAATAATTCCAACACGGGTGGTTTGATAAGTGTCAAGGAAGTTGGGCTGAATCAATCCGAGTGTATTGTGGTTTTGTTGCTGGGGGATAATGATGCAAGGTTCTTTGAATGCTGGTGTTCGATGGGGAGTGTATGCGTTTACCAGCTTCTGGGGCGCTTATTTATTGTTTCAACTCGAGCCTTTGATCGGCAAATTCATATTGCCCTGGTTCGGGGGGAGTCCTGCGGTATGGATTACCTGCATGCTGTTCTTTCAGGTTTTGCTGCTGGCCGGTTATGCCTATGCCCACCTCAATTTGGAACATTTTCCGGTTCGGCGTCAGGGGGTGCTACATGCGGCTTTTTTGTTGCTTGCGTTGTTCACGTTGCCGGTGACTCCCGAGCAATCGTTCAAGCCCGATAGCAGCGAACAGCCTACCTTGAATATTCTGCTGCTGTTGCTGAGCAGTATCGGTTTACCCTTTTTCATTCTCTCCACCACCAGCCCCTTGCTGCAAGCCTGGATTGTTCGCATCAACCCTTATCGCTCCCCTTACACGTTGTATGCCTTGTCCAATTTTGGCTCCTTGCTGGCGCTATTGAGCTACCCCTTTGTATTCGAGCCTTATTTTAAACTGGGGCAGCAAACCCTGGGTTGGTCGGCGGGCTTTGTGATTTATGTGCTGTTAAGCGCGGGTATCGCGTTGGATTTTCGGCGCCTGGCCAAGGCCGAAGCCATCGTGGCCACGCCGATGGCGCTAGACGATGAAACGCGGATCGCCGATCGATTGTCGCCCACAATGTTATGGCTTTTATGGTTGGTATTGCCCGCGGCCACCTCGGCTTTGTTGTTGGCGGTCACCAATCAGCTTTGCCAGGATGTGGCGAGCGTTCCGTTTCTATGGATCGTGCCGCTGAGTTTGTATGTGATTTCGTTTATTTTTTGTTTCGCCCGCCATGATTGGTATCAGCGGCGTATTTTTATCCCGGCACTATTCGTCGCAGCCATTGCCTTGATCGGAGTACTTTACGGCGGCGGAAGATTTACCTTGGAAGCGCAAGTCGGTATTTATGGTGCTGGCTTGTTTTTTTGCTGCATGACTTGTCACGGCGAACTTTATCGCTTGCGGCCCCAGCCGAGTCAATTGACGGCTTATTATCTGGTGATTTCCACAGGCGGTGCATTGGGTGGCATCTTTGTCGCGCTGCTCGCGCCGCAGGTGTTTCCGTTGTATTTTGAATTCCATATCGCCTTGTTTGCCTGCTGTCTGCTGACACTGTTTGCGATTGGCGTGGAAAGTCAGTTATTGGAGCGCAAGAGGCGACGGCCGCTGGTCTGGTTGCTGGCCGGCGCGGGCTTGATCTGGTTGGGCGGTAATCTGGCCAATCATGCCTTTCAGACGGCGGCAGAAAAAACCCGGGTCAATCGCAATTTTTACGGTGTCCTGCGCGTGGAAGATCGTGCCGTTGAAAACCCGACCTTGGCTAAGCGTTTATTGCGGCATGGCGCCATCGATCATGGTTTTCAGTTTTTGGCGCCCGAAAAGCAACAGTTGCCGACGGCCTATTACGGCAATGAATCGGGGGTAGGTTTGGCGCTGACACATTTTGCGCGCGCGGATGGGCGCCGGATTGGCGTGGTTGGACTCGGCACCGGTACTTTGCTGACATACGGTAAAGCGAATGATTATTTTCGTATCTATGACATCGACCCCGCAGTGGTCGAATTGGCGCAGACTTACTTCAGCTACATCAAGAATACGGCCGCCCGCTACGACATCGTCGTGTCCGATGCGCGCTTGGCAATGGAGCGTGAAGCACCACAAGCATTCGATATATTGGTTTTGGATGCTTTCAGCGGCGATGCAATTCCGATGCACTTGCTGACCGAGCAGGCGCTGCAGTTGTATTTGCGCCACTTACGCCCCGATGGCGTATTGGCCATTCATATTACCAATCATTATTTGGATTTAAGACCCTTGGTGAGCGGTATGGCCAAGCGCGCCGGCTATGCGTATTTGCTGGTGCAATCAGAACCTTCCGAGGAATTGGGCTGGTATCGTGCCGATTGGGCGCTGCTCAGCAAGAACCAGAGCTTCATGCAGCAACCGGTTTTGCAGAAATTCAAGGAAATGAGTGCGGCACCCGTGGAAAGTATCATTTGGACCGACGATTTTTCCAATATGTTTCGCTTATTGAAATAAATCGGGCTATCGCCTATTTTTTGCGGCAGAAAACAACCTGATTCCTTCAATCCCAGGAGGTGACACTATGAAAACTGCGATAGCACTGGGTCTGCTTGGTTTATTGTCATTGGTATTATTCATTCGGCCGAATACCGATGAAACGGTGTCTGATTATGACGTTTATCAATACGTCAAGGAATGTAAGGCCGAGCTGGGGATCACGCGTGACTTGCCGGTATTGTCCTGTTTGGATGGTAAGCAGGTGCCGATTTATGTCAATAAGCAGGAAATCAAAGAAGACAACTGGGGACTGCTTTCCAAGGCTAAAAAATGCGATAACCCGCATTGGTTAGGCGGAGATCAAGGCTGCTGGACTTATTCACATCTCCAAGTCCTGAATCTGGACGAGCAAAACATCATGATTTTGAACTGCCGGCAAAAAGGCAGCCAAGCGGAAAAAAATTGGTTTCGCCAAACCGAAGCCAATCTGGGCATGAATCAGGAGCAAAGAAAAAAACAGTTTGAGAAAGCACCGCTTGCCGAAAAAAAAGAATTGTATTACCTGTACAACACCTTCAACGACATAGGCATTATTTTACGGAATAAGACTACCGGAAAAAGCTGTTATGTCACTCAATATGGCGATGCGGTAGTCGGATTCTTGCCGCCTCTGGACAAGCCATTGCCGCCAAAAGACGCATACTTGAGTCGATATAATCCGGAGCAAGCCAAGCCACCCAAGGGGTTTCCCGAAGAGCTTTGGTATCGCGATGCCAATCAGGCGTTCAAATCGCCGGCGTTTACCGCGTCGGCCGGCTGTGTCGGTTGCCACAATGCGCACGGTGTCAAATACAGCCCTTATATCAATTCTAAACATGGCTTGCCTGATATACGGGAAATGGCCAAGTTACCGTTTTTACCCGTGGGTGAACCGTTCAAGGATTATTTTTATACTCATGACATCGTACAGGTGACGACCGAGCCGATAGACGGCGCCAAACAGCTTTGTACCAGCTGCCATAACATGACGAGTTCGGGGACTTGCGGTTATCTGATTGATTCGGCGACCAATCATCCCAATACGGCGTTGAGTGCTTGGATGACAACCAGTTCGCGCAATAGCTGGATGCCTCCCGTCGATGTCGATTTGGCCCTATACAAAAAGCACGTGGCAGCGATGAAATGCTGTTGCGACAATCCACAGGCGAAAGGTTGTAAAACCCGGAAATTTGGTCCGACTTTAGCCGATTTGCCGGAAGACTTTGCCGAAGGGAAGGGCTGGGTGGAAGGACAGGAGCCGGGGCTCTGCCAGAGCACGATGGATAGCGTACAGTGGAATGCGGAGAAGTTTTAGTGGCGAGGTTGGGTTAACCGGTCAAGAAGCTGTTGATCGCAAAGCCGCCGCCAAAGCTGAATATGAAATAAAACGAGGCCATCACGATGCCGGCCATCAAATTGATGTCGAGGGCTTTTTTGTAGATTTCGGCGATCATCGCCCAATTCCATGCCAAAGCGAGCAACAGCGAGCCATAACCCCACCAGTTCTCGGCGACGGTGGCCCAAAACACGATGGGGATTATCACGATAGCTACTACATTTTCAGAAAACAATATGGCCGAGGCGACTTGTGCGTAGAATTGCGTCGAACCATTGAGCCAAAGCGTAAAAGCGATAAACCCCAGGTTTAATAAGATTTCGATCAATACTTCCGAAATCGATTCGATGTCATCCGTCATATTGAAATGGATGAAACATAAAATCAGAAAGTTAAAAATCAGGTTGTTTTTAAAAAAGGTTGCGGACTTGGGTAACTGCAATGGCGAGACATCAAACCAGCACAGCGGCAGATACTGTTTGATAAGGTCCATGACGCGCCCCGTTTACTGGAATCAGTATTCCTCTTCTGTTTGCAGGTCGTAGTGGGCTTGATAGTCCTGGTGCTGGCTGCGGCTGAACTGATCGTTCAAGGCCTGCACCAGATCCTTGGTTTGTTCCATTAAGCCATTCAACTTTTTGCGGTTTTTCTTGTTGTCCCCAACAGGTTTGGTGATCGGCAGCAACATGCGCCAGAAGGTCAGGCTTTTTTCAAATAATCCCGACAAATCTTCGCTCAGGTTCAGCTGTTTCTGGCGCTTATGCAGCTGCTTGATGATGAATTTGGCATGCACCTTACTGACCAGAAGATGCAGCGGGGTCATGATCGCGATCAAGCCGACGATAATGGCCGGACCGATGATGGGGTCGAAAAACAGATCAAGGATGCCCACGGCGATTTCGGCAAACAAAATCAGCATGATTACGAAGCTGAGAATGATCAAGGTCGTGGCGTTGCTGCGTTCTTTCCAGCTTACCAGCGCGCTTTCGACTTCATCCATGACCACGTCGTCGACCGAGCGGATGCTTGTTTCCAACGCGTCCAACACGCGATAGGAACGGTCGCTGTTCAGATTGTTGATGCGTTGTTCGATCAATGATGTATTGCCGTTTTGCGACAGAACCACGAATTGGCCGGTGAAAATACCAAAGTCGTTCAATCGTCTTTGCCACGATGCAATGATTTCGTGGATTTTGTTTTCATCCAGGTTCAGTTCGAAGTGATCGATCACGTAGAGAAACTTGTTGGTATCCTGATGTTTGACGATACCGGCAATCGTATCTTTGTTGAATTCCGGATCGGTATCGAACAAATCGGTAAACACCAATACCAGATCGGAAATGGCAATCACGTGTTGTCTGAGCTTGGTGTTGGCGACGTTTTCCGCGGCCGGATTCAGTACCGGGGTGTCTATGATCAGTTTGTTTTTCAGTTTATTGCTATGGACGGTGACGAGTTCCAGATAGCTGTTGATCTTACTGCCTTCACCGGGACGGGCTTGTTCGATTTCGCGGCTGATCTTATAAAAGGGCAGGCGATGATCGGCATCCAGCGCGGTGCCGGGTAGCGTGGCACTGTTGGTCTGCGGGGTGTACTGCAACACCGTGAACTTGTGGCGGGTGGTGTGTAAATGCGCGTCGAGAAAACGATCGATGAATTCGGACTTCGCGGGCGAATAACCGCCCAGGGTGCTGATCAACGGCCACCAAGAACACCGGCGGGCGGTGGTCTCATCGTTATCCAGCAAGCCCAGTTCAAATTCCAGGTCATCCAATTCTTGAAAGACTTTTACGGCTTTCTGTAACACAGGGTCCGTCGAAGCAAATTGTTTTTCAAGATTCATCAGATGTTTGCTTACCATTTTATCTGCCATGAGATTAAACCCTGCCGTGTTGAAAAAGGTTGAGTGTAGTGAAGGGAGTATACACCGATGCTTTCGGCAGATAAAAGTTCTAGGGGTTTTGAGTTTTTACTCCGGTATGTCGAGTTCTTTCAATTTGCGCGTCAGGGTGTTGCGGCCATAGCCCAGCATGAGTGCGGCCTCGTGTTTTCTGCCGTGGGTATGCTGCAAGGCGGTTTGAATCAACAGTGTTTCGACGCTGGCGATGGCGTGTTTGGCGATATCCTGTTTACCGGCCGCCAATTCTTGCTTGATCCAGCGCTGCAGCAGGCTTTCCCAGTCGTTGTGAACGGATTCGCCGCCAGTGTCCAGCGGGTTTTGGCTGAGTTCGGGCGGCAAATCCTCGATATGAATTTCGCGTCCAGAGGCCATCACGGTGAGCCAGCGACAGGTATTTTCCAGCTGGCGCACGTTGCCAGGCCACTTTAACTTGCTGAGGAAAGCTTCGGTTTCGGGTTTCAGGGTTTTGACTTCGGTACCCAGTTCCTTCGCGCTTTGATAGAGGAAATGTCTCATCAACAGTCCAATGTCTTCGCTACGCTCGCGTAGCGGCGGAATATGGATGCGGATGACATTCAGGCGGTGAAACAAGTCTTCCCGGAAGCGGCCTTGCGCCACCAAGGCTTCCAGGTTTTGGTGGGTGGCGGCAATGATGCGGACATTGACCTTGATCGGCGCATGCGCGCCGACCGGATAGAATTCATTGTCCGCCAAGACTCGCAGCAGGCGCGTTTGCAGTTCCGCCGGCATATCGCCGATCTCGTCCAGGAACAAGGTGCCGTTATTCGCTTGTTCGAAACGACCAACCCGCCGGGCTTGGGCGCCCGTAAACGCGCCTTTCTCGTGACCGAATAGCTCGGACTCCATCAGGTCCCTGGGGATGGCGGCCATGTTCAACGCCACGAAGGGCTGATCGGCTCGCGGGCTGTGCCGGTGCAGGGCCTTGGCGACCAGTTCCTTGCCGGTACCGGATTCGCCATTGATCAGTACCGTGATGTGCGAGCGCGCCAATCGGCCGATGGCGCGAAAAACCTCTTGCATGGCGGGCGCTTCGCCGATGATTTCAGGCGTTTCTCCGATACCTTCTGGCGGTGCTTGTTTGTCGTTTTGTTGCTTGCCGTGAATGCAGGCACGGTGAACCGTTTCGACGACTTCGTTGATGTCGAAGGGTTTGGGCAAGTATTCGAAAGCGCCGCCATGAAAAGCCGACACCGCGCTTTCCAGATCGGAGTGGGCGGTCATGATGATGACGGGTAAGGCCGGATGCTCGTGCTGAATTTTTTTCAGCAGCGCGAATCCGTCCATGCCGGGCATGCGAATATCGGTAATCAGGACTTGCGGCAATTCCAGCGCCAGTTCCTTTAATAAATCGGCGGCATTGGCAAAACAACGAGTCTCGATATTGGCTTTCTGCAGGGCTTTTTCCAGCACCCAACGTATCGATTTGTCGTCATCGACAACCCAGACTTTATCTGGCAATGGCATGAGTGTCTCCCTAACTTAGACGAACAAGGATTGAAACATTAGTATGTCGATACTGTCTTTTCGGCTTCGCCGACTATGGGTAAATAAATCGAGAATACCGTATTTCCCGGCTCGCTCTCACATTCAATCAGGCCGTTATGCTGATTGATCAAGGATTGAGCAATCGATAAGCCCAGGCCCGTGCCTTCGGCCCGGCCGGTAATCATTGGATAAAAAATTTGTCCCATCAAACCGGGGGCAATGCCGGGGCCGTTATCGATGATGTCGACTTTTACCGCCAGTTTATAGCGTTTGCGGCCTATGGTCATATGCCGCTGGATACGCGTTCTGAGGGTGATCTTTCCAGTGGATTGCAGCGCCTGTATCGCGTTGCGGACGATGTTCAAAAAGGCTTGAATCAGCTGGTTCTTGTCGGCAAACAATTCCGGGATGCTGGGGTCGTAATCGGTCATCAATTTGATGTCGCTGCCGGCCTCGGCCGTTACCAATTGTCTGACCCTTTCCAGTACCTCGTGGATGTTCAACAAGTGTTTATGAGCCGGCTTGTTAGGTCCCAGCATTTTGTCCATCAACTCTTGCAGGCGATCGGATTCGGCGATGATGATCTGGGTGTACTCCTTCAGTTCCGGATCGCGTAATTCCAGATCCAATAACTGTGCGGCTCCACGCAAGCCGCCCAATGGATTTTTGATCTCGTGGGCGAGGCCCCTGACCAGCATCCGGCTGGTATTTTGCTGCGCCAGCAGTTGTTCTTCCTTGGTGATGCGCAAATGCCGGTCGACTTGTTGCAATTCGATCAGGATTTCGCAAAGTTCACCGTCTTCCAATATCGGCGTCGCACTCAAGTTTACGGTAATCGACTGGTTCAATGATTCCAGTATCAATTCTCTGTCAACCAATGGTTCGTGCTGATTCAACCGCTGTTGTAAGTCGGTGAATAAGCCTTGGTGCGCGGTCTTAAAGAGCTTCTGCGCCGGATTGCCCAGCAAATGCTTGGCGCTGTCGGCGAACAGCATTTCGCCGGCCGGATTGATGTAAATCAAGCGAAAATCCTTGTTGAATAACAGGATTGCCGCGTTGAGGTGGTCGAGTATTCTTTTGTGCACGTGATTTAAGGTTCGAGTGATCTAAAAATTTTCCAGCAATTTACACGCCAATCATAATGCTTCGTTCTGACTTGGGGCAGGAAAGATTATTGCTGGGCACAATGCACAAATATGGTGCATTTTGCCGTTTTGTGCTCAATTTTGGTGCGATCTGTCGATACGGTGCACGCATGGCGGATTTTCCTTGCCTTGTATTCGCTGTATTGCCGGTCAATGGGGGTTGTTTCTCCGACAGGTTTTCCTTGGTATCTTATTGACAACTACTTGCAGGCCACAGCGGATTCGCGCCGAAAAATGGAGTGTATCTCCCAGCAGCCGTGCAACAACACCGCCTGTCTGTGCTAATCAGTCAGGGCTTGGGAGTGGACGCTTTTAGTAGATGTTTCCTTTGAATAGGCAGGGCCATGCCATTGGAATATACCGCCGATTTTCGTTTCTACGCGGAATTGAATGATTTTTTGCCGCCGTCACGGCGCAAGCGGGATTTGGCCTATCGTTTCAATGGTCATCCCGGTATCAAGGACCCCATAGAAGTCTTTGGTGTGCCTCATACCGAGGTGGCACTGATTATCGTCAATGGCCACTCGGTGGGGTTCGATTATCAATTGCGGGCTAACGATCGCGTCGCGGTCTATCCTGTTTTCAAACAGCTAAATATGTTGCCATTGGCCAGATTGCGTGAAAGCATCAGTGGGCCTCCCCGTTTCATCGTCGACGTCAACTTGGGCAAACTTGCCAAGCGTATGCGTTTGTTGGGTTTCGATAGCTTGTATCGCAATGATTATCGCGATGCCGAGGTGGCAAACATCGCCGAGAATCAGCAGCGCATCGTATTGACCCGCGACAGGCGCTTGTTGTTTGCCAAACGCATTACCCAGGGCTATTGGGTGCGCGCGGTTACGGTAGAGCATCAGGTGGAAGAAGTCATCCGGCGCTTCGATTTGTATGATGTCATCCAGCCGTTCGCGCGTTGTCTGATGTGTAATGGCGTGCTGGTGCCCGTCGCCAAAGCGGATGTCTTGGAGCAGTTGCAACCCAAAACCAAACTTTATTATGACGATTTTTATCGCTGCGACGATTGTCGGCGGATTTATTGGCAAGGTTCTCATATCGACGATATGAGACAACGCTTTGCCATTCTTCTGGCACGCTGATAGTGTCATTTTGGGTCATGCACTTAGCGCTGATAAGTGCCAATCAATTCTGCTTTTTCGATGACATGACCAGCCATGGCGGCTTCCAATTGCGCTTTAGTGGGATGATGCAAATTTGGCAATTCGATATCCAGCGCGTAGAGCTTGTGGAAATAGCGATGGCGGCCAATCGGGGGGCAGGGGCCACCGTAGCCGGTCTTTCCCCAGTCGTTTTTTCCTGGCAAGGCGCCTAGCGGCAAGTCAGATGCGTCTAAGGCCCGGGGTAGTCCGGTTGCGGAGACTGGAATGTTGTACAAAATCCAATGCACCCAAGTCATTTTGGGGTTGGCGGGATCCGGTGCATCGGGATCATCGATGATTAACGCCAGGCTTTTGGCATGCGCGGGTACGCCAGACCAGGACAATGCCGGCGAGCTGTCGTTGCCGTCACAGGTAAGGGTTTGCGGAATTTCACCCTGATGAACAAAGTCTTTTGAACTTAGGCTGAGTGCCATATTGGGTTCTCCTTCGGCCCGAACGGACGCGACATAAAAAAGGCAGCCTGTCGCAATCACAAGGCGGATGAACAAGCCGGATTTGCTGGAAACCATCGTTGACCTCGATAAGGGTAGCTATTTTCGAAAATCGCATTAAACTGAGCCTAGGCGATATGCACGAACAATAAACCCAAATCGCTTGACTGGCAATCAGGGAAATGCGTTTCCACGGTTTCCCGAGATTGCAGTTTTGCGCACTATCCGAGTCATGGCGCTCGAGCCAGGAGGTTAGGGTTATGAAAAAAGCAATGCGGCTGATTTTCTGGCTTATCTTGATCGGCATTTTATTGCTGTTGTTTTCCAGCCATGTCATCGCGCAAGACGATTACGAGCGGCAACGGCAGGAATTGGTCGGCGTCATCAAGGAGCACGTAGCATCCACGCGGGATTTCCTGCAACAAGAAACCTTGGATCAGCGAATCTTCAACGTCTTGGGCAAGGTGCCGCGTCATGCTTTCGTGCCGCGTAATCAACGTTCATTCGCCTACGAAAACAGGCCCTTGCCTATCGGGCACGGGCAGACGATATCGCAGCCTTATATCGTGGCCATCATGACCGACCTGTTAAAACCCAAGCCTGGCGATAAAGTGCTGGAAATCGGGACGGGCTCGGGCTATCAGGCGGCTATTTTGGCCGAGCTGGTCGATAGCGTGTATAGCATCGAAATCATCGAAGCGCTGGCCGAGCAAGCGGCCGATAATCTGAAGCAAAGCGGTTATCAGAATGTACATACCCGCATCGGCGATGGTTATTACGGCTGGGAGAGCGCTGCGCCGTTCGATGGCATCGTGGTGACGGCAGTAGCCAGCCACATTCCTCCGCCGCTGATCAAGCAGTTAAAGCCCGGCGGGCGCATGATCATTCCCGTCGGCGCTCCCTTCATGACCCAATATCTGGTGCTGTTGACTAAAGCAGCAGATGGCAGCATCACCACGCGGCAAATTCTGCCGGTCAGTTTTGTGCCATTGACGGGGGCGCACTGAGCCATTAACACCAAGCCGGGCTTGGCAAACTTACTCGCCATCGCCCTGATGTCCTTGTCGGCCATTGCATACGAAGTACTGTTGATGCGCTTGTTTGCGATCATTCAGTGGCATCACTTCGCGTTCATGATCATCAGTCTTGCGCTCTTGGGCTATGGTGTCAGCGGTGTGGTGCTGGCGCTGAATCGCGAGTGGCTGATGCGGCGGTTTGAGCGCGTTTTCGTTGCCAATATGATGTTATTCGGCATCGCCGCGCCGCTTTGTTTTCTATTGGCGCAGGCGGTTCCGTTCAATCCGGCCGAAATGCTGTGGACGCCGGCGCAATGGCTTTATCTATGCGCGATGTATTTATTGCTTGCGATCCCGTTCTTTTTTGCGGCTAATGTCATTGGCTTGGCGTTTTACCGTTACAAGGAGGCGGTGTCTGCTATTTATATGGCCGATCTATTGGGTGCCGGTGCCGGCAGCCTATTGATCATCTTGTTGTTGTTTTTGTTGTTTCCGCAAACGATTCTGTCGGTATTGATGTTATTGGCTGCCGGGGCAGCGTTGATCGTCGGGTGTTACGGCACGCGGGAGAAAACCAGCGAGAGCGCTTTGTGGTTCGGCACGCCAGCGATTCTGGTGATTGCGGTGGTGCTGGTGTTGACGAACGTTACCTCGCTGAATATCTCGCCGTACAAAGGTCAAAACCAGCTATTACGGCTGCCTGGCTCGCGAATCATCGAGCGCTATTCCAGTCCGTTGGGGGAGATCAGCGTGGTCAGTAGCGGCGGTATTCCAGTGCGCCATGCACCAGGCTTGAGCTTGAACGCGACTGCCGAGCCGCCCGAACAATTGGCGGTTTTCATCGATGCGGACAATATGGCCGCCATCACCGCCTTCGATGGCAATTTAACCCGCATCAACTATCTGGACCAAACCACTTCCGCGCTGCCATACCATCTCAAACGGCCCGCCGAGGTTTTGATTCTCGGTGCCGGCACCGGTAGCGACGTTTTACAAGCGCTTTACCATGCCGTAGCGCATATCGACGCGGTTGAACTGAATGCGCAAGTCGTTGATTTGGTGACGGAAAAATACGCGGACTTCGCCGGACATCTTTATGCCAGGCCCCAGGTTTCGGTTCATGTGAATGAGGCACGCGGGTATCTGGCCAGCACCGGCAAAAACTTCGACTTGATCAATTTGTCCTTGCTGGATGGTTTTGGTGCGTCGGCGGCAGGCGTATATTCCTTGGCGGAAAATTATCTCTATACTCGGCAGGCCATTCAGGCCTATCTACGCCATGTCAAGCCAGACGGGTTTTTGAGCATTACGCGCTGGATCAAGGTTCCACCGCGGGATGAGGTCAAATTATTGGCCACGGTGATCGATGCGCTGAAACAGGCCAAGGTGGAAAATCCAAGCCAGCAAATTCTCATGATACGCGGCTGGCAAACCAGCACCTTGCTGATCAAAAACGGTGTCATCTCAGCCGATGAAATCGATAAGGCTGGGCAATTTAGTCGGGTGCGCAGTTTCGATCCGGTGTATTACCCGGGCATCCTCGAGCAGGATGTCAATCGCTTCAATATCCAGCAGCAGCCCTACCTGTATCAGGCCATGACGGCATTATTGGGCGACGATAGCCGTGGGTTTATGGCGGCCTATAAATTCAATGTGGAACCCGCGACGGATGACAAGCCCTATCTGTTTCATTTTTTCAAATGGCGGACTCTGCCGGAAATCCTGTCGTTATGGCGTGGCGGCGGAGGCGTTCTATTAGAAAGCGGTTATTTGCTATTGATGGCTGCCTTGCTGCAGGCAGTCGCGGCAAGTGTTTTATTGATCGTCTTGCCTTTGTGGTTCTGTAAGGCCAAATTGGGCATCGTCCAAGGAGCCAGCGGTCATTTTCGGGTTTTGGGGTATTTCTTTTGCCTAGGTTTGGCTTTTATGTTCATCGAGATTGCCTTCATACAAAAATTCATCCTGATTCTGCATCATCCCTTATATGCGATCACCGTGGTGTTGAGTACCTTCTTGGTCAGCGCGGGGCTGGGTAGCCATTTCTCACCAAAGTGTCTTGGCATTGCAACACGATCGCCGGTGCTATTGCCGGTGGCAGGGATAGCCGCTTTGTGTTTGATATATGTGCTGGGGTTCGATGGCATTGCCGGTTTTGCGTTGGGAATCGGCGTTAGCAGTCGTTATTTGTTGTCGGTGATATTGATCGCGCCATTGGGGTTTTGCATGGGCATGCCATTTCCGCTGGCACTGGCGAAACTGGGGCAGACTTCGCCCGCTTTGATTCCCTGGGCCTGGGGCATCAACGGTTGCGCGTCGGTGATGAGTGCCATTCTGGCGACCTTGCTCGCGATGCAATACGGTTTTACCGTACTGATCATGCTGGCGCTTGTCTTGTATGGCTTGGCTGTGGGGTTTTTCCCTGATCAGGTCGTGCGGGAAACGAGTGCATGACCAGCATGTTGCAAGCCCCCCATTGGGAGCATTTCGAGCACGGCGCGGACATTGGCATCCGCGGTGTCGGAGCCACGTTGGAACAAGCCTTCGCGCAAGCGGCGCTGGCTATGACGGCCGTGATTACCGAGCCGGGAAACGTCGCATCCGTCAGGTCCGTGCTGATCGAATGCCAGGCCCCCGATGCGGAATTGCTGTTTCTCGGTTGGATCAACGAACTCATTTACCAGATGGCGGTGCAAAACCTATTGTTTGGTCAGTATCAAGTGACGATTCTGGACAATCGCTTGACCGCAACAGCCGTTGGCGAAAGCGTAGATCAACAAAAGCATCAGCCCGCCGTCGAGATCAAGGGGGCGACTTTTACCGAATTGAAGGTAGCGCAGCGCGAAGATGGTGCCTGGCTGGCGCAATGTGTCGTCGACGTTTAGGAGACGCAGGTGGATATACAACAATTGATACAGCGCGACGAAACCTGTTGGGAAATTCAATCGCATGGCGCGATGCGCGTGCCGGCGGTGATTTATGCCGATGCCTCGCTACTGCGCGACATGGATCAAAAGGTTTACGAGCAAATCACCAATGTCGCAAGTTTGCCTGGAATCGTCGAGGCAGCCTATGCGATGCCGGACGCGCATTGGGGTTACGGCTTTCCGATCGGTGGCGTCGCGGCCTTCGATCCGGACCAAGGCGGTGTGGTGTCGGCTGGCGGCGTAGGATTCGACATTTCCTGCGGCGTCCGCACCCTGCATACCGGTTTGCAGCTTGCGGACGTGAGGCCGTACAAACAGCAGTTGGCCGATGCCCTGTACAAAGCCATTCCGGCGGGTGTCGGCAGCAAGGGCCGGATACATTTGAATCACGACCTCATGCATGGCATGTTGACCGGCGGTGCGCAGTGGGCCTTGGAGCAGGGGTGGGGCGAGGACAGCGACCTGGAACGCATGGAGGAAGGCGGTCGCATGGTCGGCGCGGTAGCGAGTTATGTTTCGCCCAAAGCCCGCGAGCGGCAGAAAGACGAAATGGGCACCCTGGGCTCCGGCAATCATTATCTGGAAGTGCAGCGGGTCGCCGAGGTTTACGACCAACATGTCGCCAATGTATTTGGGTTACGGGTCGACGACGTCGTGATCAGCATCCATTGTGGTTCCAGGGGTCTCGGGCATCAGATCGGCACCGAATTTTTGCGCGACATGGCGATAGCGGCAAGTCAATACCGGATCGATTTACCGGATCGAGAGTTGGCCTGTGCCCCGCTAACGTCCCCACTGGGCAAGCAATATTTGGGAGCGATGCGGGCGGCGATCAATTGTGCGCTGGCCAATCGGCAGATCATCACGCACTTGACGCGCGATGCAGTCAAGACGGTGTTTCCCGGCGTGCATTTGGGTTTGCTATATGACGTCTCGCATAACACGTGCAAGCTTGAGCAACATGCGATCAACGGTCAGAAAAAGGCGCTGTTCGTGCATAGAAAGGGGGCGACACGCGCGTTCGGGCCGGGGCATCCCGATCTGCCGGCGGTGTTCCGCCAGGTTGGCCAACCGATGTTGATCGGCGGTTCAATGGGAACGAGTTCCTATGTGCTGTGCGGCACGCAGGAAAGTGAAAAACGCGCCTTCAATTCGGCCTGTCATGGCGCGGGTAGAGCGATGAGCCGCCACCAAGCCACCAAGCAATGGCAGGGTAGCGCTCTGGTCGATGACCTGGCGGATCGCGGCATCATCATCCGTAGCCCGTCGCTGCGGGGCGTGGCCGAAGAGGCCCCGGGAGCCTACAAGGACGTTAGTGTAGTGGTGGACGTGGCAGACCGTGCCGGATTGGCTCGAAAGGTCGCCCAACTGGAGCCCTTGATTTGCATCAAGGGCTGATGTAAATGGCTCTTTGTTACATCGGAACGAGTGGCTGGTGCTATCGGCATTGGCGGGAGTGTTTTTACCAAGGTATTGCCCAAAAGGACTGGCTCACGTTTTACGCGGAGCATTTTGCGGCAGTGGAAATCAACGCCAGCTTTTATCGCTTGCAAACGCATAAAGCTTTGCAAGACTGGTTTCAGCGAACCCCTGCCAATTTTCGTTTCGCATTGAAAGCCAACCGTTACCTGACACATAACAAAAAATTGCGCGCGGCCGAGAAGTCGATACTGATCGAAAAAGCTCATGCCCAGGCGTTGGGCGAAAAATTGGCCGTGGTGCTTTGGCAATTGCCCGCCAATCTGAAAAAAGATATTGCGAGGCTAAGCGATTTCGTCGATGCATTGGGGCAATGGCGCGAAGTTCGGCACAGCATGGAATTCAGGCATGTCTCGTGGTTTGATGATGAAACGGCTGATTGTCTGGCGCGAGCCAATGTGGCCATCTGTCAAGCCGACGCCGCTGATTGGCCGATTTGGCGGCACGTGACCACCGACTTGGTTTATTTGCGCCTGCACGGCCATAGCCGAACCTATGTGTCGAGTTACGCGGATAACGAACTATCCGATTGGGCCGACCGTATTGCAGTTTGGCAATCGCAAGGCAAGGTGGTTCATGTTTATTTCAATAATGATACGGAATGCGCCGCGCCGTTAAATGCATTGGTTTTGCGAACTTTGCTAGAAAGACATCAAGCTCGATTCGATAAAGTCGAGTGTGCCGCTCGAGCATCATCCGCTATCGATAGTCCCGATAGCGGCGGGTAACAAAAAGGCATACAATCGAATTGGGCTTGGAGGCTTTGCCGCCGATCATTCGGCGTTATTCAATCATAATAATGATGGAGGTCTTTATGACAATCACATGGGTAATAGTCGCGGATAGCAGTAGGGCAAGATTTTTCAATATGCCGAGTCGAACAGAGTCCCTGCAAGAAATGGAGGGTATGGTTCATGCGGAAGGGAGGATGCGAGATCAGGAGGAGGTCTCCGATCGTCAGGGTGGATTGGCGAGTGGTGGGCATGCTTTCGAAGCCCCTACCGACATTGCTCAACACGAAGCGGACGTTTTTGCCAAGCAAATCGCCGACCGGCTTGAGCACGGGCGGGTCGAACGTGCTTACGACAAATTGGTTTTGGTTGCCGCTCCGGCATTTTTGGGGGCCTTGAGGCATGCGTTGAACGACCATGTTAAAAACCTGGTCGCTATGTCGCTGGATAAAAATCTAGTGTCAGAAAAAGAAGCGGCCATCCGCGAACACATTGTGTAAACCGGTCACCCTGTGAGTGACTTGAACGGGGATGTTGTCCCTATATGTCAGTCTTGCCGACATGCAGGAATGAGCTTGTCGATCTTATGATCAGCGCGCGCTCATTCCTGTCGATTTTGCTTGACCCTAAAACGGCAGAAAGTCCACGAAAAGCACGAAAAGCACGAAATACACGAAAGGAATCATTGCGTTATGAAGTTTGTCGGTTCACCTGTTCGTAGCTGCTCTTTGGGGGGGATAACTGTTTGAAACTTTTCGTGATTCCTTCGATCCTGCTCAGGACAGGTTTCGTGTGTTTCGTGGACCAAATGATTTTTCTAGGTTGACCGTTTATCCTGTCTATTGGTCAGGTCGATGGTTAAAGGAAATCATTCGGCGGCTTTACATGAAGCTCATAAAAACATGGTTTTGTTTGATTTATATCAATATTTTACAGAATACACTTAATGTATTGGGTGCTAAAATGACAACCTCTTTGCGTAATCGGGTGGGGTCGTTGATATGCGCCATGCATCATACATAAAAGCTTTATTTCTCTTAAAGCGTTCCGAGAATAAAAAGCTGGCATTGTTGTGGAATCAAGCAGAGCCGATTTCTCTTGACGAGCTTAAAGCGAAATTCGCCGCGCTGGTACGCGATGAGCTTGCCTATCAACCCGACCAAGCCATCCCGAACGTTGACTCATTCACTCTGGAAGAGCTTTGGGCGATTTTTGAATCTCTTGAAGAGTTGGAAGACTATCCGTTGATATATTGACGCGGTATTGCACCGTTCATCGGGGCTATCCGCTCGTTAGATTGTCTCCCTGCCGGAGATTGCGAGGCTGTCCGTCCGTAATGTCGGTACGGCGCTCAGCAAGGCTCGCGTATATTCATGCATCGGTTTGGTCAGCACTTGTTCCACCGGGCCATGCTCGACAATTCTGCCTTGATACATCACGGCCACTTCATCGGCCATTTCCGCGACCACCCCAAAGCTGTGCGTGATCAGCAAATAGCTCAGGCCCTGGCTTTTTTGCAGGTTTTTCAGTAACTCGATGATTTGTGCCTGCACCGACACGTCCAGGGCACTGGTCGGCTCGTCGCAGACGATCAATTTGGGCTCCACTGCCAAGGCACGGGCTATACAGATGCGTTGACGCTGGCCACCGGAAAATTCATGGGGATAGCGTAATGCCGCGTCCGCGGGCAAATCCACGTGCTGTAACAGTTTGGCAACCCGGTTTTGCTTTTCCGGGCGTGAAATGTCCGGCCGCAGCGCATTCAGGCCTTCGGCGATGATGTCGCCAACCAGCATTCTAGGATTCATCGCCGCGAATGGGTCTTGAAATACGATTTGAATTTCGGCGCGTCGCCGGCGCAGGGCTTCGCCGCCAAGTTCAGTCAAATCGATGCCGTCGAACCATACTTGGCCGGCATGCAGCGGGATAAGATTCAATAATGCCTTGCCCAGGCTGGTTTTGCCACAGCCGGATTCGCCGACCAAGGCCAGCGTCTTGCCTGCTTGCAACACAAAATCGACGCCGTCCACGGCTTTGACGTGTCCGACCACGCGTTTGAACAGGCCTTTGCGAACCGGGTAATAGACTTTGAAATCCTCGACTTTTAGTAGCGCAGGTTTGGTTTGAGTTTGCCGACCGATGCAACTGTCCATGCGGGGTAATGCCGCCAATAGTTTCAGACTGTAGGTGTGTTGAGCTTGGTTAAAAAAATCCCGTGTTGGCGCGGATTCGACGATTTTACCGTTCTGCATCACGGCAATACGGTCGGCGATATTGGAAACCAGCGCCAAGTCATGACTGATCAGCCACAGAGCCATGCCGGTCTGACGTTGCAGATGTTTCAACAACGCCAGGATTTGCGCTTGTATCGTCACATCCAGCGCCGTGGTGGGCTCATCGGCAATCAACAAATCCGGTTCGCCGGCCAACGCAATCGCAATCATCACACGCTGACGCTGGCCGCCCGACAATTGATGAGGATATTCATTGATACGGCGCTCGGGTTCCGGAATTTCCACCTGTCGCAATAATTCCAGTATTCGTTGTTTGATCAGTGGCTTGGCCAGCTGAAAATGCAACTCAAGCACTTCGGCAATCTGCTCGCCTATGGTCATGACTGGATTCAGTGACGACATAGGGTCCTGAAATATCAGGCCGATACGGCGGCCGCGCAGCTTGCAGAACTCGATTTCCGGGATATGCGTCAACTCCTGGTCTTGCAGGCTGATCGATGTTGCCTGCATGCGGGCTGCATTCGGCAGTAGCCTTAAAATAGACAATGCCGTGATGGACTTGCCCGAACCGGACTCGCCGACCAACGCAAAGGTTTCGCCGGGATTGATATGAAAATCGATGTTGTCGACTACTTTGGCATTGCCAAAGGCAACTTGCAGGCCCTTGACTTTCAATAATGCATCAGCCACGTTCGGTCCTCCGTGGGTCAAACGCATCCCTGACGCTGTCGGCGAACAGATTGGCCGCCAGCACCAGCGCAAACATGGACACGAAGGCCGCCGTCAGCGACCACCAGACCACGGGTTCCCTGGCCATTTCCAGACGCGCGCCATTGATCATGTTGCCCCAGCTGTGAGTCGTGGGGTCGACGCCGATGTTGATATACGACAATACCGCCTCGGCCAATACCAGCGAGCTGAAATCCAGCACCACGCTGATCAAGACGATGTGCATCACGTTGGGAAGAATGTGGCGAAACAGGATCATCGCCGGCTTGACGCCCAAGGCATGCGCGGCCTGAACATATTCCATCTCGCGCAGTTTCAAGGTTTCGGCGCGCAGCAGCCGGCATAGCCCTGTCCAGCTGGTCACGCCCAGAATCAGGCATAAAAACAATAACCGCATGTCGGCCCTTACCAACAAGTTGTTGAAATCATCGGGGTGGTTGGTCATATAGACTTGCACCATCAGGATGGAGGCGGCGATCAGCAATACGCCGGGTATCGAGTTCAGCGTGGTGTAGACGAACTGGATGACGTCATCTATCCAACCCTTGAAGAAACCGGCCATGATGCCGAACACGATCGCCAGTGGCAGCATTACCAGGGTGGTCAATGAGCCTATCACCAAACCGGTGCGTATGCTTTTCAGGCTTTGGTACAGCACGTCCTCGCCGACCTTGTCGGTGCCGAGCACATGATAATACTGCGACAGAGAAAACAGCGTGTAGGTCAGCGAAACGACGATGAACAGCACGATCCAGGTCGCCTTGCCGCTGGCGCTGCGGATAAAGCGCTGATGGCGCTCGCGCTTGTCGGCCCAGGCCAGCAACAGGATCATCAGCATCAAGCCGGCGCCTTTACTGAAACCGCCAAGGGTTTTGTTCAATACGTCGGCAGTCAGTTCCCGTTCCGGGTCGGCCAGGTGGGCGCCGCCGTATTGCAGGCGGGGATAATCCCAGTGGGCCGTGCCGTCGGCCAATACGATAGTTTCCTTGGCATAGGCATGGGCCGCAAATGGCGCGGAATAGGTTTTTTCGGTGTGATCGCGCATCGCATGGCAAGCAACATCCAGCACGCTGATGGCTTCATTGCCGTTGTTCTGGCTGTCTTTGAAGTGAATCGAGTCGGCCAGCCCGATTAACACGAAACAGAGCAATAACGTAAAAGAAGCCGTGGCCACAGGATTTTCGGCGATCTTTTGCAAGGGTCTGCGCATGTGGGGCTGGCTATTTAGATACCACGCCAGCAATAGGCTGGCCAGCACTAAAAGATAAATCAGCGCATCGGTCCATAATACCAGCATCAGCTTAACCTCACGCGTGGATCGACCAAGGTGTAGGAAATATCGGTCAGCAGTAGGCCCACGATATAGAGTACGGAGCCCAGAAATACCATGGAGCGGACGATGGCAAAGTCCTGACGGTTGATGGCGTCTATCGTGTAACTGCCAAGGCCCGGAATGCTGAAAAAGGATTCCATGATCAAACTCCCCATGAATAGCAACGGCAGCACTACGACCACGCCGGTCAGAATAGGAATCATCGCGTTCTTCAGCACATGCTTGAACAATACTTGGGTTTCGGACAACCCTTTCGCGCGGGCCGTGCGCACATAGTCTTTTTCCACTTCTTCCAGAAACAAGGCGCGATACCAGCGCACGCCGGCGCCGATGCCGGCCACTACGCTAATGATGACGGGCAATACTAAAAACTTGATGGCGGCAAACCCCGAGTCGTAACCGGAAATCGGCACCAGTTTCAGTAGCTTGCCAATGAAGAATTGGCCGCCGATGATATAAAACAGCGATGACACCGACATCAAGCCCACGCATGCCACGCTACCGGCGAGTTCCAGGTAGCTGTTGCGGAACAATACCATCAACAAGGCCAGCGTAATGTTGACCAGCAGACCCACTAGCAGGGAGGGCAAGGCCAGCGCCAGACTGGGCCACATGCGCTGACGAATGTCCGTGCCGATATTGCGGCCGCTGTCGGAAATGCCGAAATCGAACAAAAACAGGTGCACGGATTTTTGAAAGAAAACGGTCTCGGTCAGATGTTTGCCGCCTTCTTCGGCGTCGTTCCACAGCAGCGGTAAATCATAGCCATGCTGCCGCTTCCAGTTTTGAACGGCTTGCTCGGTGACGTGCTTTTGCCCCAATTGCATGCGCGCCATGTCGTCCGGGCTATTGACGACGAAAAACAGCACGAAGGTCAGTATATTCACCGCAATCAACAGCGGAATGGCATAGAGAAGGCGGCGCGTGATGTAGGTGAACATGAATGGTTGACAATTACCGCGGTGGTTGAGATCAATGCTTCATTCTCGCAACTTTGCCGTTTTGCAGGCAACCGCAATTTGTCGAGACGGCATGAAAAGTTTATGCTGGTATGCTGTAGCCGGCGGCGCGGGCAAAAAAGCTGCGCAATTCGATCAACTATTTCTTGCAACAGAAGCGGACTAATCGCCTATGAAACCCTTAAACAGAAAAGCTAACAAAAAAGTCACGTTGATTTTATTCGGCGTAATACTTTCCTCGCTCAATGTCGCTTGGGCGAAATCCGATATGGAACTTCAAGAAGAGGCGCTCAAAGCCCGCGAAAGTATTCGGCATAAAAACATGAATCATTCCATGCATGACAATGCCGAAGATCAGACCGGCGGATTTCGTGGCGTTTTTTATGGCTATTTGCCTTGCGAGCAGAAGGATTGCGATGGCATCAAGCAGACCCTGTCGTTGAAGCCTAGAAACAACTATCTATTGGTTACCCAGTACGCCAAGGAATCCACCCGGGAATATTATGAAAAAGGCAAATACGATTGGGACGATAAGAAGCATGTCCTGACCTTGACGCCCAACAAGGAAGGGGCCGCCAGGCGGCTATACAGCATTGAAGACGAAGGTGCGTTGGTTACGCTAAACAGCGACGGCAAGCCCATGCCTGGCGATAAGGACGACTATACCCTCAGCAGAAGCGACAAGACCAAAACCCGGCAAGTGCATATTCATTGAGTCCCTTCAACCTAAAAACGGCAGTAAGTCCACGAAAATGACGAAATACACGAAAGAAATCATTGTGTCATGAAGCTTATCGATCCTTATCGATTCACCTGTCCGGTGCGGCTCTTAGGCATGATAACGGTTTGCAACTTTTCGTGATTTTCGTGTGTTTCGTGGACCAAATGATTTTTCTAGGTTCAACCGGCATGGCGAAACTTCAACGATTCGGTCATGCCGGGTATTGGCCGTCAGGTTTCCAGCTGCCGCCGCCGATAGGCCTTTACCGCCGGATAAATCGCTCCGGCCAATCCCAGTAATACCAAGCCTAAGGGCCAAAACTCGGCTTGATTCCATTCGCGGCGTTTTTGTTCACGCAACGCGGTATCGATGCGGCTGTATTTCAGACGATTGTTGACCATGCGCGCCGGTTTCAGATTCTTGTACCAGCTATGCAGCAAGGCAAAATCTTTCGGATAGTAGCCGAACAACCACGGGGCATCCTGACGCAAGATAGTCTGCATGCGGTCGATGATGATTTGGCGTTCGGGGCCGTTGTCCATGTTGCGCATTTGCTCGAACAGGCGGTCGAACTCCGGGTTGGCGTAATTGCCTGCATTCTCGCCGCCGTGCGTGACCTTGGAATTGGGGCCGTACAATAAAAAGAAGAAATTTTCCGGATCGGGATAATCGGCGTTCCAGCCCCAGACGAAAATCTGCGCGGCGCCGGTGCGCATCTTTTCCTGGAAGCGATTGTAGTCGGTGCCGCGGATGACTAGTTGTATGCCCAGTTTGTCGAACTGTTTGCGATACCAATTCATCAAGGCGCGGTCGTCGGTGCCGGTCGCGGTTGAATCGAAGTAGAGTAATAATTTTTCACCGGTTTTAGGGTCGATGCCGTTCGGATATCCGGCTTCGCTCATCAGTTGTTGAGCCGCTGCAATGGATTTACGTTGCGCTTGGTCGTTTTGCCATTGATACGTTACCGGGTTGATACCCGCCTCACCCTCTCGATAGCCGAAAATGCCGGGCGGCAGCAGGCCTTGAGCCGCCACGCCGCGGCCATTGGCGAATATCGCGATGAACTCGTCGTAATCGACGGCAATCGACAGCGCCTGGCGCAGCTTGCGGGCTTGTTCGGAATCACCGCCCACCACCGGGTCCAGCATGTTGAAACCCAGGTAAAAAATCGACGTGGCGACCGAGGTTTGGAGCTGAATCTGTTTTTTCTGCATCATCGGCGTCAGTTTCGGGTCGCCGGTCGCGGAAAACTGCACGGCCTGGTCGAAACTGTCCGAGGCGATGCCGGACGCATCGTAGTAGCCTTGTAAGAACTTGGCCCAATAGGGAATGGTTTCTTTTTCCAGCGTGAAAATCACCTGATCGACGAACGGTAAGGGCTTGCCGGCGTCATTCAGCCAGCCGGCCTCGCGGTCGCCGGGTTCGCCTTCGCTAGGATAAAAGTCCGCGTGATAGTTGGGATTTTTGCTCAGGACCATGCGGCGGTTGGGATTGTTTTCCGCCAGCCAGTAGGGCCCCGTGCCGACCGGAAACCAGTCCAGCGTAATGTTTTTGTTTTTCAACGCCGGTTGTGCGTAAAACGCATCCGCTTCCCACGGCATCGGCGCAAAAAACGGCATCGCCAGCCAGTATTGAAATTGCGGATATTTACCTTTGATGCGGATGCGGTATTGGTAATTGCCGATGGCCTCGACGCCACGCAAAGGCTGGTTTTTCAAGTCCTGGATGTCCAGTTTCGCGGTTTGTTCGGCAAACTCGGCGAAACCGTCGATGTAACCGGCCATCAATTCGGCGATCGGCGACTGAATTTTAGGAAATGCCAGCCGCTTGATCTGATAAACGTAATCTTCCGCGACCAATTCCCGGCTTTGCTGGATTTTGAAATCGCTCAAGCTGTCGATCTCGGCCAATTGTTCGGCATTCAGATGATGGTATAAAAATTGCCGTTGTGCGTTTTTACTGAACGCTGGATGTGGCTGGTAATGAATGCCGGGTTTCAGCGTGATCAGATACTCGCTATAGACAATGGCCTGATCGCTGGCGTTGTCGGGCAGGGGCTTGCCCTGACTGTCCAGATAGCGAACGACGGGCAATTGATCTGCCGTCAACGCCTGCAATTCATAGGGTCGCTTCAAATAATGGTATTGCAGCGGCGGCTCGTAAATCTGGCAAATGAAACCATATTCGTCGCTGCTGTAAGCAACTGCCGGGTCCAGGTGTTTCGGGCGTTCGGCAAACGAGGAATACAACACGCTCTTGTCGCTGTCCGTGGCAGGATAGGGGTTGTTCAGTTGTGACACGTCGCAAGCGGTTTGCGAAAATCCCAAGGTCACGAGCAGCAGGGCGCGCCGGGTTAATCTTGACAAGGGTTTGGACAATGTGGCGGGAAGCATGGGCGAATGACCTCGACGCGCCTGTCTTTTGCAACACACAGAGACAGGTGCTGTGAACCATCAGGGGTAACGTAACGATCGCGATTGCCGTGAGGCGCGGCAATGCCGCGCCTCACGATACAGCGTATCAAGCCAGATTGCGGATGGGGGCTTCCGGATTGACGTCGGCGTCGTAATCCACGCCCTCGACTTCAAAGCCAAACAACTTCAGGAATTCGTGTTTGTAGCCGGCAAAGTCGGTCAAGTCGTTGATATTATCATTGTTGACCTGTTGCCATAAGGCGTTGACCTGGTCTTGTACTTGCGGTTGCAACTCCTTGAGGTCGGCGCGCAAGCGGCCTTCGTCGTCGAGTATCGGGCTGGCGCCGTACAGGCTGTCGCGGAATAGGCCGTTGACCTGTTCGATGCAGCCTTCGTGGGTGCCTTCTTCCTTCATGACCTTGAACAGCAACGCCAGATATAGCGGCATCACCGGAATCGCCGCGCTGGCTTGCGTGACGACGGCTTTCAACACCGACACACGTGCGTCGCCACCCAGGCTTGCCAGCTTGCGGCGGATATCGATGACACGTTTGTCCAGGTCTTTTTTCGCCGCGCCGATGGTGCCGTCCCAGTAAATGTCCCAGGTGACCTTTTCGCCCAGATAGGTAAAGGCCGTGGTCTTGGCGCCTTCCGCCAACACGTCGGCTTCGGCCAGCGCGTCTATCCACATCTGCCAGTCTTCGCCGCCCATCACGGCCACGGTGTTGGCTATCTCTTCCTCGGTGGCAGCCGGCAACGTAAACGATTTGATGACTTCCTTGTCGGTGTCGATGCCGTTCTGTATCAAATCCTTGCCGATCGGTTTCAGCGTGGAGTTATGGGTGACGCCGGTTTTGGGATGGGTACGGCGTGGCGCAGCCAAGCTGTAGATCACCAGGTCGACCTTGCCGAAGTCTTGCTTGATCGCTTCAATGGTTTTTAGCTTGATCTCGTCGGAAAAGGCATCGCCATTGATGCTTTTGGCGTAAAGGCCTTCGGCCTCGGCAAACTTGTGAAACGCCGCGGAGTTATACCAGCCGGGAGTGCCTGGTTTGTCAGCCGTGCCTTCGCGCTCGAAGAACACGCCCAGCGTTTTCGCGCCGGAACCAAAGGCCGCCACGATGCGCGAGGCCAAGCCGTAACCGGTGGACGCGCCCAAAACCAAGACGTTTTTCGGGCCATTGGCGATAGGACCGCAACCTTTGACATAGTCTATCTGCTGTTTGACATTGGCTTCGCAGCCAACCGGATGGGTAGTGACGCACATAAAGCCACGTACGCGAGGTTTGATAATCATGTTGCTCCTCAAATCAAGCCATGAACAAGTTAAGAATGGGCTGCGTTGGCAACCGTTTCGTCGTAAACCCTAAAGTTTATCCGATGACATGACCGAACAGGAAAATTATTCCGGTTTGCGGCGGCTATAACGGTGTTTGACGCCGGCCGGGAAATAATCCGGATCGGCAAAGGCGTGCAGCGTAACTTGCGGCAACTGTCTGTCCACGGGCGTGTAGTTGGCAAACTCGCTGTTCAGACGAAGCAGTTGGATTTTGATGGATTCGGCGATTTTCGTCGCCATTTCGGGAGAGGCTTCGATGTCTGGTAATAATTCCACGGCGACATGCAAGGTCTTGTCGCCGGTTGTGGTTTCGGCGGATTCGAGGACGAATTTGCCGCTGAGCCATTGCATTAATTCGGGTTGCTCAAGGCCCACGGTGACATTTTCCGGAAAGATATTGGCGCCATAATAGGACACGGTGAAATCGGCCCGGCCAAATACATACACAAACGGCAGATGGCGCGGTTGGAATGAGCTGGGCAAACCCAGATCGCCGACAGACTCTATGCCGAGTTGCTTTAAAAATGACCACATGTCCTGGTAACTGATCAGACCGCCTTTATCGGCGATGTGATAACGCAATAATGGCACGCTGTTCTCGCCGGAAACCACCAGGGTATCCTCATGGACTTCAAAAAACCGACTGTGAGGATCGTATTGCACCAGAGTCGGCAGGCGCGACTCGCCGAACAATTGCCTGGCCGCTTCAGGATGCTGGGCTAGCCAGCGGCGAATGGCGATGCTAAACGGCGTTTCATTGCCGAGCACACCACCATCGGCGGTTCCGTACAGGGAGGCCGAGTCGAAGCATGGATCGGTCGAACCGATGCGTTGGCCAACCAGCTCTCGCCATTCCTCGCTGAATACCTCGCCGGCAAATACCAGTTTGGTCGAGTAATCGGGCCATGCGATGCCTTCGATTGTGCCGGCATCGATGACGTCCTTGACGAAGGGTGGATAACCCAGCAACACGGTTTGATCGTAATAGGGTGCCAATTCGCGCACGACGCGAAAAATTTCGGCTTTATTGTTGCCCGGCGTCGCTACCATCAGTGGATAACCCTTGCGTGCCAAATGCCAGCAGCAAGAAGTGGTAAACAAGCCGCCAACCCAGTTTCCCAGCGCGAAGCAAACCACCGCCAGCGTGCTGCGCCGGTCGGCGACAAAACTATCGCGAAAGACCTGCTCGAAACGTACCGCAACATCTAGTTCATAAGCTGCGGAGCGTGGCCAAAAAGTTGGCTGGCCAGTGGAGCCGGAGGAAACCGCGATTCTATCCGCGCCGAGCAAGCTGCCGCCGAAACAACGCTCGGGTAGCGGAAAGGCTTGCATGTAGTTGGCTTTGTTTATCAGCGGTAAAGTCTGAAAGGCTGGGTAGCTGTCGATTTGGTTTGGGCTTATCCGATGGTTTTGCAGGAATTGGCGATACGCCGGGACGCTGTCGGCGCTGCGGCGGAACAAGTCCAAAACCTTTTGTTGCGGGTCATGGGCTTGGTGTTCGACAAGCAATTGGTCAAGCGACGTGTGCAGAAAACGATCGAATAGGTCATCGTTGTTTACTGGCTGCGGGCTGTTCATGACAATAACCTTAGTGCCGAAATCAGTGGGTGGCTTGTAATTTTTTCAGGCTTTGCGCGACACGTTCGGCATCGAGCGCCGGGTCGACGTCGTCATCGATTTGCCGAATTACCAGCGAGGGATCGAGAATGAAGGTCCAGCGTTTGGCCATGTTCAGCACTGGCATTTTGACGCCGTAGGCTTCGGTGACTTTGGCGTCGGGGTCCGAGAGTAAATTGAAGGTCAGTTTGTGTTCTTTATGAAACGCCGACAGGTCTTCTACCTCATCGGTGCTAATGCCATAAACCTCGGCGTTCTGCTGGCGAATGGCCTGGATGGCGTCACGAAAGGCGCAGGCTTGCGTCGTGCAGCCAGGCGTGCCGGCCTTGGGATAAAAATACAGGATGGTCCAGCCTTGGTTCTGGCGATCGGACAATTTGAATGCATTGCCTTCATGGCTGATCAATTCAAACGGCGGTGCAGGCTGACCAATGCTGAGTGCCTCGGCAACAACGCTGCCGGTAAAACCCAGCCAAAGCAACAGAAGGGTTAGTAGTTTGAAACTGTTGTCAGGCTTTAACATCGAACGCTCTCCGGTTGACATCAACACGATTGCGTCCACTTTAAACCAAACGGCTCCAGCTTGCGAGGCTAATTATCTTGGCTGATTGTTGCTTGGCCAAGGTGGTTAATTCTTGCTGTTCTTGGCTTTGAGTTTGGCCTGTTGGGCAATGAAGTAAGTGTCGTAGTGCCAATTAATACGCGGTGGCGGTAAGGTACAAGTTTTCATGGGATGATTGGTTTTGGTTGTTGTCAGTGCGGATTCGCTGTTCATCTTTTGGCGATTGGATATCGGTTGTATCTAGCGTGATGCCGATTTGCCGTGCGGAATGGATTTTAGCGAGGATTCGAGGTGGATGCGTGGCGGTGTCTGCCTTCGCCGAAGCGAGCTGGCTGCGCCGAGGAAGCGCTGCCAGCTCTAACGAATTAGATGATGCTCACTTCTTCGGCTTGCGGACCTTTGGGGCCACGGCCCAATTTGAATTGAACATGCTGGCCTTCGTCCAGGGTTCTGAAGTTGTTGTTGGGGTTCAGGATGTTTTTGAAATGTACGAAAACATCTGGGCCTTGTTTTTGCTCGATAAAGCCGAAGCCTTTGTCTGCGTTAAACCATTTGACGATGCCGGTAGTCATTGTTGACATAATTGAGTCCTGTAAATAAGGTAAAAAATTAAAGCCTTGGTGTAAGGCGGAGTGCGCTGGTAAAAGGGGAATTACTGAATGATAAACAGGACGAAGAACTACAATAGAAACATCGAATCGGTAAACAAGGGTAAATCTTTTTTCTAGCTGGAGTCCATTCTAGGCTGATTGCGGGGTTTGTCAATTTAATATTTCAAATTTAGCAAAATTATTTTATTGGAGGAGTGGCGTGAAAATAATATGTCGATTATTTCGGTTAGGCATTTTAGTGCTCACAAGATTCTTTTTACGGTAAATTGATGCAAAACCTGTTTTTTGATTTTTTCTTTGGTCATGAAAATTTATCAACTCTATCGCCGGCAAAAACTCAAACTGTCTCGACAAATGGCATGGGATTTCTTCTCGTCGCCTTATTATTTGAACGAGATTACCCCGGATTTTTTCGGCTCTTCCGTATTTTGCGGAGAAACCACTACATGTAGTGCTATAGTCTTTGCCTGCCACAGTGAGTTTTGCTAAGGTCGACAATTTAACGCTGGAGTATCGTGATGACACAGTCGCTACTTCAAATACCGCTGGATATACCTGATGTTTGTATCGAAAAAGTTGAAACCACCGCCAAAGGCGAGTTCATCATCACGGTCAGTAGTACGTTAACCAGTGCAACCTGCCATCAATGCGGCCAGAGGATCGATAAGTTTTATGGCTATGGCAGAGAAATCACCTTGCGTCATTTGTCGATTTTCGATCGGCCGGTTTGGATCAAGCTAACCCCCAAGCGCTATCGATGCCCTGACTGCCCCAAAGGTCCGACGACCACGCAACAATGTGGCTGGTATAACTGGAAAAGCCCCCATACCAAAGCGTATGAGCAGTGGATATTGCGTGAATTGATCAACAGCAGCGTGACCGACATGGACGTGAAGCACGGCATCAGCGCCGAAGCGGCGGAAGGGATTATCAATCGGCACGTGGCCCAACAAGTTGATTGGTCTGCCATCCAAGGCATTCGCTTGCTGGGACTGGATGAAATCGCTTTGAAAAAAGGGCATCAAGATTTTGTGGTCATCGTGTCGGCTATCGATACCGAGGACCATAAGCGGATTCTGGCGGTGCTGCCCGACCGCAAAAAAGAAACGGTTAAAGCCTTTTTGCAGAATATTCCCGAGGCACAGCAACACGCGTTACAACGCGTCTGCGTGGACATGTATGAAGGGTATCGCAACGCCGTCTATGAGACATTGCCCGGCGTCGAGGTGGTGGTTGATCGCTTCCATGTCGCCAAGCATTATCGAGACGGCGCCGACCAGGTCCGCAAGGCGGAAATGAAAAAACTCAAGAATACCCTGTCTGCCGAGGATTATGCCAAGCTGAAAGGCGCGATGTGGGCTTTTCGGAAGCGCTGGATGGAACTCTCTGCCGATCAGCAAACCGTTTTGCTTTTTCTATTCCAGCAAGCCCCCATTTTGCGAGAAGTCTATATCCAACGGGAGCTTTTGACGGGTATTTTTGAGCGCCGACTCAATAAGGCTGAGGCCGAAAAAGCCTTGGATCGCTGGATGGAGCATATCAAAGTCTTGAAGTTGAAGGGCTTTGATGCGTTTGTCAAAACCTATCAAAACTGGCGAAATGAAATCACCAACTATTTCATTCGCCGGGAAACCAGTGGCTTTGTTGAAGGGCTTAACAACAAAATCAAAAGCATCAAACGACGCTGCTTTGGCATTTACAATACCGTCCGCCTGTTTCAGCATATCTGGCTTGATATCGAAGGGAGACGGTTGTTCGGTTATGCATAACCCTATATGTCGGGGCTACTCCGCGAAATACGGAAGAGCCATTTTTTCAATGTCGAAATCACCTCAAGGGTGCCGGAAAAAATTTATGCCGGGCTAATGATTACCTGAATCCGTGACTTAAAAGGTCATCCACGGCCGCAACGCAATGATTTAAAACGCTTATTCTGGGATAATACCGCTATTCTTCCATTCACCCGGCGAGTGATTCATGAAGCGGTTTATCCTGGAGCAATCTGAAACTGAATTTTATACCAGCCATTCTGGATTAGCCTTGGTCGGTTTATGTTTGAATCAATATGGCCAGCTCAATCAGGCGCTGGAAAAAGGTATTCCGCTACGGCACGGTATTGCTCACGCCGATATTATCAAAAGCTATATAGGCACCCTTAGCCTGGGCAAAAGCGACTTCGAAGCCATCGAAAACCATCGCGACGACGACTATTTCAAAGCCGCGCTCGCCATTCATCAAGTACCCTCCAGCGCTCGCCTCAGACAGCGGCTGGATGAACACGCTGACGCCTTATTACCGATCATTTATCAAAGCAACCTCGATTTTCTGGCTCACGCCCAGGTGCCGGTAACGCCGTTAGCCACAGGCCATGTCGCGTTGGATATCGATGTTTACCCCATGAACAACGAAAAAACCTGCAAAGAAGGCGTCTCCCGAACCTACAAAGGTTTTGACGGCTACGCCCCGATTGCCCTCTATCTGGGTAAAGAGGGCTGGTGTATTGGTAATGAACTGCGCGAAGGCAAGCAGCATTGCCAATACGAATTCCGCTATGCGCTGGAGCGCGGACTCGCCGCCGCGAAACGTTTGACGACTTTGCCTTTGTTGGTCCGGCTGGATGGCGGTCACGACGCGCTCGACAATCGCATCGACTTACACGAAGCCGATCAGGTCGATTTCATCATCAAATGGAACCCGCGTAAACAAGATGCCGACGCCTGGCTGGCCTACGCCGAACAACACGGCCAGTGGACCACACCGCGCGAAGGCAAACGCGTGGCCTTGTTCAGTGTCATGGAGCAACACACTCGCAACGGTAAAACCTATACCTGTCGCAGGGTCATGCAAATCACCGAGCGCACCATCACGGCTCAAGGCCAAGCCCTCGTGCTACCGGATATCGAAATCGAAGGCTGGTGGACCAGTCTGCCGGTGGCCGATTACGACGATGCCATGGTTATTGCCCTCTATCGCGACCATGCCACCGCTGAACAATTCCACAGCGAATTCAAGACCGATCTGGATATCGAGCGCCTGCCATCCGGCAAGTTTGCCACCAACGACCTGATCATGAGCCTCAGCGCCTATAGCTACAACATCCTGCGCTGGATAGGCCTGATCGGCTTGCTGGGCGAACAAAGCCCGGTCAGGCATCCTGCCAAGCGGCGGCGTATCAAAACCGTGATCCAGGAACTGATGTATCTGGCCGCGCGACTCATCCGTAGCGGGCACCGGCTGAAGCTGCGCTTTTCACAGAGCTGTCCCGGTTTCATCGCTTTTGAATCCACCTACGCCAAACTCGCCGCCGGCTAGCGACTGATCGCTCTGCCATCGATAGCACAACGCCGCAAATTCACAGTGGCTTGGGAATCCTGCGCCTAAAGTCCATCAAATTGAATCATGCAGGGAAAATATTCCAGATAATACGCTGCATTTCTAGCCGTTAAACTCGATTGCCTGGACCACACTTTTAAATTCAGCGAATTTTGGAAGAGTATGACGAATAAAAGGTCTGGCAATATGTGGAGTCACGGATTCAGGGATTAGTTATCGGATGAAGGTAGTCTTCGGCATGCCGATGGCTTGGCTATCGGAAGTGAGTCACTGCGATGAGCCGCATCGATTCGTCTATCAGCAAGCCGTGGGGCCGTTCAGATTTTGGAGTCATGAAGTGTGCTTGACCGAAGCCGACGACGGTATTGTGGTGGAAGACATCGTGTTTTATGCGATGCCTTGGGCTTGGTTTGGACAATACATGCACGCGCTGCTGATAGGCGGTAAACTCCAGCGTATCTTCGATACCCGTAGCGAGTATTTGCAACAGCGATGGGGTGTCGACCCATAAACCCATTGTTTTCATTCGTAGAACCGAGCATTCATGCCTATTTTCATTGTCTGTTGTTTGTTGCTGGCATTTTTGGTGAAAAGCCAGAGCATCTATTTGTCTTTTCTGCTCGATCAGTGGGTCTGGATGGCCGGTAGCGCGGCAGCTGTATTGTTCCTGTTTTTGGGTTGGTGGAAAAAATTGTCCGGTGCGGTTTGGCATGACGGTTTTGCAGTGGGCGCGCTGTCGGCGTGGTATGGCAACTGGCAGCCCTTATTCAGTCGCGACGCGCCGATGTTTTATTTATTTCCGCTGTATTACGCATTGCTGTCGGGTTGGCTGACGCTAGCCATCATCAACAAAAGCGCGCGTTTCGACCCCGCGTCCCGGGAATCCCTGATTTATTTGCAACACAATCTGGCGCGTTTCGATACCAGGCTGATTGCCTGTTTGGTGCTGGCGAGCTTGGTCGCACCGGAACATTATTTGTTGTATCCGAGTGCAATGTCATTGTTCATCGTTCGTTTTACCTTGCAACGTTGTCTGGAGATTATCGAAAGCCAGTAATTACTTTACGTTGGCTTGGCTTTTCTGCTCTTATGGCTTGTTTTGTGGTGACAGAGTGTGTATAGGGTTTATAATCGACGGCTTTGAATTCACTCACACACTGGAAGTATCATGCTGGGGAAGCTGGTTAAATTGGTAATTGGTAGCCGTAACGATAGGCTGATCAAGAAAAAACGCAAGCTGGTCAAAAAAGTCAATGCCTTGGCCGCTGATTTCGAAAAACTGTCCGACGAAGCATTAAAAGCCAAGACGCAAGAGTTTCGCGATCGCCTGGCCAATGGCGAGAAACTCGACAGCCTGATACCCGAAGCTTTTGCGGTGGTACGTGAAGCGTCTACCCGTGTGTTCGGCATGCGCCATTTCGACGTACAGCTGATCGGCGGCATGGTGTTGCATAGCGGCAAAATCGCCGAAATGAAAACCGGTGAGGGTAAAACCCTGATGGCAACCCTGGCCGCTTATCTTAATGCCTTGCCGGGCAAGGGCGTTCATGTCGTGACCGTCAACGATTATCTGGCTCGCCGCGACGCCGAAACCATGGGCCAATTATACGGTTTTCTGGGCTTGACCACCGGCGTCATCGTCAGCGACCTCGATCACGACGAACGCAAAGCCGCCTACGCCGCCGATATCACCTACGGCACCAACAACGAATTCGGTTTCGACTACCTGCGCGACAACATGGCCTTTAGCTTGGGGCAGAAAGTGCAGCGCGACCTGTTTTTCGCCATCGTCGACGAGGTGGACTCGATCTTGATCGACGAAGCCAGAACACCGCTGATCATCTCGGGGCAGTCCGAAGGTAGTACCGACATTTACCTTAAAACCAACCAGATCGTGCCTTTTTTGACTCGGCAGGAAAAAGCTGACGATCCGGAGATGCAGGACAAGATGCCGGGCGACTATTTGGTCGATGAAAAATCCCGCCAGGTGCATTTGACAGAATCCGGCTACGAGCGCGTCGAACACATGCTGGCCGAGATGGGGCTGATCGAAGAGGGTACCACGCTTTACGATCCGGCCAATATCCGTCTGATGCATTACCTGAATGCTTCGTTGCGCGGCCATGTCTTGTTTCAAAAAGATGTCGACTATGTGGTTAGAGGCGATCAAATCATCATCGTGGATGAATTTACCGGTCGCATGATGACCGGTCGCCGTTGGTCCGAAGGCTTGCATCAAGCCATCGAAGCCAAGGAAGGCGTCACGATTCAAAAAGAAAATCAAACCCTGGCCTCCATTACCTTCCAGAATTACTTTCGCCTGTATGAAAAGCTGTCCGGTATGACCGGTACCGCCGATACCGAGGCATTCGAGCTGAACAAGATTTACGGTTTGGAAGTGGTGGTGATTCCGACCCACAGACCGATGATCCGCAAAGACATGGGCGATTTGGTTTATTTGTCGGCGCGGGAAAAATACAATGCGGTGATCGAAGACATCAAGGATTGCTACACGCGGGGACAGCCTGTGTTGGTCGGCACGACCTCGATCGAGAAATCCGAGTTGATTTCCAGTCTGCTGAAGCAGCACAACATCCCGCATGAAGTGTTGAATGCCAAGCAACACGAGCGCGAGGCGCATATCGTCGAAAATGCCGGCATGCCGGGCGCGGTGACCATAGCCACCAACATGGCCGGTCGCGGTACCGACATCGTGTTGGGCGGAAACCTGTCCGCGGAATTGGCGGCGCTGGGCGAAGATGCCAGCGAAGCCGACAAGGAACGCGTACGCGGGGCCTGGCTGGATAGGCACGAAAGAGTCATCGCCGCCGGCGGTTTGCATGTAATTGGCTCCGAACGTCACGAGTCCCGGCGTATCGACAATCAGTTGCGCGGCCGTTCCGGCCGTCAGGGCGACCCCGGTTCGTCGCGTTTTTATTTGTCGTTGGAAGACGATTTGATGCGGATATTCGCCTCCGAGCGGGTGGCCGGTTTGATGCAGAAACTGGGCATGCAGGAAGGCGAGGCCATCGAACATCCCTGGGTGACACGCTCCATCGAAAGCGCGCAACGCAAGGTCGAAGGCCGCAACTTCGATATTCGTAAGGAAATTTTGGCTTACGATGACGTGGCCAACGACCAGCGTAAAGTCGTTTATGCGCAGCGCAATGAATTGATGGCGGCCGAGGATATCAGCGACATCATCTCCGCCATCCGGGCCGACGTGATCAACGATGCGATCACCCAGTTCATTCCGCCTAAAACCATGGAAGAGCAATGGAACATTCGCGGCTTGGAACATTATTTGCAGCAGGAGTTCAATCTGCAAATGCCGATAGCCGAGATGCTGGAGAAGGATAGGAGTTTGAATGAGCTTAAATTGCGCCAATTGATCGTTGGCAAAGCCGAGGAAGAAGGCGAGGCCAAGGCGGCCAGCATCGGTGCCGATGTGATCAGGCATTTCGAGAAATCGGTCATGCTGCAAGTGCTGGACAATAGCTGGAAAGAGCATCTGGCGGCGATGGACCAGTTGCGCCAGGGTATTCATTTGCGCGGCTACGCGCAGAAGGATCCGAAACAGGAATACAAGCGCGAAGCCTTCGAGATGTTCAACAGCTTGTTGAATCACATCAAATCGGAAGTCGTGACCATTCTGGCGAAAGTCCAAGTCACACGTGAAGAGGATGTGCAGGCCATCGACGAACAACGCCAGGCGCCGATGGAAATGCATTTTGAACATGCCGAGGCGCATTCCGCGTTCGAAGCCGAGCCGGAAGCCGATCCTTTGCTGGTCGCGCAGGAAAACAGCGAACAGCCGTTCATCCGGCATGAGCAAAAAGTCGGACGTAACGATCCTTGCCCTTGCGGTTCGGGAAAAAAATACAAACAATGTCACGGTAAGTTGAGTTGAGTCGCTGATCTTGGCCTTGCCTTCATGCGCCGGCCATGTGGGCTGGCGCATGGTTTACTTGTCGGCGGTTTTCAAAATTCCATTATTCACTTCCAGAAGGGTAAAACGATGCCATCCAAAGTCTTTCGTATGAGTAACCCCAAAGCGGACATCACCAAGCTGCCTAAACTGGGGATGGAAAGGGAGCATATCACCGCCGATTTCAAGCACTACTACAGCCACCGTTTGGGGCGTGACGAGAATTGTCGATCTCCGCACTATGCCTACGAAGCGCTGTCGCTAACGATTAGCGATCGCTTGGTTGAACGCTGGAAAAAAACTTATAACGTCTATCGCGATACCGACTGCAAGAAAGCCTATTACCTGTCGATGGAATTCTTGATGGGCCGGTCTTTGAGTAATGCCATGTTGAATCTGGGCATTGACGGCGAAGTGCAGCAAGCCTTGTACGACATGGGCCTGGAGGCGGAAGAGCTGATGGAAAGCGAGCCTGATGCCGGCTTGGGCAACGGCGGCTTGGGGCGCTTGGCGGCCTGTTTCATCGATAGCTGCGCCACCCTGAAATTGCCGGTGATGGGTTACGGCTTGCGCTACGAATATGGCATGTTTACCCAGGAGATCGTCAACGGCGAGCAAATCGAGAAGCCCGATCACTGGCTGCGCAATGGCAACGTCTGGGAGATCGAACGGCCGGAGTACATGACCCGCGTCAAATTCGGCGGCCGTACCCAAACCCATATCGACGAATACGGCCGTAAACGTACCAGTTGGATAGAAACCCGTGATGTGCTGGCGATGCCTTATGATACCCCGGTGCCGGGTTACAAAAATGGCACGGTCAATACCTTGCGCCTGTGGAAAGCGATGGCTACCGAGGAATTCAATCTGCAGGAATTCAATGCCGGCGATTATGCCGAAGCGGTGGCGCAGAAAAACACAGCAGAAAACATTACGATGGTGTTGTATCCCAACGATGCCAACGAAAACGGCAAGGCCTTGCGTCTGCAGCAGCAATATTTGCTGGCATCCGCCAGTTTGCAGGACGTGATCGCCAACTGGATAGGCCGTCATAGCCGTAATTTCAGCAAATTTGCCGAGCAAAATTGTTTTCAATTGAACGACACGCATCCCTGCATCGCCGTGGCGGAGTTGATGCGTTTGTTGATGGATATTCATGGTTTGTCCTGGAACGAAGCCTGGAACATTACCCGGCAGACCATGGCTTATACCAATCACACGCTGTTGCCGGAAGCGCTGGAAAAATGGTCGGTCAACCTGATGCAAACTTTGCTGCCGCGCTTGATGGAAATCATCTTTGAAATCAACGCGCATTTCCTGGCGGAGGTGTCGGCGCGTTGGCCGGGCGACGGCGAGCGTTTGGCGCGCATGTCGTTGATCGAGGAAGGGTCGGAAAAACAAGTACGCATGGCGTATCTGGCAATCGTCGGCAGCTTTTCGGTCAACGGCGTGGCCGAGTTGCATTCCAAGCTATTGAAAGAAGGCCTGTTCAAGGACTTTTACGAATTGTGGCCTCACAAATTCAACAACAAAACCAACGGTGTTACGCCCAGACGCTGGCTGGCGGGGTGCAATCCGGAACTGGCCGAGTTCATTACCGAAACCATCGGCGACGGCTGGATTACCGATTTGTCGCAACTGGCCAAGCTCAGGCCTTATGCCGACGATGCGGCTTTCCGCAAGAAATGGCGGGATTTGAATCAACAGAGCAAGCAGCGGTTGGTCGATTTCAAGAAAGCCGAGCTGGATATCGACATCAACGTCAATGCCTTGTTCGACGTGCAGGTCAAACGCATACACGAATACAAGCGGCAGATTTTGAACGTTTTGCACGTCATTCATCTGTACGATCGCATCAAACGCGGCGATACCGCCAACTGGGTGGACCGTTGTGTGTTGATCGGTGGCAAGGCCGCGCCCGGTTACGTGATGGCCAAGAAAATCATCAAATTGATCAACAATGTCGCCAGCGTAATCAATAACGATCCCGAAGTGGGGGAAAAACTCAAGTTGGTATTCTTGCCCAACTATCGGGTATCGGCGATGGAGAAAATCTGTCCCGGCGCCGATTTGTCCGAGCAAATATCCACCGCCGGCAAGGAGGCGTCAGGCACCGGCAACATGAAATTCATGATGAACGGCTCGTTGACCATCGGTACCCTGGATGGCGCCAATATCGAGATTCGTGAGGAAGTCGGCGAGGAGAACTTCTTCCTGTTCGGCTTGACCGAGGCGGAAGTCGAAGCCTTGAGGCCGCATTACAATCCGCAAACCTACATCGATCAGGATCCCGATCTGCAAGGGGTGATGCGCTTGTTGGAATGTGGTCATTTCAACCAGTTCGAGCCGGGGATTTTCGACGATATTATGGCATCCATTAAAAGCCCTAACGATCCATGGATGACGATTGCCGATTTTCGCAGCTATCTCGATGCGCAAAGACGGGTCGATGAAGCTTGGCGCGACCAGGAATATTGGACCAAAATGAGCATCTATAACACGGCGGCCAGCGGTAAATTTTCTACCGATCGCACCATTGCCGATTACAACCGTGACATCTGGAAGCTTTCGCCAGTCGATGTGGGCGACGAATAAAGCATGCTGGACATTGTCCTGTTCGAGCCGGAAATCCCCGCGAACACCGGCAATATCATACGCTTGTGTGCGAATACCGGCGCGCATCTGCACTTGATACAGCCGCTCGGCTTCGAACTGGACGACAAACGTCTGCGCCGGGCCGGGCTGGATTATCATGAATGGGTCAGCGTCAGGCAGTATGCTTCGTTAGGCGACTATATCGAACGAGGTAGGCCCAAGCGTTTGTTTGCACTGACCACCAAAGGCTCGGTTGGCTATGACGCGATAAAATTTCAAATCGGCGACGCCTTGTTGTTCGGTCCGGAATCGCGCGGCCTGCCCGCGGAGTTTTTACAGGGGTATCCAGCCGGCTTGAAGTTGTATTTGCCGATGCGCCAAGAAAGCCGCAGTCTCAATTTGTCCAATACCGTAGCCGTCGTGCTATATGAAGCCTGGAAGCAATTGGGTTTTCCAGGGGCTAAATAGTACGCACTGATTTTTTCTTTCCCTTCAGCCTAAAAACGACAGTAAGTCCACGAAAATCACGAAATACACGAAATAAATCATTGCGTTAGGAATCTTATCGATTCACCTGTCCGGTGCTGCTCTTAGGTGTGATGACTGTTTGAAACTTTTCGTGATTTTTGGACCAAATGATTTTTCTAGGTTCAACAATATCTTCCTCAGCCTTTCCGTGGCTGGTCGTGCTTTGCCAGTGAGATGTCGGATTTGCGTGATGATGCGCGATGGCAACCGGCGCTTGTTCTCGGTGATTTGTGTTGAAAGCAGCAGAATTACAGAATTTGTACGACACAGCCGACTAAAGTGGTATATTAACTGTATCGATTCAATACTACTTGGATTATCATGGTTTATCCTTGATAGTCGCTCAAATCCACAAAGTCAAACGAGGGGGCTACGATGGCTATTCGATCCTATCCAAATGCGAACCGGGCATATGTCGTTCAAGCATTTGTTGTCGCAAGCGCATTGGTGTTTACGGGATGCGCGAGTACCGAGAAACGCGCGGAAGCCTCGGCCGTGGACACTCTGTCGACGGATGTCAGCCAGGTTGATCCTTTTGAGGACTTTAACCGTTCCGTGTATGCGTTCAACATGGGTTTGGATAAATATTTATTCAAACCGGTCGCGGATGGTTACAAGTTTATTACGCCCGATTTCATGGAAACCGGGGTGAGCAATTTTTTCAGCAACCTGAAAGGTATCAACGTGGTGTTGAACGACGTTCTGCAGGGCAAGTTCCAGCAAAGTGCCGCGGATGCCGGCCGCTTCCTAACCAATACGACTATTGGCATGGGCGGATTGATCGATGTTGCTAGTGAATTTGGCTTACATCATAACATCGAGGATTTTGGACAAACCCTGGCGGTTTGGGGGGTCGAGGAGGGCGCTTATTTGGTTCTGCCCATCATGGGGCCTACAACGCTTCGTGATGGCGGCGGTTTGATCGTCGATAAAGCCGCAAACCCTGGCACCTATGTTCCCGGTACCGAGATTCTCGAGGGGATCAGCGATCGCGCAAATGCCGAAGGAGCATTGAACTTCATCAACGAAGCCGCATTGGACCCGTACGTGTTTACGCGCGAGTCCTTTTTGCAATACCGGCGCCATCTGATCAACGATGGTAAACACGATAGCAGCCATTATGCTTTGGAGATCGATGAGGTCGTCGAGGCATCGGCCGATCTCAACGTAGATCAAGCCGATGCCAATGAACGGGTTGCCGAAACGAATGACCCAATGGAAAATACCCATCAGGGCGCGAGCGAGTCGGCGGATGGCGAGGTAGTGCCGGTTTCCGCATTTGACAACATGGTGCAATCCTTTGAAGAAGCCATGCTGAAAATCGACCAATACCATGCCGCACCGAAACGTTCACGCCGGATATGAGAAAATCTGGTTCCATCTTCGGAGAAGCTTGTCCGTGGATGGCGGTTTTTTTAAGGTCAACGACAGAGGAAAGGAGCAATGAAGCTAAAAAAACTAACCGTTTTGATTGGTGCGTTGAGTCTATTGTCCGCTTGCGCAACCGAGACAGGCCCCAAGCCGCAAAGCTGGGCCAAAGAGGTGCAGACGGCGGATAGCCGAGAAGCACATCTGCGTCTTGCCGAGCATTATGAAGACATTGCGAATACGCTGGATGCCGATGCCAAAGAAGAGCAGCAAATGTTGCAGGAATATTTGGCAAGGCCCTGGAAATATGGCAAAAGAATTCAAGATTTAAAATCTCAGGCAAGCGCAATGATCAGGGATTTGGAAATGGCGGCCAAGGAAAGCCGGCAAATGGCGGAATACCATAGACAGATGGCCGCGGAGGAACGCTGATTTTTTACCGACGTTCCCTTGCGGGCGTTTTGAATTAAAACACTTACTGCGTCGCGCGCCCTAGTCGCATTGGGAGCGCGCGTTCAATTGTGTTTATGGTTAAAACGCTATTCATCATCTCATGTCAATCCAGGTCGCGCCGTTATACGGATTTCGCTACGGCGCGATTTTTATTCGTTATCCATTTGCTCCACGAACCGGCGTAAAGTCTGGAGCCGCTCAAGCCGGCAATTTCCATCGCCAGCAGGTTATGGCAGGCCGTCACGCCCGAGCCGCACATATGAACGACCTGTTCGGGTTTCCGCGATTCGGTCAGACGCTGGAACTGTTTTTTCAGGTCTTCGGCCGGCAGAAACAGGCCGTTGTTATCCAGATTCAATTGAAACGGCCTATTGATGGCTTTGGGTACGTGGCCGGCCACGGGGTCGATAGGTTCTTGCAGGCCGGCATAGCGTTCCGGCGTGCGGGCATCTATCAAGGTAATCGTGCGGCTTGCCAGGCCGTTTTCGACTTCCGTAGCGCTCACCCATTGTTTGGCGTCCAGATAGCAGCGAAATTGGGCTGGAGTGACCTTCGGTAAATGCGTGGTCATCGGTAAGTTTTGCTTTTGCCATTGCTGGATGCCGACGTCCAGCACAGCGACATCTTGATGGCCCATCGTGCGCAGGAGCCACCACAGGCGGCCGGCAAAGGCCCCGCCGGCGTCGTCGTAAACCACGACCTGGCTACGGTTGGAAACGCCCCAGTCGCCCAATTTTTTCGCCAACACGGCAAAATCTGGCAATGGGTGGCGGCCGGTATGACTCAAGGCCTGTGACGACAGGTCTTTATTCAAGTCGGCATAGCGGGCGCCGGGAAGATGGCCTTGGCGGTAGGCTTTGGTGCCGAGGCCGGCGTCCGCCAGCGAGAAGCGGCAGTCGAAAATTACCCAGTCGGGCTGATCCAAATGCTTGGCCAGTTCGTTGGCGGATATCAGTGTGGTATAGCTCATTTAAATCTCCAGGATGATTTTGCCGAAGTGTTGGTTGCTTGCCATGCGGGCATGGGCGTGCTCCGCATCGGCCAGCGGGAAGATAGAATCGATGACCGGCCTGATTTTGCCGGCTTCCAATAAGGGCCAGACCTTGTCGCGCAATTGTCTGGCGATATTGGCTTTGAAGGCGTCGTCGCGGGTTCTGAGCGTGGAGCCGGTGACAGTCAGGCGTTTGGCCATGATGGCCCACAGGTTGATTTCGTTTTTCATGCCGTTTTGTATCGCGATTTGCAGCAGTCGGCCATCGGTGGCCAGGCATTTGAGATTACGCGGGAAGTAATCGCCGCCGATCATGTCCAAAATCACGTCGACGCCTTTGCCCTCTGTCAGGTGATGAATACTTTCGACGAAGTCCTGTTGCCGGTAATCGATCGCGGCATCCGCGCCTAGCGCCAGGCAGCGTTGGCATTTGTCGGCGCTGCCCGCAGTCACGTAAACCTTGTTGCCGAAAGCCTGAGCCAGTTGTATCGCTGTGGTGCCGATACCGCTGCCGCCGCCGTGTACCAATAGGGTTTCGCCTGGCGCCAAGCGGCCGCGCTCGAACACATTGCTCCAGACCGTGAAAAAAGTTTCCGGTAGTGCGGCGGCTTCTGTTAAAGAAAAGCCGTCCGGTATCGGCAAACAGCAGCTTGCGGAGGCCAGGCAATATTCGGCGTAGCCGCCGCCCGTGACCAGTGCGCACACCGCATCACCAGCCCGAAAGTTTTTGACCTCGTCGCCCATTTCGACAATCGTGCCGGCGACCTCCAGACCCAGAATCGGTGAAGCGTCCGGCGGCGGTGGATAGGCACCCTGACGTTGCAGCAAATCCGGCCGATTCACGCCGGCCGCGGCCACTTGTATCAACACCTGGTGTTGGGCGGGCGCAGGCTTAGGCAATTCGCTTAATTGCAAGGTGTTTTCGACGATTTTGATCGCGCGCATGGTTTGGGGTTTTTAGTAAACACGATAAGCCTTATTATATGCGGCTTTACGCCCGAGTCGACGGCGGTTCGGGCCTAGTTTATTCAGCGAGACGAACACAACATGATACGAGCAGGCATAGTGGGCGGTACCGGTTACACCGGCGTCGAGTTATTGCGGATATTGGCATTGCATCCGGAAGTCGAGGTCGCGGCGGTGACGTCGCGCGCCGATGCTGGACAAAGAGTCGATAAGACCTACCCCAGCCTGCGCGGTTTGTGTGATGCGGTGTTTTCGCCGCCGGAATTCGACAATCTGGCCGATTGCGACGTGGTGTTTTTCGCCACGCCGAACGGCACGGCGATGAACATGGCCACCGACTTGCTGGCGCGCGGGATCAAAATCATCGACCTGTCGGCGGATTTTCGCATCAAGGACATTGAAGAATGGGAAAAATGGTACGGCATGAGCCACGCCAGCCCGGATTTGGTCGCCGAAGCCGTTTATGGTCTGCCGGAAATCAACCGCGAGGCGATCAAGCAAGCCCGCTTGATCGCTTGTCCCGGGTGTTATCCGACCGCCGTGCAACTGGGTTTTTTGCCGTTGCTGGAAGCCGGCGTCATCGACGCCGGCCATTTGATCGCCGACGCCAAGTCCGGTGTCAGCGGAGCGGGGCGCAAGGCGGAAATCCCGTCGCTGATGAGCGAAGCCGGCGAAAGCTTCAAGGCTTACGGCGTGCCGGGACATCGGCATTTGCCCGAGATTAAGCAAGGCTTGCAATTGGCAACCGGACAAAATATCGGCCTGACCTTCGTGCCGCATCTGACGCCGATGATACGCGGCATCCATGCGACTTTGTATGCGCGGTTGACCGGCGAAGTGGATTTACAAGGCTTGTTCGAACAGCGTTATCAAAACGAGTATTTCGTCGACGTATTGCCGGCCGGCAGCCATGCCGACACCCGCAACGTGCGCGGCAGCAACCGCTGCCAAATCGCCGTGCATCAACCGCAAGGCGGCGACACGGTGGTGATTTTGTCGGTGATCGACAATCTGGTGAAAGGCGCGTCGGGGCAGGCCGTTCAGAACATGAATTTGATGTTTGGCTTGCGTGAGAATCAGGGCCTGGAAACGGTGGCGCTGTACCCTTGATGCGTCCAAGAAAGGTGCGAAAAGGGTAGCATCGTAGCGACCGGATTAGCCTGGAAGCGCTGATATGATTTTGAGCAATAGGGCGGCTATTAGCGCCGTCTGTAGTAGGCCAACGCTAACGACCCAACGTATCAGTTCCGACTTGGTTTCTGCCAGTTTTGCATCCTGCTTGAGCTCTAGTTCCTTGATATCGCGTTTTAATTCGGTTTCCAGCGCCTTTAAGTCACGCTTGGTCGCCAAGTCGTCCAACTCGAAATCGTGCCTTGCCTGTTCGAGTGTCGTAGCCACGGCGGTTTTTTGCAATTTGGTAATGACTTCCGCCTGCTCTTCACTGAAACCGGCTTTTTTCAGCTCTTTGATAAATTCGTGGGTGTCGAACGTAATCGTTGCCATGCGCATCTCGGTTTTCGATGAGTTTACCAGCGATTACCATCTTGACCAAGCAGTCATGTAGGGTACGCATTGCTTACCATTTTTGTATCCGAAAGGATGCTTCATAGTGTAATCGATGCGCATCGCCATTGCCCGGCGTATCCAAGCTGGATTATTTCTCCGCCCCATTCCCTTCCTTAGTGCTAAACGCCTTCCGCAACGTCGTAAACTGCTGCAACTGCGCATCGATCTTGGCGTTTAAGGAATCCGCCGGGTACTGGCCTTGGTCGTCGGCGTTGCCGGCTTCCATGTCGCTCAAGAGCTCCAGGGCTTCATCGACGGTATTCACCGCATAAATGTGAAACTTGCCGCTTTGGGCGGCGTGCACGACGTCCCAGCGCAACATCAGGAACGGTATGTTGGCGGCGGGAATGATGACGCCTTGGTTGCCGGTCAGGCCGCGAGCCGAGCAGACGTCGAAGAAACCCTCGATTTTTTCGTTGACGCCGCCGATGGGTTGGACCTGGCCGAGCTGGTTGACCGAACCCGTCATTGCCAAATCCTGGCGCAAAGGCACTTGCGCCAAAGACGACAGGATTGCGCACAATTCCGCCAGCGAAGCGCTGTCGCCTTCGACGTGGCCGTAGGATTGTTCGAACACTAGGCTGGCGGATAACGAAAACGGTGTGGTGCGGGCGTAACGGGAGGCGATGAAGCTGGACAGAATCAACACGCCCTTGGAATGAATGGCGCCGCCCAGCTCGGTTTCTCGTTCGATGTCCACTACCTTGCCGCTGCCCATACGGGTGGTGGCGGTGATTCTGGACGGTTGGCCGAAGGCGAATTCGCCCAATTGCAATACCGACAAACCATTGATTTGACCGACCACTTTGTCACTGGTGTCAATCATGATGGTGCCGCGCTGGATGTTTTCGTAGATGCGTTCGCGGATTTTATCCAGGCGTTTGATTTTTTGATCGATGGCTTGCTGCACGTCGCTGTGGGTGATTTGGGTATGGCCGTTTTCGGCGGCCCAGAAGTCCGCCTCGGTCAGCAAATCCTTTATGCTGCGCAGATGCGTCAGTAATTTTTCGGCGTCGCCGGCCATTCTGGCGCTGTGCTCGATGACACGGGCCACGGCTTGTTGGCTCAACGGGCGCAGCTTTTCCCGGCGGGCGATGGTGGCCAGCATGCGCGTGTAATCGATGATGTTATCGCCACGATTGACGCTGCCGGCAAAATCGGCGGCTACCTTGAAGAAATCCTGGAACTCCGGATCGTAGAAACTCAGCAGATAATAGATGATGGGGTCGCCTAGTAGGATGACTTTGATGTCCAGCGGAATCGGTTCCGGCTCCAGGGATGAGGTGCTGATCAGGCTCAGCGCGCGCTCTAAGGATTCTATGCGGATTTCGCCGGATTTCAGGCTGCGCTTCAAGGTTTCCCAGGCGTAGGGTTGCATCAAGACCTTGCGGGCATCGATGATCAAATAGCCGCCGTTGGCTTTGTGCAATGCACCGGGTTTGATCATCGTAAAGTCGGTAACCAGTGACCCCATGTGGGCTTGGTGATCGATGCGGCCGAGCAGATTGCCATAGTTCGGCAAATCCTCGCAGATCACCGGCGCCGAACGTTTATGGCTCAAATCGACCATCAGGTTGACCTGATAGCGTTTGAACGGGTTGGGCTCTTGTGGCAATTCCATGAAGGAAATGACTTTTTCGCTGTGCGGAATGAAGTCGCGCACATGGTCGATGATGTCTTTTTGCACGGCGGTCAGATAATTCAATACCGCTTGCGATTTGGCGTATTTATCCTTTAATTCATCGATGGAATGGTTGACCGCCAGTTCGGCCACTTCTCGATTCAAGGCTTGCAGTTTGCGCTTGGTTTCCTTTCGCCAGACCGGGAATTTTTTGATCGCGGCTTGTACCCGTTCTTGCAATTTGAGGACGGTTTCCTGATAGCGATGCTGCTGTTCCTTGTCCAGTTTGTTGAATTGTTCCGGCGTCAGAGGCTCATTATTCTCGTCGGCGGGCAAAAAGGCATAGCCGGTGGCGGTTTCGGTAAAAATGATATGCGCTTGTTCGGCTTCTTCTCGAATTTGGCTGATTTCATTCAATTCGCGCTGGCGGGATTCGCTTTCCAGTTCGCCAGCCCTGGAACGGTATTCATCGCCGTCGAAAGCAGCCGGTATCGCGACGCTCAATTCGTCTATCAGTTCGGCCATGTCCTCCTGAAATACCTTGCCTTGCCCTGGTTCCAGGTGAATAGCCGTCGGTTTTGCCGGATGACTGAAATTATGGACATAGCACCAGTCGAGTGGCACGGGTTGGCGGGCGGCTTCGTGTTCGGCCAGTTGTTTGACTGTGGTCAGCTTGCCGGTGCCATCGGGCGCCATCGCGAAAATGTTATAGCCTTCTTTTTTGATGCGGATGCCAAACTTCAGAGCATCCAGCGCGCGTTCCTGGCCGACGATGATGTCAATGTCTTCCAGTTCATCCGTAGAAGTGAAATGCAATTGCTCGAGGTTACACGACTTATAAAGTTCCGATGGAGGTAACGGCGCTTTTTTCATGGATCATAATCCCTGTATGGACGCTAAATTTCGCAATGGGTGGGGAATAAATTCCGTTAAAGTCACTGAATCTTGGAAAAGTGTACCTTAATCAGTTGCGGCCTGGATAAATTCCACCGAGCACCACTGGCGTACGGGCGCCGGTTACACTGCACAAGTTGCCCGGTCTATTGTGTAGGGTCTGTTTGGCTAACCAGGCAAAGGCAATGGCTTCGACATGGTCGGGATCGATGCCGTATTCGGCTGTGGATGTCATCGGGGCCGGCAGTCGTTCTCGCAGCATGGACAATAGTTGCAGATTATGTACGCCACCACCACAGACTAAGATTTCATGACTGTCGGCGGCATACTTCAAAATGGCATCAGCGATGCTATTGGCGGTGAATTGGCACAATGTGGCCTGGATGTCTTCGGCCGGGCCGGCCCGGAAAGGCGAGAGCTTTTGTTCCAGCCAGGTGGGAGAAAAATACTCTTTACCGGTGCTTTTGGGCGGAATTGCGCGGAAGTATGTGTCGTCGAGCAAGTGCGATAGCAACTCGTCATTAGCTTTGCCTTTGCTCGCCCAGTTACCATTAGCGTCATAATTCTGCCCCAGGTTTTGTAGGCACCAGTAATCCATCAAGGTATTGCCAGGGCCTGTATCGAAACCGAGGATGACGTCTTGCTTGAGTACCGTGATGTTTGCGATGCCGCCGATATTGAGTACCGTTATGGCTTGGTCGGGCCGGCTGAACATGGCATGATGAAAGGCGGGCACTAACGGGGCGCCTTGTCCTCCAGCGGCAATGTCGCGGCGGCGGAAGTCGGCGACAGTGGTAATGCCGGTGATTTGGGCGATGCGGTTCGGGTCGCTGATTTGTAAGGAAAAGCCGTGAGGGCCATTCGGGGCATGATAAACCGTCTGTCCGTGGCTGCCGATGGCGCAAATAGATGTCGCCGAAACTTTTGCTTTTTCGAGCAAGGCCAAGGTAGCTTCGGCAAATAATTGGCCTAGTTCGGCATCGATAGCGCCGTATTCTTCAAGTAAAACGGGCTGGTCTGGCTGGCTGAGTTGATGAATCTGTTGCCTGAGTTCGGCCGGAAAAGGTTGATAATGAAAGGCAAGGACCTTGGTTTGGTCGTTGCTTAAATCGACGAGACCAGCGTCGATGCCATCGAGGCTGGTCCCGGACATTAAGCCAATATAAAGTTCCGATGAGGGCTTAGTTTTTTGCAAGCAACTCGCCGCCTTTGGCTTTGTGTAATTGTGCCATCAATGGCTGGGTTTGGGCCTTGAATTTGGCTAACAGTGATTTATCCATCGGCAAAGAGCGCGGTAATTTCGCCGTCAACGGGTTGACGTGTTGACCTGCTATGCGAAATTCATAATGCAAATGTGGCCCGGTTGCCAAGCCGGTTTTGCCGACATAGCCAATCACATCGCCCTGTTTGACAGCGCTGCCAACTTTGTGGCCGGATTTGAAACGGGATAAATGGGCATAGAGCGTGGAATATTTTTGCCAATGTTGAATTTCTACGACATTGCCATAGCCATTTTTGACCCCTTGAAATACGATTTTTCCGTCGCCGGTGGTCTTGACCGGCGTGCCGATGGAGGCAGAATAATCAACGCCTTTATGTGCGCGGATCGTGTTCAGAATCGGGTGTTTGCGATGCAGATTGAAATGCGAGCTGATCTTGGCAAAATCCATCGGTGTTTGCAAAAACGCCTTCCGCAAGCTGTTGCCTTCCGGTGTGTAATAACCCGTATGCCCCTGGTTGTCTTCGAAACGGACGGCGGCGTAGGTTTTACCTTGGTTGACGAATTCTACCGACAATACCTCGCCGGTATCGAATTCCTTACCGTCCACGAATAGCTTTTCATAGACCACGGTGAATTCGTCGCCATCTTGTAAATTTAACGCAAAATCGATGTCCCAGGCGAAAATATCGGCCAATTTCAAGATGATTTTCTCTGACAGGCCGGCTTTTACGCCATCTTCGAACAAGGACGAATGGATGGTGGCTTTGGCGCTGCTGATTTGATAATCAATTTTTTTGCTGAACAATTTGACGTCGAAACCATCGTCATGGCGAGTGGCGACCAGGGTTTCAAAAGGGTTTTTGGCATAGGTCAGTTGTTCCAGTTTGCCTTCGGCGTCAACCGTTGCCACTACGTCTTGACCGGGGAGAACATCGGCGAATTGTTTGCCGGTATCATTGGAATGGATGATTTTGTGTAAATCCTCGGGGCTTAGATTCAATGCCGAGAATATGGTGGATAAATTTTCGCCGGATTTGACGGTATGTTCCAGGTCTTCGGAAAAAGCGGCTTCTTCGATTGGGTCGGCCGGGGCGACGTAGTTGGTGTACTGATTGACTTTGGAAGAGATTAGTCGCTCTTGTTCTTGGTTTCGGGTGTCTTCGAAAAAGTTTTTATGCGGAATTAATCCATAACTTGCGCTAGCGGCAACGACGGTACAGGTACTTAGGAGTACCGTCTTGAGTATTCTGTTTTTCACAGCAATCACACTTCAATGGTTGTCGAGCGGTTCATTGTAGGCAATTTTCCGGGTTATGGCCAACTTAATGGGGATTTTTTGTCCTTGATTCGCGAAGCGATAATTTATAATGCGGGAAATTTATCGGTTTTCAGGAGAAGAAATTGGTGCAAGAAACCTTGGCGCAGTTGCGATACGGCGCAGATGAAGTTTTACTCGAAGCGGAGTTGATTAAAAAACTGGAAGAAAATAGGCCTCTGACCATCAAGGCGGGTTTTGATCCGACGGCACCGGATTTGCATTTGGGGCATACCGTGTTGATCAATAAGCTCAAGCAGTTTCAGGATGCGGGACATAGAGTCCAATTTCTGATTGGCGACTTTACCGCGATGATTGGTGATCCTACGGGTAAAAATGTTACTCGCAAGCCGTTGAGTCGAGAGGATGTGGTGGAAAATGCCAAGACCTATCAAGAGCAGGTGTTCAAGATTCTCGATCCAGAAAAAACCGAGATCAAGTTCAACTCGGAGTGGATGGGGGTGATGTCCAGTGCTGAAGTGATTCAGTTGGCAGCCAAACATACTGTGGCGCGCATGTTGGAAAGGGATGACTTTCATAAGCGTTACAAAAATGGCCAGCCGATTGCGATCCATGAGTTTTTGTATCCATTGATTCAAGGCTACGATTCGGTGGTGATGAAGGCCGATGTCGAGTTGGGTGGGACTGATCAGAAATTCAATCTGTTGATGGGGCGGCATCTGCAGGAAATGCATGGACAAAAGCCGCAAGTGGTGTTGACGATGCCAATCCTGGAAGGTCTGGATGGTGTGCAGAAAATGTCCAAGTCATTGAACAACTATATAGGGATCGCCGATGCGCCGGATGATATGTTCGGCAAGATCATGTCGATTTCCGATGAATTGATGTGGCGTTATTTCGAGCTGCTGAGCTTCAAGCCGATGACCGAAATCGAGAAGTGGCGGCGTGAATGTGGCGAAGGTGCTAATCCAAGAAACTTTAAGGTCAGTTTGGGGCAAGAAATTGTTGCTAGGTTTCATGGCGCTGAGGCGGCAAGAAGAGCTCTGGAAGAATTTGAGGCGCGTTTTCAACGCGGAGCTATGCCGGATGATATGCCGCAAATTCAACTCAAGGCCGATTCGGCGGGTTTGCCGATAGCCAACCTATTGAAGGAGGCGGGTTTGGTGGCCAGTACATCCGAGGCGCTGCGGATGATCAAGCAGGGGGCGGTCAAAATTGATGGTGAAAAACTGGAGGATACGAAAGCGGTGTTGGCTTTGTCTAGTCAGCATGTTTATCAGGTAGGTAAGAGGAAATTCGCCAAAGTCGAAATAATTTCTTGACATTCATGCTGAGGGCTGTAGAATGGTCGGCTCTTCGGGGTTGTTTGAAAGCAAATGCTTCGAGAGGGGTAAAGTTTTTGGTTGCCCTGATTTATGGTTTCGGGGTGTTGTTTTTTGAAGGCCTCGAAAAAATAAATTTGACAATGAGTTGAGATGCTGTAGAATGCATCGGCTCAACAGGGCGGAATGAATGCCCTTAGCTCTTTAACAAGAAGAATCGAAATAATTTGTGTGGGCATGTATCGGAGAAGTTTCTGTTGGAAATTATCGGTACAGACCGCGTCAATTTAAAGCTTAAATGACGTTCTGTAATCGAGTCAAGATTGGTGGCTAATCATATAGTCACAAAGCAAAATTAAACTGAAGAGTTTGATCATGGCTCAGATTGAACGCTGGCGGTATGCTTAACACATGCAAGTCGAACGCTGAAGGGTGCTTGCACCTGGATGAGTGGCGGACGGGTGAGTAATGCATAGGAATCTGCCTATTAGTGGGGGATAACGTGGGGAAACTCACGCTAATACCGCATACGCTCTACGGAGGAAAGCCGGGGACCTTCGGGCCTGGCGCTAATAGATGAGCCTATGTCGGATTAGCTAGTTGGTGGGGTAAAGGCCTACCAAGGCGACGATCCGTAGCTGGTCTGAGAGGATGATCAGCCACACTGGGACTGAGACACGGCCCAGACTCCTACGGGAGGCAGCAGTGGGGAATATTGGACAATGGGCGCAAGCCTGATCCAGCAATACCGCGTGTGTGAAGAAGGCCTGAGGGTTGTAAAGCACTTTCAATGGGAAGGAACACCTATCGGTTAATACCCGGTAGACTGACATTACCCATACAAGAAGCACCGGCTAACTCCGTGCCAGCAGCCGCGGTAATACGGAGGGTGCAAGCGTTAATCGGAATTACTGGGCGTAAAGCGTGCGTAGGCGGTTTTTTAAGTCAGATGTGAAAGCCCTGGGCTTAACCTGGGAACTGCATTTGATACTGGGGAACTAGAGTTGAGTAGAGGAGAGTGGAATTTCAGGTGTAGCGGTGAAATGCGTAGAGATCTGAAGGAACACCAGTGGCGAAGGCGGCTCTCTGGACTCAAACTGACGCTGAGGTACGAAAGCGTGGGTAGCAAACAGGATTAGATACCCTGGTAGTCCACGCCGTAAACGATGTCAACTAACCGTTGGGTTCTTAAAGAACTTAGTGGTGGAGCTAACGTATTAAGTTGACCGCCTGGGGAGTACGGCCGCAAGGCTAAAACTCAAATGAATTGACGGGGGCCCGCACAAGCGGTGGAGCATGTGGTTTAATTCGATGCAACGCGAAGAACCTTACCTACCCTTGACATCCTCGGAACTTGTCAGAGATGACTTGGTGCCTTCGGGAACCGAGAGACAGGTGCTGCATGGCTGTCGTCAGCTCGTGTCGTGAGATGTTGGGTTAAGTCCCGTAACGAGCGCAACCCTTATCCTTAGTTGCCAGCGGTTCGGCCGGGAACTCTAGGGAGACTGCCGGTGATAAACCGGAGGAAGGTGGGGACGACGTCAAGTCATCATGGCCCTTATGGGTAGGGCTACACACGTGCTACAATGGTCGGTACAGAGGGTTGCGAACTCGCGAGAGCCAGCCAATCCCAAAAAGCCGATCCTAGTCCGGATTGCAGTCTGCAACTCGACTGCATGAAGTCGGAATCGCTAGTAATCGCGGATCAGAATGCCGCGGTGAATACGTTCCCGGGCCTTGTACACACCGCCCGTCACACCATGGGAGTGGGTTGCAAAAGAAGTAGGTAGTTTAACCTTCGGGAGGGCGCTTACCACTTTGTGATTCATGACTGGGGTGAAGTCGTAACAAGGTAGCCCTAGGGGAACCTGGGGCTGGATCACCTCCTTACAAAGACAGAACACCTGATACGTGCTCACAACAAATTATTTCGATTGAAAGACGCACCTGGGTCTGTAGCTCAGTTGGTTAGAGCGCACCCCTGATAAGGGTGAGGTCGGAGGTTCAAATCCTCCCAGACCCACCAACTAACGAAAAAGGCGAAAGTCTTAATCACATCGGGGCCATAGCTCAGCTGGGAGAGCGCCTGCCTTGCACGCAGGAGGTCGGGAGTTCGATCCTCCCTGGCTCCACCATAGCCACATGAGTGGATAAACGTCGCGTCGAACCTGCCAAGATACCGATAGCAACGCTATAAGACTTGATGATCAATGCCGGAAGGCCGTGATCGAAACTCAGGGTTTATAGCATTGATATTCGTATCAATAGCTCTTTAACAATATGGAAATCTGTAAAGTCTTGATCGGAAACGATCAAAACTGAAGCGTAATGCGAATTGAAACGCGCGTCAGCCGCAAGGCCAAGACGAACGTCAAAAACGCAAAGCGTTCTCAAGCAATACATCAGCGAACATGTCAGCGACTGATAACCAAAATACAGACGTATTCGGGTTATATGGTCAAGTGAATAAGCGCATACGGTGGATGCCTAGGCAGTAAGAGGCGATGAAAGACGTGGTAGCCTGCGAAAAGCGTCGGGGAGGTGGCAAACAACCTTTGATCCGGCGATCTCTGAATGGGGCAACCCGGCCAGCATAAGCTGGTCATCTTTGAGTGAATACATAGCTCACTGAAGCGAACCCGGAGAACTGAAACATCTAAGTACCCGGAGGAAAAGAAATCAACCGAGATTCCCTAAGTAGTGGCGAGCGAACGGGGACTAGCCCTTAAGCTAGATTTAGGTTAGTGGAACGGTCTGGAAAGTCCGGCGATACAGGGTGATAGCCCCGTACACGAAAACCTGTTTTTAGTGAAATCGAGTAGGTCGGCGCACGTGAAACGTTGACTGAATATGGGGGGACCATCCTCCAAGGCTAAATACTCCTTACTGACCGATAGTGAACCAGTACCGTGAGGGAAAGGCGAAAAGAACCGCGGAGAGCGGAGTGAAATAGAACCTGAAACCGTATGCGTACAAGCAGTGGGAGCCCCTTCGTGGGGTGACTGCGTACCTTTTGTATAATGGGTCAGCGACTTACATTTTGTGGCAAGCTTAACCGAATAGGGGAGGCGTAGGGAAACCGAGTCTTAATAGGGCGTTTAGTCGCAAGGTGTAGACCCGAAACCGGGCGATCTATCCATGACCAGGTTGAAGGTGTGGTAACACACACTGGAGGACCGAACCCACTCCCGTTGAAAAGGTAGGGGATGAGTTGTGGATCGGAGTGAAAGGCTAATCAAGCTCGGAGATAGCTGGTTCTCCTCGAAAGCTATTTAGGTAGCGCCTCGTGTATCGCTTCTGGGGGTAGAGCACTGTTTCGGCTAGGGGGTCATCCCGACTTACCAACCCGATGCAAACTCCGAATACCAGAAAGTGCAAGCACGGGAGACACACGGCGGGTGATAAGGTCCGTCGTGAAAAGGGAAACAGCCCAGACCGTCAGCTAAGGTCCCCAAATCTATGCTCAGTGGGAAACGATGTGGAAAGGCCCAGACAGCCAGGAGGTTGGCTTAGAAGCAGCCACCCTTTAAAGAAAGCGTAATAGCTCACTGGTCGAGTCGGTCTGCGCGGAAGATTTACCGGGGCTAAGCATAGTACCGAAGCTACGGATTTACGCGTAAGCGTGAGTGGTAGAGGAGCGTTCTGTACGCCTGCGAAGGTCGATTGAGAAGTCGGCTGGAGGTATCAGAAG